>JANNTQ010000080.1:0-12218 GCA_031394435.1 Betaproteobacteria bacterium
ATCGCGCAGATGCTGGCGACCGCCACCGCGCGTGACGAGTGCGACGTGTTGCTGCTGGTGCGCGGCGGCGGCTCGATCGAGGATCTGTGGCAGTTCAACGAGGAAGCCGTGGCGCGCGCGATCCGCGCGTCGAACATTCCGGTGGTGGTCGGCGTGGGGCATGAGACGGACGTTACCATCGCGGATTTCGCCGCCGACCGGCGCGCGCCGACGCCGACCGCGGCGGCGGAGATGGTGAGCCCTGCGCGCGAAGAGTTGCTGGCGCGTGTGGGTGAGCTCGCGCAGCGCGCCACGCGCGAGGCCTTGCGGCGCGTCGAGTACGCGATGCAGATGGTGGACGCGTTGGCGCGGCGGCTGGTGCACCCGCGCGAGCGGCTGCGCACCTCGCGCCAGCTCCTGGTGCAGCTCGCCGCGCGGCTTGCTTCTGCGACGGCGCGGCGCTTTGACTACTTCGAGGCCCAGGTCGAGCGCTTCAAGGCGAGCCTGGCGAGCCTCAATCCGAGCGCCGTGCTCGAGCGCGGCTACAGCCTGACGCGCGATGCGCAAGGCGAGGTGCTGAGGGATGCGGCGCGCGTGGCGGAGGGTGAGCGGGTGACGACGACCTTGGCCAAGGGCTGGATCGAGAGTGAGGTGCGCAAGAAAGGGCGCTAGCCCCCGATTCTGTTGTCACCCTACGAGATGGGCGGATTGGCGAGGTCATCGGAAACAGGTGGAATGCATTCCGCCTATTAAGGTTCCTACTTCACGCTAAAGCGCGGCAACGTCGGCGCTTGATCGGATTTTCAAGCGTATATACACTGCGTAACTGTGCTTTACGTGAGATGCGCGAAAGCGAAAAGCAAATCTCCGAGGTCACGGGTTTGACTTCGCCGATGCCAGGCGCGTGAGCGACTCGACATGAAGAACACTTCCTCTTCAAGAGCCTCTAAGACTGATTGGAGGCGCGTCAAATCCATGAAGAACCGTGACATCAAAATCACGCCAAGGCATGCGGAGCTGGATGTCAATCACATCGCCCGGGTTATCGTGCGCAAGGGTCTGAAGCCTGTTGAAGCGAAGAGGTCCATCTCTCACAAGGCAGTAATCTATCGGGTCAATCGCAGCAATTGCAGAAAGAGGTTCGAGAAATGGGCAGATCAACTGGTCGCAATCTTCGCAACCGTAGGCGTAAGCAACAGATTAGAAAGAGGCTGCGGCAACAAAGTAAGCAGAAAGGGAAAATTCGGTCTGCGCCATGACCGGCCGGGGAGATTAGTAACAAAAACGTCGGGGTACAATTGGTCATGGAGGCCTCAACATGAACCAATCCTTCACGGCTGTGGTGAAGCAGGACGGCCAGTGGTGGATCGGCTGGATTGAAGAAGTTCCTGGCGTCAACTGTCAGGAGCGCACGCGGGACCAACTGCTCGAATCCCTTCGCATCAGCCTTGGGGAAGCGCTGGAAATGAATCGCGCGGACGCCAAGAAGGCAGCGGGAAAAGGCTATGAAGAGCTCAAGATCGCGGTATGAAGCGCCGCGAGTTGCTGCGGCACCTCGCATCGCATGGCTGCTTGCTTCTTCGGGAAGGTGGCAGGCACTCTTGGTGGCATAACCCGTCTCAGAACAGGCGCAGTGCTGTTCCCCGCCACAACGAAGTAAACGACCATTTGGCAAGAAAGATCTGCAAGGATCTTGGGGTGCCACAGCCATGACGCAGGCCAACCCTCTGTCCCCTCCTTGAGTCCGCGTAAACCCGGGGCGCGCTTCGGCACCGCGTTGCGCGCGAAGGCCCGCGCCCTGCAGCGCGAAACCATGGCGCTCTACTACGCCGGGCGCGATCCGCGCACTCCGCTCGCCGCCAGGCTGATCACGATCCTGGTGGTCGCCTACGCGCTCAGCCCGATCGACCTGATCCCCGATTTCATCCCGCTGCTGGGGCTGCTCGACGACCTGATCCTGATCCCGCTCGGCATTGCGCTCGCGCTGCGCCTGATCCCCGCCGAGGCGATGGCCGAAGCGCGCGCCAAGGCCGACGCCGCGCTCGCGCGGCCGAAGAGCTACGCCGCGGCGGTGGTCATCCTCCTTATCTGGCTCGCGGCCGCGATCTTGCTCTCGAGTTGGGCCTATCGCGCGTTCTCGCCAAGCTAGCTAACATGCCGGCGCCATGAAGCTCTTCGTCCTCGGCGCCACCGGTCCCACGGGCCTGCAGATCGTCCAGCAGGCGCTCGCGCAAGGCCACGCAGTCACCGCCTTCGTGCGCGACCCCGCGAAACTCACGTTCACCGACAAGAATCTCAAGCTGGTGACCGGCTCCCTGCCCGGCGACGCCCGGGCACTCGCCGAAGCGCTGCGCGGCCATGACGCGGTGATCAGCTCGCTTGGCCTGCACAATGTGCTCAAATCCAACGGCTTCATCGAGGGCAGCATGCGCGAGCTGGTGCCCGCGATGGAAAAGCAGGGCCTGCACCGGCTGATCATCGTCTCGGCCTACGGCGTCGGCGACACGCGCCGCCACGCCCCGCTACTGCCGCGCATCATGTACCGCCTGCTCCTCAGCGACATCTTCGCCGACAAGAAGGCGGGCGAGGACATCGTGCGCGCGAGCAGCCTAGACTGGACTGTCGCCTACCCGACCCTCCTCACCGACGGCCCGCGCACCGGCAACTACCGCGCCGCCGAACGGCTGGAGCTGAAGGGCTTGCCGAAGATCTCTCGCGCCGACGTGGCTGACTTCGTCCTGCGCCAGCTCAAGGACCGCGCCTTCCTGAAGAAAGTCGCAGTGATCAGCTATTAGCGCGCGCGCAGCAGGCGCGCGGCCTTCGCCACGTCCTTCGGCTTCACCCAGAACATCGCGCCGTAACGCCGCTTGCCGGCAGTCACCGCGTTCAGCGCCACCACGTTGATGCGCGCACCGGCGAGCTTGCCGAGGACCTGCGTCAGCGCCCCGACGCGGTCCGCGCCCTGCGCGAGGAACACGGTCTTGCGCGAAGAAATCCTCAGCGTCGCTTTGCGCGCGGCCTTGACGAACTTCGCGTTGTCCTGCGGCACGAAGTCCACCTGCGCGCCGCCGCCCTCCGGAAAACCGGTGAACGCCAGCAGGTTGACCTTCGCTGCCTTCAGCGCGGCGAGCAGCTGGGCGCCCGATCCCGCGCGCTGGGGCACTTTCATCGAGTAGTAGGAAGCTTTGCGGACACTGGCCATGGTTCCTCCTTGGATTCGCCTTGCGGCCCTATAATTCTGCGCTCCTCATGGGCCATCGGCTATCTAAAATCACTACGCGCACCGGCGATGCCGGCGAGACCGGCCTCGGCGACGGCGCGCGGGTGGGCAAGGACAGCGTGCGCATCCAGGTGCTGGGCGACGTGGACGAGCTCAACTCCTGCCTCGGCCTCGTTCTTGCAGAGAAGATGCCTGCGGACATCCGAAAAGCGCTGCTGCGCGTGCAACAGGATCTGTTCGACCTCGGCGGCGAGGTCTGCATCCCCGGTCACAGCATGATCTCGGAACTGCACGTGACGCGCCTTGAGCAACTGACGCAGGCGCACAACGCGAAGCTGAAACCCCTCAAGGAATTCATCTTGCCGGGCGGCTCGCGCGCCGCGGCCGCCGCGCACCTCGCGCGCGCCATCTGCCGCCGCGCCGAAAGGAGCCTGGTGGCGCTCGGCCGCAAGGAGGCCGTCGGCGAGCGCGCCCGCCAGTATCTCAACCGCCTGTCGGACCTGCTTTTCGTCCTGGGCCGCTCGCTGAATCGCGCCGCGAAGCGCGGCGACGTTCTCTGGCAGCATGAGCGCAGGAAATAGTGCGACGATGACTTCCCGCTTCCCCACAGTAAAGGCCCTGGTGTTCGACGTGTTCGGCACCGTCGTCGACTGGCGCGGCTCGATCATCCGCGAGGGCCAGGCGCTTGGACGCAAAATGAAGCTGGAGGTGGACTGGGCGGCCTTTGCCGACGCCTGGCGCGCCGGCTACAAGCCCGCCATGGCTCGGGTGCGCTCGGGCGAACTGCCGTGGACCAGGATCGACGCCCTGCACCGCATAATTCTCGATGACCTGCTCACGCGCTTTAGGATAGGCAGCCTCGCCGAAGAGGAAATCGACCACTTGAACCGCGCCTGGCACCGTCTGCAGCCCTGGCCGGATGCGCGCGCAGGGCTGGCGAAGCTCAAGCGCAAGCACGTCATCGCCACCCTGTCCAACGGCAACGTGGCGCTGCTCACCAACATGGCAAAGCACGCGAAGCTGCCCTGGGACTGTATCCTCTCGGCCGAGGTGATGCGCCACTACAAACCCGATCCCGAGACCTACCTCGGCGCCGCCGACCTGCTGGGGGTCAAGCCAGGCGAGCTGATGATGGTCGCCGCCCACAAGGACGACCTGCACGCGGCGCGCGCCTGCGGGCTGAAAACGGCTTACGTGCCGCGCCCGAGCGAATACGGCCCCGCGGTCAAGGTCGACGTGTCGCGCGTGCCGGCGTTCGACATCCACGCGCGCGATTTCAACCATCTCGCCCGGCAACTGGAGCACTGATGCCCGCGAAGAAGTTTCCCGCCCCGCGCCACCGCCTGCTGATCGTCGACGACGAGGAGTCCACGCGCCTGCTCATTGCGCGCTTCCTGGTCAAGGGCATGAACATCGAGGCGCAGCTCGCCGGCACCTGCGAGCAGGCGCTGCGGCTGGCGCGCAATTACGCCTATGACGCGATCCTGCTCGACCTGCAGATGCCGGGAATCGGCGGCTTCGAAGTGCTGAAGGCGATCCGCGCGGGTTCGGCCAACATAACGACG
This sequence comes from Betaproteobacteria bacterium, assembly GCA_031394435.1. Taxonomy (GTDB): domain Bacteria; phylum Pseudomonadota; class Gammaproteobacteria; order Burkholderiales; family SG8-39; genus JAABQT01. Next base: position 4,765 of record JANNTQ010000080.1, read on the forward strand.
CCGATCATGATCGTCTCGGTGCTCGAGGACCTGGAAACCAACGACCGCTGCATCGCCGCGGGCGCCGACGGTTTCCTGGTCAAGCCGGTGGAGCGGCGCGCGCTGGTGTATGCCGTGAAGGCGTTGCTCGCGGCGCGTGGCAAGGCGAAGCGCAGGAAGAATAGCTCCGAGGAGGACGGTTAGCATGGCGGACATCAAGGTGGGCAACGTCGAGGCGCTGGGCAAGCCGCTTGGCCAGTACTCGCATATGACACGAGTAATGCACGCGCGGGAGACGCTGTATATCGCGGGCATGCTCGCGCCCGGGGACGATTTCGACGCGCAGTGCACTGGGGTGTTCCGGCAGATCGAGACCGCGCTGAAATCGGCCGCCGCGGGCTGGGGCAACGTCGCGCAGTTCACCACCTACCTGGTGCACTCGCAGGACATCCCGAAGTTCATGGCCTGGCGGCTGCGCGAGTTCCCGAAGATGTTCCCCGACGGCAAGTACCCGCCCAACACGCTGCTGATCATCGACCGGCTGGTCGGCGAGCAGTACCTGATCGAGGTACAGACGATCGCCGCGCTTTAGTCCGGCGTCGCCTAGGTCGCCGCGACGAACACTTCCTCGCGCTTCTTGCGCAGGTTGGGCAGCGCGATGACCACCAGCAGGATGATCGACACGATGAGGAAGGTGGCGCTGATCGGCTTCTGGAAGAACACCAGCGGGTCGCCGCGCGACAGCAGCATCGCCCGGCGCAGGTTCTCCTCCATCAATGGCCCGAGGATGAAGCCGAGGATCAACGGCGCCGGCTCGCATTCGAGCTTGACGCAGACGTAGCCCAGCAGCCCGAACAAGGCCATCAGGAACACGTCGAAGGGGTTGTTCGACAGGCTGAACACGCCGATCGCCATGAATACCAGGATCGAGGGATAGAGCATGCGGTAGGGGACAGTCAGCAGCTTGATCCACATGCCGATCAGCGGCAGGTTCAACACCACCAGCATCAGGTTGCCCAGCCACATCGAGGCGATCATGCCCCAGAACAACTGCGGCCTCTCGGTCATCACCTGCGGCCCCGGCGCGATGCCCTGGATCATCATCGCGCCGATCATCAGCGCCATCACCGCGTTGGACGGTATGCCGAGCGTGAGCAGCGGGATGAAGGAGGTCTGCGCGCCGGCGTTGTTGGCCGCTTCCGGCGCGGCCACCCCCTCGATCGCGCCCTTGCCGAACTCGTGCGAATATCTCGACACCTTTTTTTCCAGCGTGTAGGCGCCGAAAGACGCCAGCAGCGCGCCGCCACCCGGCAGGATGCCGAGCGCCGAGCCAAGGAAGGTGCCGCGCAGGATCGGCGCCCAGATGCGCTTGAAGTCCTCCCTGGTCGGCCAGAGGTTGGTGACCTTCTTGGTGAATACCTCGCGCGTTCCCTTGTGCTCGAGGTTGGCGATGATCTCGGCCAGGCCGAACATGCCCATTGCCACCGTGACGAAGCCGATGCCGTCGGCCAGCTCCGAGACGCCGAAGGCAAAGCGCAGCACGCCGGAATTCACGTCGGTGCCCACCAACCCGAGCATCAGCCCGAGGATCACCATGCCGATCGCCTTGATGAGGGACCCATGCGCCAGCACCACCGCCGCCACCAGGCCGAGCACCATCAGCGAGAAATACTCTGATGGTCCGAACTTCAGCGCCACCTCGGCGAGCGGCGGCGCGAACAACGCCACGATCAGCGTGGAGACGCAGCCGGCGAAGAAAGAGGCGAGCGCCGCAGTGGCGAGCGCCGGCCCGGCGCGGCCCTGGCGCGCCATCTGGTACCCGTCCAGGCAGGTGACCACCGAGGAGGATTCCCCGGGAATGTTGACCAGAATCGCGGTGGTCGAGCCGCCGTACTGCGCGCCGTAGTAGATGCCGGCCAGCATGATCAGCGCGGCGATGGGCGACAGGTTGAAGGTGATCGGCAGCAGCATGGCGATGGTCGCCACCGGGCCGACCCCGGGCAGCACGCCGATCAGCGTGCCGAGCAGCACGCCGATCAGGCACATCAGCAGGTTGAAGGGCGACAGCGCGACGCCGAAACCGAGCGCAAGGTTGCTTAGGATTTCCATCGCGCGCTCCCTAGAAGCGGCAGAAGTCTTCGAGCACCGCGGGGCAGATCGGGAAGGGCAGCGTCAGCCCCTTCACGAACACCAGCACCGAGAAGACGATCAGCACCACGTACAGGATCGCCACTTCCTTCCACTTGAATTCGTCGCCGCCATAGGCGCTGATGAACACCAGCAGCAGGATGGCGCCAATGAGTCCGAGCGGTTTGAGCGTATAGGCGAAGGCGAGACAGGCAATAAGGATGAACAGCAGCGGGCGGAAGTGAAAGGCCGGAATCTTGCCGCCCTTGAGCACGAACGCGCGCAACAGCAGGATCAGGCCGAGCACGGCGAGGATGCCGCCGAGCACGGTCGGGAAGTACGCGGGCCCCATGCGCAGCGCGCTGCCCATCTGGTAGTTCTTCACCGCGATCACGCCCATGCCGGCGCCGAACGCGATGAACATCACTCCCGCCCAGAAATCCTTGGGACTCTTGATGACCATGCTTCTCCTCCAGCTCTTTTCCCGGCGCCCCCATTTTCGCTGCCCGGCGCCGCTGGCTCTCTCTCGCAGCAAGTGTAGCATGCACGCCGATGCGCACTTTCGCGTCTGAGTCAGCATGGCGGCTCGCGCTTTGTTGCGTCGCGGCGCTCGCACTCGCCGGCTGCGGCGATGCGCCGAAGCTTGCGCGCCTTGCGCCGGATGCCGTGGTCCTCGCATTCGGCGACAGTCTGACCTTCGGCACCGGGGCAGCGGAGGCAGAGAGCTACCCCGCGCAGCTCGAGCGCATTATCGGTCGCAAGGTGGTGCGTGAGGGCGTGCCCGGGGAAGTGAGCGCGCAGGCACTGGCGCGCCTGCCGGCGGCGCTCGATCAGCACCAGCCGAAGCTGCTCGTGCTGTGCACCGGCGGCAACGATTTCCTGCGCAACCTGCGCCAGGCCGAAGTGGCTGCCAACCTGCGCCGCATGATCGCCCTGGCAAGGAGCAAGGGCAGCGAGGTGCTGCTGATCGGTACGCCGGAAAAGGGCTTGCTGGTGACGCCGCCCAAGTTCTACGCCGAGATCGCCAAAGAGCTCGGCATCCCCTACGAAGGCAAGGTGATCGGCGAAATCCTGCGCAACGCCGAACTCAAGTCCGACCCGATCCACCCGAACGCGCGCGGCTACCGCCTGATGGCGGAGCGCATCGCGGCGCTGCTAAAGAAGTCCGGAGCGCTCTAGCCGCCGGTAGTCCTCCGGCCGGTCCACGTCCCACACCTCGCGCAGCTCGCGCCAGCGCCAACCGAGCGCGGCCAGCCGCTCGCGCGTCTGCGACATCACCCGCGCCTCGCCCCAATCCACGCCCCGGAACAGCCGGGGCGACACGCGCCGTAGCGCGATGAGCGCATAGCCTCCATCCTCCGCTGGCGCGAACACCGCGTCGGCGCCGCCCGCGAGCCAGCGCGCGGCCTGACGCAGGTCGCGAGCGTGCAGCACCGGGCAGTCGGAGCCGATGAGGATCACGCGCGCCGCGCGGCGCAGGCTGTGCGCGAACGCGTGCAGCATGCGCTCGCCGAGGTCTGCTCCCCGTTGCCGCCGCTCGGCCGTCCACAGTTCCACCGCGCCAAGCCTCGCGGCGCGCGCGGTGCGCAGCGCGCGACGCAGCAGGCGCGCATGCAGCCGCGCCGCGCCCTGCGGTCCCAGCAGCGGAATGAGGCGCGTCTTCACCGCTCCTGCGCGCGGCGCACGCGCGAAGACGATGACCCTAGTGCGAGTATCGGCGCGCCAGCTCATCGGCATCGGCGCCCAGCCAGTACAGCAGCCGCAGGCGCCACATGAGGAGCACAGTGCGCACAACGCCGTGCCGCTCCCAGCGCCGCGCCGAAGTCCGCACCCGCTCGCGCAGGCAGGCGGGCGGCGATACGCGCTTCATCGCCTTGCTGAATGCCACGTCCTCCATCAGCGCGATGCGCGGGAAACCCGGAAAATCCGCGCGCCGCACGAAAATCGCCTGGTCGCCGGTGGCGATGCCACTGAGGCGCGAGCGCCAGTTCATGCAGGACCCGACCAGCGCGAGCCTCGCGTCCCGGGAATCGATGGCCACGTCGAAACGGCCCCAGGCGCGCGAGACGAGCGCCGCGAGCACCGCGCGGTCTGCATCCGCCGGCAGCATCGTGTCGGCATGCAGGAACAGCAGGGCGTCTCCCGACGCAGCCGCGGCGCCCGCGTTCATCTGCAGGGCCCGGCCGCGCGGCGCCGAGATCACCCGGTCGGCAAGGGGAGCCGAAAGCTGGGGTGTGCCGTCCCCGCTGCCGCCGTCCACCACGATCACCTCGTGGCCGCGCGTGCGCAGCGGCGCCAGGGCGCGCAGGCAGCGCTCGATGCCCGCGGCCTCGTTCAGCGCCGGGACGACCACCGAGAGCTTGCGTATCAGCCCCGCATCCAGGCGTGGAACCTCTCGACGTAGTGCAGCACGCGTTGCGGCGCGTGCGCCTTCTTCCACACCCCGGCGGCGTACTTGTTTGCCTCGGCGAGCGTGGGATAGATGTGGATCGTGCCGAGGATCTTGTTCAGCCCGATGCCGTGGCGCATGGCGGCGACGAACTCGGCGATCAGGTCGCCCGCGTGCTCGCCGGCGATGGTCACGCCGAGGATGCGGTCCTTGCCCGGCACGGTGAGCACCTTGACCACGCCGTGCGCCTCCTCGTCGGCGATGGCGCGATCCAGCTCGCCGATGTCGTAGGTCGTGACCTCGTAGGCGATGCCCTTCTCTTTCGCTTCGGTCTCGTTCAAACCCACGCGCGCCACCTCGGGATCGGTAAAGGTCGCCCAGGGGATCACCGAGTAGTCGGCGCGGAACTTCTTCAGGTCGCCGAACAATCCGTTCACTGCGGCGTACCACGCCTGGTGGGCAGCGGTATGGGTGAACTGGAACGGCCCGGCGACGTCGCCGCAGGCGTAGATGTTCGGGTACAGGGTCTGCAGGAACTCGTTGGTCTGCACGGTGCGCGCCTTGGTCAGCGGGATGCCCAGCTCCTCCAGCCCGTAGCCTGCGGTGTTGGCGATCCGTCCCACCGCCACCACCAGGCCGTCGAACTCGATCGCCAGGTCGCGCCCCTGGTGCTCGCAAATCAGCACCTTGCGCCCTTCCGCGACGCGGAATTCCCTTGCACGATGCCCCGTGCGCACGTCCACGCCTTCCTCGCGGAAGCGCTTTTCCACCATCGCAGCGATCTCCGGGTCTTCGCGCACTAGGAGCCGCGGCAGCATCTCCACCTGCGTCACCTGCGCGCCGAAACGCGCGAAGGCCTGCGCCAGTTCGCAACCGATCGGCCCGCCGCCCAGCACCACCAGGCGCCGCGGCAGCTCGCGCATGTCCCACAGCGTGTCGGAAGTGACGTAGCTGGTCTGATCGATGCCCGGGATCGGCGGCACGAAGGGGCGCGCGCCGGCAGCGATGACTATTGACCGAGTGGTAAGTGCGATTTTCGAGCCATCGGGCTTTTGAATTTCCACGATCCACGGCGAAGCGATTTTTGCTTCGCCGTGGACGCATTCCACGCCCAAAGCAGAGTAGCGCTCTACCGAATCATGCGGCTCGATCTGCGCAATGACCCGCTGCACTCTTTCCATCACCTCCGCGAAGTCGAACTCGGCGCTCGCGCTTTTCAGGCCGAACTCCTTCGCCCGCCGGATGGTGGAAAGAACCCGCGCCGTCTTGATCAGCGCCTTCGAGGGCACGCATCCGGTGTTCAAGCAGTCCCCGCCCATGCGGTGCTGCTCGACGATCGTCACCTTGGCCTTCACCGCGGCGGCGATGTAGGCCGACACCAGGCCGGCCGAGCCCGCGCCGATTACCACCAGGTTGCGGTCGAACTTCGCCGGCTTGCGCCACTTCGCGTACACGCGGCGCGCTTTCAGCGCGCCAAGCGCCTTCTTCGCCGCCAGGGGGAACAGCCCCAGCAGCGTGAAGGCGATCACCAGCCCCGCGGACAGCCGGAACTCGCTTAACTGCGTCCCGGCGTACACAATCACCAGGGTCCCGGCGAGCATGCCGAGCTGACTCACCCAGTAATAAGTCCAGGTGCGGATCGGCGTCAGCCCCATTGCCAGGTTGATGATGAAGAAAGGGAACGCCGGCACCAGGCGCAGCGCGAACAGGTAGAACGCGCCCTCCTTCGCCACGCCGTCGTTGACCGGCTTGAGCTTGTCGCCGAAGCGCTGCTGCACCCAGTCGCGCAGGAGGAAACGCGACGCCAGGAACGCCAGCGTCGCGCCGATGGACGACGCGAACGAGACGACCACCGTGCCCCAAAGCAGGCCGAAGATCGCACCGCCGAGCAGCGTCAGCACCGCTGCGCCGGGCAGCGACAGGCCCGTCACCGCCACGTAGACGAGGAAATAGCCCAGCGCGGTCTGCCACGGGTGCGAGGCGTAGTACTGGTGGATGCCCGCTTGCTGCGTGCGCAGCTGCTCGAGGCTCAGGTAGCGGTGGCCGCCGAAGGCGAAGAACGCCGCCACCAGTACGACGATGGCGGCGAGGACCTGGAGGCGGGCGCGGCTCACGCGGGATGGGTCGCGCCGCGCAGCACGCGGCTTACAGCAGGCCCGCGCCGCGCTGGTCCTGCCCGTCGAGCGCCGCCATCAGGCGGTCGCTGGTGGCGCGCAGCCGCTGCGACAGCATCAGCACCAGCTCCATCAGGATCTTGGCGCCGAGCAGCGGCTGCTCGACGATGATGCGCGCCAGGCTCTCGCGGTCGAGCACTGCGACCAGCGCAGGCTCCACGGCCACGCAGGTGGCGAAGCGCGGTTCGCCGTCGATCATCGACATCTCGCCCAGCGTGTGGCCGGGCTCGACCGCAGCGATGAGTTGCGGCGTGTTCCAGCGGTCCTGCTTGCGCACCTCGAAGCGGCCCTCCACCGCGATGAGCATGAAATCGCCGCCATCGCCCTCGCGGATGACCTCCATGCCCGCGGCCGCCTGGTATACCTCCATGAAATGCGTCAGTTGGCGCACTTCGGCCGGGGTGAAGTTCTCCAGCAGGGGACACTTCGGGATCAGCGCGTGTATCTGGCCTGCAAAGCGCGTGGCGTCGCCGCGGTATTCGAGGTGCGAGAGCAGCATGGAACGATCGGTCATGGCGCGCGGCTTGCAGGGAATTCTAGCCGATCAGGCGAACACCGCCTTGTCGAGGAACGCCAGGCTGTAGGCCTCGAGCACAGCGCGGTGCTGGCCGGCATCGTCGGCGAGGGCGAACGCAAACCACTGCCGCGGCGTCAAGGAGACCACGGCGGCGATTCTGACGGCTACGTCAACGCCTGCTCTTGCCGGCCTTGCGCCTGTCCTTCACCGCGCCGGCCAGCGCCGCCAGCACCTCCAGCGAGTTCTTCCAGCCCAGGCAGGCGTCGGT
>JANNTQ010000102.1:0-4955 GCA_031394435.1 Betaproteobacteria bacterium
CGGGCACGTACCGCACGGCCGACGGCCGCGGCGGCGGCGGGCGCGGGCAGCAGCGCTTCGCGCCGCTCAACAGCTGGCCCGACAACGTCAACATCGACAAGTCGCGCCGCCTGCTGTGGCCGATCAAGCAGAAGTACGGCCAGGCGATCTCCTGGGCCGACCTGCTGATCCTCGCCGGCAACGTCGCGCTGGAGTCGATGGGCTTTCGCACCTTCGGCTTCGGCGGCGGCCGCGAGGACGTGTGGGAACCCGACAACGACGTCAACTGGGGAGCCGAGACCAAGTGGCTCGGCACCGACAAGCGCTTCACCGGCGACCGGGACCTCGACCAGCCGCTGGCCGCCACCCACATGGGCCTGATCTACGTGAACCCGGAAGGGCCGAACGCCAGCGGCGACTACCTCGCCGCGGCCAAGGACATCCGCGCCACCTTCGGCCGCATGGCGATGAACGACGAGGAGACCGTCGCCCTCATCGCCGGCGGCCACAGCTTCGGCAAGGCCCACGGCGCCGCCCCAGAATCGCACAAGGGGCCGGAGCCCGAGGGCGCGCCGCTGGAAGCGCAGGGTCTGGGCTGGACCAGCGACCACGGTACCGGGCACGGCAAGGACGCCATCTCCAGCGGCCTGGAGGTGACCTGGACGAAGACGCCCGCGCTGTGGAGCAACAATTTCTTCGAGAACCTGTTCAAGTACGAGTGGGAGCTGACCAAGTCTCCCGCAGGCGCCAAGCAGTGGGTGGCGAAGAACGCGCCGGAGATCATTCCCGACGCGCACATCCCGGGGAAGAAGCACAAGCCGACGATGCTCACCACGGACCTGACGCTGCGCTTCGACCCGGAATTCGGCAAGATCTCGAGGCGGTTCCTGGAGAACCCGCAGGCCTTCGCCGACGCGTTCGCGCGCGCCTGGTACAAGCTCACACACCGCGACATGGGCCCGCGCGCCCGCTACATCGGGCCCGAGGTGCCCAAGGAAGAGCTGCTCTGGCAGGACCCGATCCCGAAGGTCGACTCCAAGCTGGTCGGCGAGAAGGACATCGCGGCCCTCAAGGCGAAGATCCTGGCCTCCAATCTCAGCGTCTCGCAGCTGGTCTCGACCGCCTGGGCCTCGGCCTCCGGCTTCCGCGGCGGCGACAAGCGCGGCGGCGCTAACGGCGCGCGCATCCGGCTCGCGCCGCAGAAGGACTGGGAAGTGAACCAGCCGGCCCGGCTCGCCAAGGTTCTGAAGGCGCTGGAAGGCATCCAGGCCGCGTTCAACAAGTCGGCCAAGGGCGGCAAGAAGGTGTCGCTCGCCGACCTCATCGTGCTGGCCGGGGCCGTGGGCATCGAGAAGGCCGCGAAGAACGCCGGCATCGCGGTGAAGGTGCCGTTCACCCCGGGCCGCAACGATGCCACCCAGGCGCAGACGGACGTCGAGTCCTTCGGCAACCTCGAGCCGGTCGCCGACGGCTTCCGCAACTACGTGAAGGGCAGGCAATCCATCCCAGCCGAGCACCTGCTGGTCGACAAGGCGCAGCTGCTGACGCTGACCGCGCCCGAGATGACGGTGCTGGTGGGCGGGCTGCGGGTGCTGGGTGCCAACTTCGACGGCGGCAAGCACGGCGTCTTCACCAGGAAGCCCGAGGCGCTGACCAACGACTTCTTCGCCAACCTGCTCGACATGGGCACGGAGTGGAAGCCGGCGGGCGATGCGTTCGAAGGCCGCGACCGCAAGACCGGCAAGGTCAAGTGGACCGGGACGCGCGTCGACCTCGTGTTCGGGTCGAACTCAGTGCTGCGCGCGCTGGCCGAGGTGTACGCCAGCTCGGACGCGAAGGAAAAGTTCGTGAAGGACTTCGTCGCGGCCTGGTCGAAGGTGATGGAGCTGGATCGCTTCGACCTGAAGTGAGGCTGCAAGGCGGCGCTGGCCGGCGCGCGTGCGTCTCGTACGCGCTGCCGTCTTGCTCTTCGCGTCCGCCTCCCTTGAAAGCGGACTTTACTAACTTCACACTGGCACTGTTTGTTGGGGGCAAGTCAGACCAGCCATGTAATTGTGAGCGCGCGTCTCATGCAACCTAACGAATAGGATCGTATCCGTCGTGCGTGAGCATGGCGGATACGATCAGTTGGACTGAACCGCTGGAGTCAGTGCGCGAGCGGTCGTACTTGGGAAATGAATGCGACTGCGGGTGCGGCGAAGTGCGCGACGCGGCGTGCATGGGCGGTGCGGGCGGCGGTGCGATGCGTGATTGGCGGTGAGCGCACTATGTCAGAGGGGCGAAGGCGGTCATTCGCCAACCACCGCGTTCACATTTCCCGGCCGTTCACTCGATCACCCGCCCCGCGCGCGGCCTGTGGATAACCGCTTGTGACCCAAGCGCGAAACCGTCCACGGAAACGGGGCAACTTCAGTCTCGCGCGTGGCCACCTACGCGCAGGTGCGACGCTCGATTCGTCTTCGTGCCGCCCCACCTGGCCGCCGCGCCATCGCACACCCACGCGCCAGCGAGGACCTGCGCACCGAGGGACTTTGGCCTATAGTGACAGAGCGCCATGGTCTCGGCGATCCACAGGAGCGAACCATGTCCCATAAGCCCCCGAAGGAAAGCAAGAAGAAGCCGCAGCACACGCCGAAGGAAAGGAAGATGATCAAGCAGCAGAAGAAGCTCGCGAGCGACGCTGCGCCCTTCATCAAGCGCTGAGGAGCGGGGCCGCGGCGAAGTGCCGGGGCTCCGATTCCGAAGGCGCTCGCGCACCGGATGTGCGCCGCCTGATGCGTGGCGACCCGGGCGCTGACGGCGTGGGCGATGTGCCACGCCACGAGCCGTCGCTGCATTCGTAACGGAGCGCCGAATGCATCGGCGCCCGGCGGCCTTACCGAGCCGCCGTCAGTCCGCGAGACCCATATTGGCGAGGAACGTCGGCCAGGGTGGATCGTGCGCCAGTGAGCGCATGAGCGGGCCTATCTTCATGTAGATGATGCCGGAATCTCTCTTTGCTCGGGAAATGCGAGTGACCGAAATGGGTCGGTTTCCGTCCCTTGACTAACGGGCGCTTACGGCCAGGAGCGGTCATTCGCGGACTGCAGCATGGCGGAGGAATTGCGGCCCTTTGGCGCTTATGTCGCCGCGCGAGCCGCTATTGGTAAACTTGACGTTTTCCGCTTCGGAGGGAGTTCTCATGCCGTTTGCGTGCTTGGCTCAGCGCCGGTTCCTCGGCCGACTCGCCGGAATCGCGGCCGTTGCGATTGCCGCCTTCGCTGCCGTCCCCGCCTCTTCCCAGCCGGCCGCGCAATGGCCCGAGCGGCCGGTCCGCCTGCTGGTGCCGGTCGGCGCCGGCGGCGCGGCCGACACGCTGTCGCGCAACCTGGCGAGCGGCTTCGCGCAGTTCGCCAACGGGCAGGCGCTGGTCGTGGAGAACCGCACCGGCGCCGGCGGCACCATCGCGGCGGCGGCCGTGGCACGCGAAAAGCCGGACGGCTACACGCTGTTTCTCGCCGAGGTCGGCCCCAATGCCGTCTCGCACACGCTCATCAAGCTGCCCTACGATCCGCACACCGCCTTCACGCCGATCATCCACGCGGTCAACCTGCCGGCGGTCATCCTCATCCGCCCGACGCTTCCCTACAAGACGTTGGCCGAATACGTGGCTGCGGCAAAGCAGCAGCCGGGCAAGTTCAACTACGCATCGGCGGGCATGGGCAACTGGACGCACCTGTTCATGGCCTATCTCAACAGCCAGGCGGGCATCGACCAGGTGAACGTGGTCTACCGTTCGGGCGCCGAGATGCTGCTCTCGCTCCTGCGCGGCGATTCGGACACCGCGATCATCACCGTCTCGACGTCGTTGGGGCAGATCAGGGAGGGGAAGATTCGCGCGCTTGCCGGCGCCTCGATGCGGCCGATGCCGCAACTGCCGAACACGCCCCCGGCGGGACAGACAATCCCCGGTTTCGACGTCAGCGTCTGGCACGGCATCGTGGGCCCGGCAGGCATGGACCCATCGCTCGTGACGCGCGTCAACGGCATCTTCAACCAGGTTCTTCAGGTTCCCTCGGTGCGCACCGCGATCACGGAAGCGCAGGCGGCCGAGATCGTCGGCGGCACGCCGCAGCAATTCGACGCGTTCATCAAGGGCGAGCTGAAGCGCTGGCCGGAGGTCGTCCGGGCTGCCGGCATCAAACCGGAATAGCGTGTGACGCTGCGGACGGATTGCTCCGCGGGGGGGATTGGTAGGCCGTGGCGGATTCGAACCGCCGACCAACGGATTAAAAGTCTGAACACCCGGCCATTTCGCATACCTCGTCCAACGGATAGGTGGGACGGTGACCTGCCCAGGGATCTTCGGACCGTTCAGAACTGGAAAACGACTCCCGGTGAACATCGCACTACGGCATCGAGCCGTTCATCGTGCTGAAGGACATCTGCGGCGCGACCGACCGGGAGACCGAAGCGGTGGTGCGCTGGATGATCGAAGCGCTGGTGACGAGCGCGCTGCGCCAGGCTAAAGCCTGACGCGCGGCGCAGCGGGCGCGCCTTTCGCCACCCGCCCGTCGTCGTAGGGCTCGCCCAGCACCTGCCGGATCGGCACGACCCCGGCCCAGATCGGCAGCGCGTAGTCCTCGTCGTCATCGATCGGCCCACCGGTGCGCACCTTGGCCACGGCCTCTTCGATAGGCATACCGAGCAGCGTCGTCGACTTGAGCTCCTGCTTGCTTACCGGCCGCAAATCTTTCCAGCGCCCCGGATACAAACGCTCGACGAACGCCTCCATCTTGGCGAGCTTCTCCTCCGGCTCGGTGACCTTGTACGGCTTGCCGAAGAGCATCACCGAGCGGTAGTTGATTGACTTGTGGAATCCCGAGCGCGCGACCACCAGGCCGTCGAGGTGCATCACCGTCAGGCAGACGCTGGGGCTCTTCTCCAGCGCCATCAGCATGCGGCTTTTCGACGAGCCGTGCCAGTAGACGGAGTCG
>JANNTQ010000136.1:0-7837 GCA_031394435.1 Betaproteobacteria bacterium
CATGCTGTCGCTGTGGAGAAAGCAGGTCCGTGACGGGGTGATCGTGGCCAGGAGTGCGAAGCTGGACGTTCAGACGGTGGCCGAGTTGAGGCGGCTGCGAACGTTGGGCACCTAGAAAATGACCGAGCACGATCAGCGCCCTGCCGTAGGCGTAGCGCACGTTGTCTTGCAGACAGACCGCATGGAGGAATCAGCGCGATTCATGCGCTCAATTGGCATGCGTCCTGTATTCGACGGACCCCAAGTGTCTGTCTATGAAATGCGTGGCGGCACGCACTTGATACTGAAGCTGAAAGACAAGATTGTTCCGGACGATGCCTCCTTCGATCTCATGGTTGATGATCTGCATGCAACCCATCGGCGCTTTTCATTTCTGGGGCTTGGCCCATCACCGATTGAAGCTCGCGCAGCTATCGATCATGAGGTATTCACTGTTCGCGAACCCGCCGGTCATGTCATCATGTTTTTCTCGAGCCACGCCTCGGGTAAACCCATATGAGCCGGGACTTGGTGCCCAACCCGGCAGCGCAGCGGACGCGCGCGAGCGGTAGTGGTTTGCAACGATCGGTGGTCGCGCGCCGCTGGCTTCCACGTTGGACCCCCGCGGGGAATGGATGGCGAAGCGCAAGATGCTTTCGGTCATCGTAGGGGTGCTGCTTCTCGGGGCTCTCGTTTATTTTGCAGTGTGGCCATTCGTCGTTGGAAGTAGCAACATGCAGGCGTTTTGCCGCTCTTTGGCAATGGACACGCTGATCTCCGGGGTGCGCGATATGGTGCGGCAGACTCGGTATCGCATGTCTCCGCCCGACAAAGAAGGCCGGGCCTTCATCCACGACCCACGTTCGTTTGGCAGATTCATCTGTGAAGTTCAATTTAAGGAAGAGCGCCTTTTGTCAGTACGGTATCGGCAAAATGACTAGGGCCGACGCGCCTGGCTCAAGGTCGAATGAACGGGCGGCCAGCGCCTTGCGAATCGGAGGCAGTGTACTGGCCCGCCGTTCGGCAAGACCTTAGACGGCATGTTCACATCTACCGAAAACTTTACGCAGTGTCGGATTTCGATGGTTTTGGGCGTGGTATTCGTCGCGCTCTTTGTATGGATGCTCTTTACGCCACCGGTTCCTGGTGAACGAAACATTGCGGTCGGTGTTATTTCAATTTACGTGGCCTTGGTTTTTCTGGCGGCGGCAACCAAGCTGCGCGCATACTTGCCGACGACAATTCGCTCGGTCACCGCCATGCTGATACCCCGCGGTTCCGGATGGGTGCTTGTGGCTCTCGGAATCGGTTATCTACTTTTTGGCTTCCATTCCATCTGGCTGGGAGTTAGCGCCAATGCCGTCTGACCACCGGTTGCAGAGCGACGAGAACCTCATCCGATAATGCGCACACCCAGAACTGACATGCGGAAATCATGACCAGACCATTGTTGATTCTGCCGTTCGTGCTCGCAACCATTCTCGCCGCGACGCAGTCGACGCTGGCGCAGGTTTTTCCGGACCGCCCGGTGCGCATCATCGTCGGCTATCTGCCCGGCGGCGGCACCGACCTCGTCGCGCGCCTCGTGCAGCAGCCGCTGTCGCAGCGTTGGGGCCAGCCGGTGGTGATCGACAACCGGCCCGGCGCGAGCGCCATCATCGCGGCGGAAGCGGTGGCGAAGGCGAAGCCGGACGGCTACACGCTGCTGATGGCCTACGCCACGGAGGTGGCCGTCAGTCCGGTGACGGTGAAGAAGCTGCCCTACGATCCGGTGCGCGATTTCACGCCCATCATGCAGCTGGCCGGTGCGCCGCTGGTGCTTGCGGTGCATCCTGCGCTGGCGGCGAAGGACGTACGCGAGCTGGTCGCGCTCGCCAAGGCGAAGCCCGGCACGCTGTCGTATTCGTCTTCAGGGAGCGGCAGCGTGCACCATTTCGCCGGCGAGCTGTTCAAGCTGCAGACCGGGGCAGACATCCTGCACGTCCCCTACAAGGGCTCCGGGCCGGCCACCGCTGACGCCGTGGCGGGGCACGTGCAGGTCACCTACGCTTCGGTGGCTTCGGTGCTGCGCTTCGTGCAGGCCGGGCGCCTGCACGCACTCGCAGTGACCTCGAAGAACCGGTCGCCGCAGATGCCGGAGGTGCCGAGCATGGTCGAAGCCGGCCTTGCTGATTTCGAGCTGACAAGCTGGTACGGCCTGCTCGCGCCCGCCGGCACGCCGCCCGCCATCGTCGCGCAAATTCACGCCGACGTGGCGGCCGTTCTCGCAAGCGCGGAGATGCAGAAGAGTTTCTCCACCCAGGGGCTCGACATGGCCGGAGGAACGCCGCAGGCCTTCGGCGCCTTCATGCGCGACGAAGCCGCGAAGTTCGCGCGTATCGCCAAGGCCGGCAATATCGCCGCGGAGTGAGTTGGGCGTTCTTTACGCTGCTACCATGGAAGAAATGGGGAGCCATCATGAATCCGAATAAAGCGTTGTGGGAGAAAGGCGACTTTACCGAGATCGCAGCATTCATGCGTCAATCCGGAGAAGCAGTCGTCAAGTCTCTCGGGATAACGCCGCCGCTGCGGGTCTTGGACCTCGGCTGCGGAGATGGCACTACGGCGGTTCCGCTAGCCCTTTTGGGCGCTGAAGTCGTTGGCATCGACATTGCCACGAACCTCGTTGACGCCGGGAACAAACGAGCCGCGCAGGCGGGTCTCAAGCGGCTGAAATTTCAAGAGGGTGATGCGTGCAACCTGCAAGGGGTCAGCGACCATTCGTTTGATGTGACCCTCTCCATGTTCGGCGCCATGTTTGCTCCCAAGCCCTTCGACGTAGCCAAGGAGATGGTCCGGGTAACGAAACCAGGTGGTCGTATTGTGATGGGCAACTGGATCCCGAATGATGCGACTTCATTCGTGTCGCAGTTGCTGAAGATAAGTTCATCGTTTACGCCGCCTCCTCCGGAAGGCTTCGTCAGCCCAATGACTTGGGGCGTGGATACTCACATCATCGAGCGTTTTGCTCAGGCCGGAGTGCCCAAGGAGAAAATATCCATGGTCAAGGACACGTTCCACTTCAGGTCGTCCGACAAGAGCCCCGCAGATGTCGTCGAAATATTCAGGCGATTCTATGGCCCAACCATGAATGCTTTCGAAGCGGCGCAGAAGAGCGGAACGGTAGACGAGCTCCACAAGCAGCTCTTGCAACTGGCGAAAGCGCAGAACAAGAGCACTGACGGCGGCACTTCAATTCCCGCTACCTTCATGCGAGTGACTGTTCGCCTTTAAGATTCCGCTTGGCCTCTGTTCGGCAAAGGCGGCGTTAGCTTGTTTCGATAGGCACCGCAGGTGGGCGCAGCGTTGGCGTTGGCGATGTCGAGTTCGCTGTGCTTTGGCATCGCGCTGGTCAGCGGCCGGATCGGTCTGCGCACGCTCGACGCCCGTTCAGGTGCTGCGATCAGCATTCCCGCTGCAACAGTCCTGTTTGCCCTGGCCGCGCCTTTCGCCTTCGATGCCGAGGGCTTCAGCGTTCGGGCCGCACTATTGTTCGCTGTAGTCGGTTTGTTCTTTCCCGCCCTCGTGACGATCCTTACGTTTCGCTCGAACGAGCAGCTCGGCCCCACGATAACCGGCGCGGTGTCCGGCACCGCTCCGCTGTTTGCCCTGCTTGCGGCGGGCTTGCTGCTTGGCGAGAAGATTCCCGCGCAGGCGGCAGTTGCCTGCGTGGCCATCGTCGCGGGAGTGGCCGTCCTCTCGTGGAAGCAAAACGCCGTGCGCCCGGGCTTCATCGGTTGGTCGCTGTTCTGGCCCATCGCCGGCGCTGTGGTGCGTGGTCTGGCCCAAGCGGGCGCAAAGGCAGGCCTGGTGCTCTGGCCGAGCCCGTTTGCGGCGAGCCTCATCGGCTACTTGGTATCCTCGGCCACGGTCATCGGCGCCAACCAGCTTGGTCGCTCGACGAGGCCACAGCTTAAGCAATCAGGCGTGGCCTGGTTCGCGCTCACCGGACTGCTGAACGGTGGCGCCGTGCTCATGATGTACGGCGCACTAAGCATTGCGCCCGTCTCGCTTGTCGCGCCGGTGGTGGCGACCTACCCATTGATTACGGCATTGCTCAGTGCGGTCGTTCTGCGCGAAGAGGCCGTTACCCGGCGCATGGTGGCCGGGGCTACCATTACGGTTCTGGCAATCGCCTACTTGGTCGCATCCCACTAGGGCTCCAGATGGACTACCGCTGCCCGGCCTGCCGGGCGAATCTAGGAAAGACGAGACTTGGCCGGGCCATCGTGGTCCGCATGGAGATCGAATGCTCCCACTGCAGGAGCACGATCCGGCTCAACGTGCATCGCTCGGAGGCAATCATTGTTCTGCTCGGTTTCGGGACCTTTGTCGCCCTGGCTGTCTGTGCCTACTGGTTGCAGAGCCAGAGCCTGGCACTGCTTGCGTTTGGCGCCGCAATGGTGGGCGCGTTGGCATTGCCTTTGCTCGAGCAGACCTACCTTCGTACTTGGCCGCGCTTTGCACCGGCAATGCGCAATCCCGGCGCATAGCCGCTGCGCAGGTCGAAAAACCGGCATGACGCCCAACACCATGAGCATGCTGACGCGGGTCCTCCTCGCCCTCGCGCTCGCAGCGCTGGCGCAAGCCGCCGCCGCGCAGCAGGAACTGCCGCCCAACGGCCTGCTGCTGGTCGCCAAGCCAGAGTTGAACGACGCCAATTTCGCGCGCAGCGTGGTGCTGGTGACCCAGGCGCCCGACTACAGCACGGTGGGCGTGGTCCTCAACCGGCCGACTCGCGTGCGCTACCAGGGAAAACCGATCTGGTCCGGCGGCCCGGTGATGCGCGAGGTGGTGGTGGCCGTGTTCCGCTCTGAGCAAACGCCGCAGGCCGCGGCGTTTCACGTGCTCAAGGGCCTCTACCTCAGCATGCATCCACAGATCGTCGACGCGCTGATCGCGGACGCGAACGCGCGCTATCGGTTGTATGGCGGCTTTTCGGGCTGGGCGCCGCGCCAGCTGGAAAGCGAACTCGGCCGCGACGGCTGGTATGTGCTGCCGGCGGACGAGGCGACGATTTTTCGCGAAGACACGAGCGGCCTGTGGGAGGAGCTGGTGGCGCGCGCCGGAAAACCGAAGGCCTGAATACTCCGGTGAACAATCGCGCTACAATTATTCGGTGAAAGCCCTGCGCATTCTCGCCAGCGCGATCCTGCTGCTGGTTCTCCCGTGGACCGCGCAAGCGCAGGAAGACGACGCGATATTCCTGGTCGCGCACCCGATGTTCCGCGACCTGGACTACCGCCAGACCGTGCTGCTTGCGGCGCCGGCGCCCAGCGGCGGCCACGTCGGCGTGATCCTCAACCGCCCGACCCGGCGCTCGCTGGGGAGCCTGTTCCCCGAGCACGAGCCCTCCAGGAAAGTGCTCGGCCCGGTGTTCTACGGCGGCCCTTTCTCGCGCGGCGCTCTGGTGGCGCTGGTGAAGACCGACGCCGCGCCGGGTACTGGTTCGGTGCAGGTGATGAAGAGCCTGTACCTCGCCTTCCGCGCCAACACCATCGATCAGGTGATCGAGCGGGCGCCGAACGACGCGCGCTATTACGTGGGCTACGTGGGCTGGCGCCCGGGCGAGCTGAAAGGCGAGATCGACCGCGGCCTGTGGTCGGTGATCAACGCCGACCTCGAGGTGGTGTTCCGCAAGGACACCGAGGGCTTGTGGGAGGAGATGCTGCAGCAAACGCGCAGAATCCGCGCGCACTATAACGGGAAGGGGTGCGGGGGAACCGGTCGGTTCCCCTGCTCCGATCAGGCCGCTGCCTTGGCCGGCGCCTTGTCGAACACCATCTTGCCGCCGCGGTAGTCCGCGCGGATCGTGTCCTTCGGGGCGAAGCGCCCCTCGAGGATCGCCTTGGCGAGCGGGTTCTCCACCGCGGACTGGATCGCGCGCTTGAGCGGCCGCGCACCGTACACCGGGTCGAAGCCCGCCTTGGCGAGTTCCGCCACCGCGGCATCCGCGATGTCGAAGCCGTAGTCCATCTTCGCCAGGCGCGCCTTGAGCACGCCGAGCTGGATCTTCGCGATGGAGCGGATGTGCTCCTCGCCCAGGCCGTGGAACACCACCACCTCGTCGATGCGGTTGACGAACTCCGGCCGGAACTGGGTCTTCACCTCGGCCATCACCGCCAGCTTGATCACGCCGTAATCGCTGTCCACCATCTGCTGGATCATGTGCGAGCCGAGGTTGGAAGTCATCACCACCACCGTGTTCTTGAAATCCACCGTGCGGCCCTGGCCGTCGGTGAGACGCCCTTCATCCAGCATCTGCAATAGTGCGTTGAACACGTCGGGGTGCGCCTTTTCAACCTCGTCGAACAGGATCACGGAATAAGGCTTGCGCCGCACCTGCTCGGTGAGCTGGCCGCCCTCGTCGTAGCCCACGTAGCCGGGCGGCGCGCCGATCAGGCGCGACACCGAGTGCTTCTCCATGTACTCCGACATGTCGATGCGGATCAGGTGCTCTTCCGCATCGAAGAGGAAGTTCGCCAGCGCCTTGCACAGTTCTGTCTTGCCCACGCCGGTGGGGCCGAGGAACAGGAACGAGCCGTAGGGCCGATTGGGGTCGGACAACCCTGAGCGCGAGCGGCGGATGGCGTCCGCGACCAGGCGCACCGCCTCGTTCTGCCCGACCACGCGCTCGTGCAGCCTGTCTTCCATCCTGATCAGCTTCTCGCGCTCGCCCTGCATCATCCTGGACACCGGGATGCCGGTGGCGCGCGACACCACCTCGGCGATCTCTTCCGCGCCGACCTGGGTGCGCAAGAGTCTGGCCCTCGTGGACTGGGCTTCGCCTTTCTCCACCTTCTTCATCTGCGCTTCAAGCTGCGGCAGCTTGCCGTACTGCAACTCGGCGAGCTTGTCGTACTGGCCCTTCCTCTGCAGGTCCGCCATCTGCAGGCGCAGCTTCTCGATCTCTTCCTTGATGTGCTGGCTGCCCGCGACCTGCGCCTTCTCGGCCTTCCAGATCTCCTCCAGGTCGGAGTATTCCTTGTCCAGGCGGCCGATCTCCGCCTCGATCAGCGCGAAGCGCTTCTTCGAAGCCTCGTCCTTTTCCTTCCTCACCGCCTCGCGCTCGATGCGCAGCTGGATCAGGCGCCGGTCGAGCCGGTCCATGGACTCGGGCTTGGAGTCGATCTCCATGCGGATGCGCGCGGCGGCCTCGTCGATCAGGTCGATCGCCTTGTCGGGCAGGAACCGGTCGGTGATGTAGCGGTGCGAGAGCTCGGCCGCGGCCACGATGGCCGGGTCGGTGATGTCCACGCCATGGTGCATTTAGTACTTCTCCTGCAGGCCGCGCAGGATGGCCACCGTCGCTTCGACGGAAGGCTCGCCCACCAGCACCTTCTGGAAGCGGCGCTCGAGCGCGGCGTCCTTCTCCACGTGCTTGCGGTACTCGTCCAGCGTGGTGGCGCCGATGCAGTGCAGCTCGCCCCTTGCCAGCGCGGGCTTGAGCATGTTGCCGGCGTCGATGGCGCCTTCCGCTTTGCCGGCGCCCACCATGGTGTGCATCTCGTCGATGAACACGATGGACTGGCCCGCGTCCTGCGCGAGTTCCTTGAGCACGGCCTTCAGGCGCTCCTCGAACTCGCCGCGGTACTTGGCCCCCGCGAGGAGGGAGGCCATGTCGAGCACCAGGACGCGCTTGCCCTTGAGGGTCTCGGGCACCTCGCCGTTGACGATCCTCTGCGCGAGCCCTTCCACGATCGCGGTCTTGCCCACGCCGGGTTCGCCGATCAGCACCGGGTTGTTCTTGGTCCGCCGCTGCAGCACCTGAATCGCGCGGCGGATTTCGTCGTCGCGGCCGATCACAGGATCGAGCTTG
>JANNTQ010000230.1:0-11688 GCA_031394435.1 Betaproteobacteria bacterium
GCGCCGAATCGATGTGGATGAGCTTCAGGTGGCAGATCTCGTTCAACCTCAACCCCGCGCCGTAGGCGGTCATCAGAACCGCGCGATGCTTCAGATTCACCGTCTTCTGGAGCAGCGCCCCGATCTCCTCGCGCGACAGGATCTGCGGCAGCTTCTGCGGCGCGCGCGCCCGCGGAATGACGAACTGCACCGCAGAGCGCTTGAGCGTGATGCGGTAGAAGAACTTCAGCCCCTGCGCCACGACGTTGCAGCTCGCCCAGGCGAGCTTCCTCTCCTCGATCAGGTGCAGCAGGTACTTCTGTACCTCCGCCTCGCTCACCCGGTCCGGCCGCCGTCCGTAGTACTTCGCCAGCCCCGACACCGCGCCCAAATACGCCTCGCGCGTGCGTACCACCATGCCGCGCACCACCAGGTCCTCGTCCATTTGTTTGCGCAGTGCGCCCATCGCCGTCTCCTCGTCTGAATGTGCGGGAACATCCCCGCAACCGGACGCTGACACGGCACGCGCATTCCTCCCCTCACGCGCCGCAACTCGCTCACTCTTGATTCCCTTCGCCGGACGGCGAAGCTCAGACCACCACCGCGAAGCGGTTTAGTTCAACGTTCAATAGTCAGCATAAGTGCGGCCTATCATAGACTCGATCGCATTCCGACTCTCTAGAAGCCTCATCCGATCAACAGCATGCGGTCGCGCGGTTGTTCGAGCGACCGTGATAGGCCGCAAGAATTGGAGCAACGCCCTGATTCGACGCAGCTATCAATTGGTGTGATGTCACTGCCCAGGTATGACCGGGCCTTCCGGTCGATGCTCTCACTACCCGCCTACCGGCACTTCAGATTCGCAGACCAATCCTTGATCGGCTTCGAGCAGTCCTGCGCATTGACCCGGCGCGAGCCGTCTAGCTCGGACGCAGGTTTCGTCGGCGTCACCGCATCGAGAGGATTGGCGCGGTAAGACGTACCCTCGCTCGAAATCTCGCTACCGTGGATTGCTACGATTGCAATCGCAAACAAGCCAATCGCGGCAGCGCCACTACCTCCCGCGCTGATCTGCCCACGTACTGTATTGGTGCTGCCAGCCGCGGAGCCCGACGAATTCAAAGACATGCTGGTGTGAGAACAGCCAGCGATCAGCAACGCAACTACCAACGCAAGATAGCGGTTCATCCCGTCGCACGCTCCAGCCTGTCCCTTACTCCGGCCCATTCCGGAGCCTCGGGCGGCGCTTCGATGAGGATACTCTCGCAATGCGCTCCGTCGAGCTCGCGCAGCGCTGCATACAGCTTCTGCGCATACGCTGCCGGCTCTTTCGGCATGCGCAGCCAGTAATCCACCCGCTCATCCGGCCGCGAGAAAGCGAGCACGGCGACTTTATCCTTCAGACGCGCGATCTCCTGGTCGAGTAGATGAGTCGGCACAAGGCGAGCCGGGGTGCGCGGCGCATAGTGCCGCTCGAGTCCTCCGGAATGCCGAGGCGAATCGGCCTGTTTCGCGAGTACGGGGAGATCGAACACCTCCTCGAGCTGCGCACGGGAAATCTTCCCCGGCCTTAGCAGCACCGGCTCCGGACCCGACAGGTCCAGGATGGTGGACTCGATGCCCACCTCGCTCGGCCCGCCGTCGAGCACCAGCTCCACGTCCCCCTCAAGATCCTGGTGCACGTGGTTGGCTGTGGTCGGTGAAACCATCCCGAAGCGGTTAGCCGACGGCGCGGCGATGCCGCCGCCGAAGGCGCGCAACAGTTCCTGGGCAACCGGATGCGAAGGAACACGCAAGCCCACCGTGTCCTGCCCGCCGGTAACGAAACCTCCCACCTTCGCGGACTTCTTGAGAATCAGAGTGAGGGGCCCCGGCCAATACTTCGCCGCGAGCTTGCGCGCCGCCTGCGGCACTTCGCTCGCCCAAGCAAAAGCCTTCTCTGCATCAGCAAAGTGAACGATCACCGGATGATCCGCAGGGCGCCGCTTCGCCGCATATAGCCGCGCAATAGCCTCAGCACTCGACGCGTCCGCGCCGAGCCCATACACGGTCTCAGTAGGAAACCCGACCAGCCCGCCGCGCTGCAGAATCTCCGCGGCGCGCCGTACCTCAGGTGTCACAGCTTGAGCGGCGCAGCTTTCAGGACCGCTGCGGTCTGCTTCTCGCGGAACTTCACCAGCTTCTTCGCCAAACCCTTATCCGACAGCGCAAGCACCGCCACCGCGAACAGCGCCGCATTCGCCGCCCCCGCCTCGCCGATGGCGAAGGTGGCTACAGGAACTCCTTTCGGCATCTGCACGGTGGACAGCAAAGAATCCAATCCCTTCAAATGCTGCGAAGGCATCGGCACGCCCAACACCGGCAAGGTGGTATGCGCAGCCACTACTCCAGCCAGATGCGCCGCTCCACCAGCAGCAGCAATGATGCACTTCACCCCGCGCCTGGGCGCGCCCTCCACCCACTTCACCACCGCCTTCGGGCTGCGGTGCGCCGACATCGCCTTGGCTTCGAACAAAACCCCGAACTCCTTCAGCATCTTCGCCGCCGCCTTCATGGTCTCCCAGTCCGACGTCGACCCCATCACGATGCCGATCATGCGAGCTTCCTCCCGGTGAGGCGCTCGAGCGCCTCCTGGTATTTTTTCGAAGTCCTGTCGATCACCTCGGGCGGCAGCTTGGGCGCCGGCGGCGTCTTGTCCCAGTCGAGCGTCTCCAGGTAATCGCGCACGTACTGCTTGTCGAACGAAGGCGGGCTGATGCCCACCTTGTAAGAGTCCGCCGGCCAGAAGCGCGAGGAATCGGCAGTGAGCACCTCGTCGATGAGGACCAGGTTGCCCTTGGCATCGGTGCCGAACTCGAACTTGGTGTCGGCGATGATGATGCCCTTGGTCGCCGCGTAGTCGGAAGCTTCCTTGTACAGGCGGATGGAAACTTCGCGCACCTTTTCAGCCAGGTCCATGCCGACCAGATTCACCATCTCTTCGAAGGAGATGTTCTCGTCATGGCCCTCCGCGGCCTTGGTGGCCGGGGTGAAGATCGGCGCGGCGAGTTTCTGCGCCTGCTGCAGGCCCCTGGGCAGCTCGACGCCGCAGACTTTGCCGGTCCTCTGGTAGTCCTTCCAGCCCGAGCCGATGATATAGCCGCGCACCACCGCCTCGATGGGCAGGGGCTTCAACTTCTTGACGACGACGGAGCGGCCGCGCACCTGGGCCTTCTCCTGTTCGCCCTTCACCACCGTCTGCGGATCGATGCCGGTGAGCTGGTTGGGCACGATATGGCCCAGCCGAGCGAACCAGAAGTTCGCCATCTCGTTGAGCACGCGCCCCTTCTCCGGAATCGGGTCGGACAGCACCACATCGAAGGCGGAGAGCCGGTCGCTCACCACGATCAGCATCTTGTCGTCGCCCACGGCGTAGATGTCGCGCACCTTGCCGCGTGCGAGGCGCGGCAGGCTTTTCAGGCTGGATTCGTACAGTGCCGGGCCCAACTCACGCCACCTGCCTTTCCAGTTCTGGCTTCCACTTGCCCTGCGCCGCGAGGCCGTTCATGTGGGCGCGGTGGTGGAAGGCTTTCTGCGCCGCCGCGGCGTTTTTCACCTCTCCGCGCCAAGCCTTGAGCGCGGGATTTTGCAGCGCGCGCGAGTAGGAAAAGGTGAGCGGCCAAGGCAAGCCCTTCATTGCCGCCATCGCGTTCAAGTGGGCCGTGGCGGCCTCGTCCGACTGCCCGCCGGAGAGGAACACGATGCCCGGCTGCGCCACCGGCACCGTGCGCTTCAACACGCGAATCGTGCGCTCGGCGACTTCATCCACCGGCGCCTGGCGCGAACATTCCTTGCCCGACACCACCATGCTGGTCTTGAGGATCAGGTGTTCGATTGAGACTTGGTGCGCGGCCATCGCCGCGTAGGTTGCGCGCAGCGTGGCTTCGGTCACTTCCTCGGCGCGCTCCACCGTGTGGCTGCCGTCGAGCAGCACTTCGGGTTCGATCACCGGCACGATCGAGGCCTCCTGGCACAGCGCCGCGTAGCGCGCCAGCGCATGCGCATTGGCGTAGATGCATGCGTGCGAAGGGATGGTGTCGCCGATGGTGATCACCGCGCGCCACTTGGCGAAGCGCGCGCCGAGCTTGAAGTATTCCTCGAGCCTTGACCGCAGCCCGTCGAGCCCCTCGGTCACCTTCTCGCCGGGGCACAGCGCGAGGTCCATCGCGCCCTTGTCCACCTTGATGCCGGGAAGGATCCCTTTCTTCGAGAGGTACGCGGGGAACAGCACGCCCTCATTGGTCTTCTGGCGCAGCGTCTCGTCGAACAGGATCACGCCGGAGATGAACTGCTCCGCGCCCGGCGTGGTAAACAGCAGCCCGCGGTAGGCGCGGCGGTTCTCCTCGGTGCTCGCGACGCCAACCGACTTGAAGCGCTTCTCGCAGGTGCCGCTCGACTCGTCGGCGGCGAGCACGCCTTTGCCGCGCGCGACCAGCGCCGCCGCGGTCTTGGATAGCAGGGCCTTGTCCATCGTGTACGGCGCGGATTCTACCTGACGCGCACGGTGATGGCATGGCTTGCTTCGGGGCCGTAGGATTCGTGCTCGCCGTTGCCGAATTGCAGCGTCAAGCGGTACTCGCCCGGGGGCAGGTTCAAGGTCGCCTCGCTAATCCCGGTGCCATAGTGCTTCGATTGTTCGTGCACCGGAATCGGCTCGCCCTTGGGCAAGGGCCCCAAATTGATCAGCACGTGGTGATGGCCCGTTCCCGGCGTCATGTCCTTCAGCTTGCCGATCCTGTAGCCCTCGAGGCCGAATTTCACCGTGAAGCGCGCAGGCACCGTCGCGCCATCCGCGGGCTCGATGAAAAACACTCGGTCGGCGGCATGGGCCTCGCCGGCGGCGAGCAGGGCGAGGCCCAGCGTCAATTTGCGGATCAAGATTGCGCCGGCAGCTCAGAACTCGATGTCGTCGCGGATCGCGGCGATGCCCGCCGCCGCGCAGGCGTCGTCCTCTTTGCCGCCCGGCGCGCCGGAGACGCCGATGGCGCCGAGCAGCGCGCCGGCCGCCTCGATCATCAGCGCGCCGCCCACCGCGGCCACGCCTGGCAGATGGCGGATGCCGCTTTGCGGGCGCCCCGCCTGCGACGCTTCGGCGAGCGCCGTGGTGTTGGTGCGGAAGCTCACCGCGGTATAGGCCTTGGCGCGCGCCATGTCCACGGTGTGCGGGCCGGCGTAGCGGTCGCGCAGCAGCACCTGCGTCACCCCCATGCGATCCACCAGCGCCACCGTCACCTGGAAGCCGCTGTCGCGGCACTTCTTCAGCGCCGCCTGCGCCGCCTTGAGGGCGGACTCGGGCGTCAGGATCTTCTGCACGAACGTGCCTTGCGTCTGGGCTGCAGCCGGAAGGCAGGCAAGACACATGATCAGCAGGGCGCGCCGCATATCCTCTATTCTACGTTCCCCGAATGCCAAGACTGATCCGCGTCATCGACACCGGCCTGCGCAGCGGCCGCGAGAATGTCGCCTTCGACCAGGCGCTGATCGAAGCGCGTAATGCCGGACGCAGCCCGGAAACCATACGCTTCCTGCGCTTTAGGCCCTGCGTCCTTGTCGGACTGCACCAGATGCTCAGCCACGAGGTACGGCTGGAGTATTGCGCGCGTCACGGCATCGAAGTGGGCCGGCGCATCACCGGCGGAGGCGGGCTGTACCTGGACGAAGGCCAGATCGGCTGGGAGCTCGCGCTCGAGCGCCGCGCGCTCGGCGCCGACCTCGCCGCAAACGCCGCGCGCATCTGCGCCGCCGCCGCCGCGGGTTTGAAGCGTCTCGGCGTGCCAGCGGAGTTCCGTCCGCGGAACGACATCGAGGTCGAAGGCCGCAAGGTGAGCGGCACCGGCGGGGTCGTCGATGGCGAGACGCTCTTTTTCCAGGGCACGCTGCTCCTGGACTTCGACCCGGCGCGCATGATCGAGGCGCTCCGGGTGCCGGTGGAAAAGCTCGCGCGGCGCGATCTCGACGACGCGCGGCGCAGGGTGATCACGCTGCGCGAGGTGCTCGGCCGCGTGCCGCCGCTGGCGGAGATCCAGGCCGCGCTGCTGGAAGGCTTTCGCGAGCACCTCGACCTCGCGCCGCAATGGGGCGAGGCGAGCGAATACGAAGAGCGGCTGGCAAAGCGGCTGCACGACGAGCAGTTCGGCACCGAGGAGTTCGTGCAACTGCTCGACGCGCCGGCCAACGGCGTGCGCGAGGCCTCGGCGACCCTGGTGCGGCGCGGCGGCACGCTGCGCGCGGACATCCGGCTGGAGGGCCCGGCGCGCGAGCGCATCCGCGAGGCGCTCATCACCGGCGATTTCTTCATCAGCCCCGCGCGCGCCGTACTCGACCTCGAGGCGCATCTGCGCGGCGTCGCCGCGGCCGAAGCCGGGGCCGCGGTAGAGGCCTTCTTCGCGCGCCATGAGTGCGAGCTGCCCGGATTGAGCCCGCTCGACTTTCGCGAGGTGGTGGAGAGCGCGCTGCGGCAGATTTCCCTGCGCGCGGCGGGACGCATGCTGCGCGGCCATTGGCGCGGCGCGTCGCCCGGCCAGGCGGCTACGCTCGTGTTCCTGCACGACGCCCTGGGCAGCGTGCGCCTGTGGCGCGACTTCCCCGACCAGCTGGTGCGCGCCACCGGCTGCGGCGCGCTGCTCTACGACCGCTGGGGCAGCGGCGACTCCGAGCCGCTCGCGCCGCCTTACGCGCGCGATTACCTGCTGCAGGAAGCGCTCGGCTCGCTGCCCGAGGTGCTCTCGCAAACCGGCGTGCGCGAAGCAATCCTGGTAGGCCAGTCCGACGGCGCGTCGATCGCCCTCGCCTACGCCGGGGCGTACCCGGAGCGCGTGCGCGGCGTGATCGCCCTGTCGCCGCACTCGTTCGTCGAAGCGCGCACTTTCGCGGCGATTGCAGACCAGGTCAGGGACTACAGGGAGGGCGACCTCAAGTCGCGCCTGCGCCGGCACCATGGTGCGGGTACGGAACCGCTCTTCGAGCGCCTGGTCGAAGTCTGGACCGCGAAACAGCCTGGAGAAATCTGGGGCCTGGAGCCGCATCTCGCCCGAGTGCGTTGCCCGGTGCTTGCGATCCAGGGCGAGGACGACGAGTTTTTCACGGCGGCGCAACTCGAAACCCTGGCGCGCCTGCTGCCCGGAAGGCTGGACACATTGCGCATTCCCGGCTGCGGCCACTACCCCCTGCACCAGGCGAGGAACGAGGTGCTTGCGGCCTCGATCCGCTTGATCCGCGCCGCGGCCCTCAGCCGCCCGGACGCCAGTATTGGACCTTCATCGTGAGCGCCGAGCCGGCAACGATGGCGATGAAGGTGATGATCGAGCCCAGTGCGAGCGTGGAAATGCCGGTGATCGCCTGGCCGATGGTGCAGCCGAGCGCCGTGATGCCGCCGAAGCCCATCAGGATGCCGCCGACGATGTGGTTCGCCGTGTCCTCGGCGTCGCGAAAACCCTCCCAGCGGAAGCTGCGTGTGGCGAGCGCATAGGCGGCCGACCCGGCAATCACGCCCAAGGCGGATGCGATGCCGTAAGTGATGATCTTCGACTTGTCGGTCCACAGCATCAGGTACTCGAGCGTGTAGGCCATCGGCGAGACGAAGGAGAACGATTCCATGCGCCCGCTGTTGGTGGCGACGAACGCTTCCTGCAGCGTATTCGGGTCCTCGGCGACATGGCCGACGTAGCCGCTCACGGTCCAACCGCCGACCACCACCAGGCCGGTGACCACGCCGCCCAGCGTGTAATCGAAGTTCGCGCGGAAATCCTTGCTCGCATAGGCGAACACGGCCAGCGCGCCGCCGATGACGGCGGCGAGCAGCGCAGTAAACGTCGCCTTCGCCATACCGGTCGCGGCGCCAAGCAGCGACGGCAGGTCCTGGCCGGCCGGCAGACTCACCGACGCCTTCTCCAGCACGCCGACGCGGAACGCCCCGAACAGACCGCGCAGCGTCATGTACGCGGCGATGCCGAGAAACACGTACACGATGAGCGACTTGAGATTCCCGCCGCCGATGCGGATCAGGGTCTTGGAGCCGCAGCCCGAGCCGAGCGTCATGCCGACGCCGAACAGAAAACCCCCGACGATGTAGGAAAGCCACGTGAAACTGGGTCCGGGATAGATCGACTTGGACAGGTCCACCACGCCCGCGAGCTGCAGCGCGCTGGAGCCGAGCAGCGCCACCGCGATGGCGAGCAGCCACATGCGCAGGCGGCTGGTGTCGCCCATGTTCACCCAGTCGGACACCGCGCCCATGGTGCAGAAATTGGTCTTGTTGCCGACCGCGCCGAAAATGAACGCGAGGACGAAGGCGCCGCCGCTGACATAGGGCACCAGTTGCGCGGGATTCGCTTCGTTCATGCGGCCCGCCTGTACAATGCATGCATGCAACTGATCGAAGACCTCGAAGGCCGGCTGGCGCGGGAGCAAAGCATGTTCCAGGCGCAGTTGCTGCGCGAGGACATCGCGCGACTACGCAAGCTCCTCGAGCTGACGCGCTCGTCGCAGAACGCGGAAGAACTGCTCAAGTCGGGCATGCGCATCGGCTGGACGCAGGGCGATGCGCGCACGCAGGAGCTGCGCGAGCCGCTGGAAGCGTTTCTGCGCGCCGTGTTTGCGGCAGACCAGGCCCTCATCGTGCGCACCTGGGAAGCGCTGCATCGAGCGCGCATGGAGAGGCTGCTCGGCTGCCTGTCGACCCCGGCACCCAAGCCGGTCGCCTAGGCTGGGCTCGGGACCGCACGGCGCGCGCGGGCCTTGGGCAGGTGGCTGCAGTAGACCTCGTAGAGCGCGGCGAGCAACGCTGGTGCTTCCGGTCCGTCCAGCGAATAGAAGATGGATTGCCCCGCGCGGCGCGCGGTGACGAGGCCGCGCTGGCGCAGCAACGCGAGGTGCTGGGATAGCGCGGACTGGCTCACCTCCACCACCTGCTCGAGCTCGCCGACCGACTTCTCACCCTCGGCAAGCTGACACAGCACCATCAGGCGGACCGGGTTGGACATTGCCTTGAGCAGTCCCGCGGCGCGCAGCGCGCGCGACTGCAGCTCGGCCATATCTATCTCGGCAATCGCTGCGGCCCGGGTCATGCGCCGCACCCTGCAAAGCCGTCGGCCGCCATCTTCGCTTCATACTTGGGCGAGACCTCGGCGCCCGGCGTCAGTGCCGCCTTGGCGGCCGCCCAGTCCACAGGCTTGAGCACAACCAGCCAGCCCGCCCCGTACGGATCCTCGTTGGCAAGCGAGGGCTTCGCGACCACCTGGTCATTCACCGCGACCACTGCGCCCCCGAATGCAGACTTCGCCGGTCCCACCCATTTGCCCGATTCCACCGTGGCGCAGGATTTCCCTGCCTCGACCGAGCGCCCGGCCTTCTTGGGGGTGAACGCCACCAGCTGCCCGGCCATCGCCGTGGCCACGGCGGTCATGCCGAGCTTCACATTGCCGTCCTCGGCTTCCTGGTACCAAATGTGGTTCTCAACGTCGTATAGCAGCTCGTCCGGCAGGTTGCAGCCGCGCACCTTAGCCATCTCGCGTGCCCTCTGTATGGGAAAGGGAGGGGGATTCCTGGCGCAGCGGCCGCGACGCGCAGCAGAACTCGCCCAGACCCTCGACCTCGAGCTTGCCGCGCACGAACAACAGCAAGTGCTTCACGAGTAATGCCATCATCGCCTCCAACTGCGGCGCCCGCTGCGCCCGCAGGAGGTTGAAATGATAGACGATTTCGCGGCAAGTTTCGCGGCAGGCGTTGAAGCTCGGCACGCCGCGCGCGCCCTGGCGGTGCAGCGCCAGCAGGCGGAATCCCTCGCTCGATTGCGCCGTCGGCTCCTCGCCCCGCGCGGCGACCCACTGCGCGAGGACTTCCTCCGCGATGGCGAGCAACTCCGGCGCGCGCGCCTGGGCTTCGAGCCGCGCCTCGATCTCGGCGAGCGATCTCATGCCAGCCCTTTCTCCTTCAGCAGCTCGAGCCCGTCGGAGACGTTCTCGTGCACGCCGAGCTTGCGCGGCGACACGCCCAGCGCCACGCCCAGCAGCTGGGTGAAATATAGCATCCGCACTTTCGTTTTCTCGCCGAGCACCTTCTCGGCGCGCACCTGGTGCATCTCCAGTCCCGAGTGGCAGGTCGGGCATTCGGTGGCGATGAC
Organism: Betaproteobacteria bacterium; assembly: GCA_031394435.1. Lineage (GTDB taxonomy): Bacteria > Pseudomonadota > Gammaproteobacteria > Burkholderiales > SG8-39 > JAABQT01. The sequence continues at coordinate 10,139 of JANNTQ010000230.1, forward strand.
CTCCGCGCCGGCGGCTTCCGCCGCGCGCAGGATGTTGAGCACCAGCTTGGTCGAGGTGTCGCTGTCCGAGAGCACGTGCGCGCCGCCGCAGCACGCGGTCTTGAGCGGAAAATCGACGTTCTCGGCGCCCGCCGCCGCAAGCAAGTCGTCCATGAAGTGCGGCTGCGAGGTCGACTCGCTTCCCGGCCCCTGGTCCTTCTCGGGATAAATGTGGCGCGGCCGCGTGTACATGCAGCCGTAGTAGTTCGCCACCTTCAGGCCCTTGAGCGAATTCTTCAGGCGGCGCTTGAGCTCGTCCTCGCCGATGCCGTCCTTGATCCAGTCCAGGGCGTGGATGGTCTCGAGGCTCCCGGCCTGGTAGGTCTCGTGCCCGGCCTTCTTCGAGATGCGCTCCACGGCCTCGCGCGAGGCCGCGTCGTGCGCGAGATCGTGCTCGGCCTTCTTCAGGTTGTGGTAGCAGCCGTTGCACGGCGCCATCACCACCTTCGCCTTCATCTCGTTGGCGGCGATGGACATCACGCGCGACGACAGGTAGGTCTGCACCTTGGGATCGACGTTCTTCACTTCCATCGCCCCGCAGCAGTTCCAGTTCTTGACCTCGTCGAGTTCGAGTCCGAGCGCCTTGCCGACCGCCTTGGTCGAGCTGTTATAGGCGTGACCCGTGCCTTCGAGCGCGCAGCCCGGGTAATACGCAACGCGCTGGTACTTTACTTTCTTGCTTTCGGCCGGAGTATCCACCATCGCCTGCTCCCGATTCGGTTGAGCGTTACGCGCGCCCGGGGCGATCGCCAAGCTCGCTCTTCGCGGTCTCGACGAGCCGTTCGAGCCCGAGCGCACGGTGCTGCTTCGCCTTCTGCTCCGTGACGTACTCCCCGATCGCCTCGCGCGCCTTGGCCCAGCCGCGGGTCCGCGGGCGAATCAGCGCGGAGAGCCCCATCAGTATCGCGAGCTTCACCGGCAAGCGCCTCGCCACCCGCCGGGCCATCTCGACCAGCCAGTCCTGCAACAGCGGTTGACCGGTCTTCGCGAAGAAGCGGCGAATGACGCGGCCTTCCTCGATCTTGCCGGTCGCGAAGACCTGCTCAGTGAACTCCTCGTCGAAGATCATGGACTTCGACTTCGGCGTGTGGCCCTTCAGCTCCAGCCAGTGCGCGGTGGCCTTCATCACGCCCTCGGGGACGACGTCGCGCGGGCAGGCGTAGGTGCATCGGTTGCACGACACGCACTGCCAGATAATCTCCTTGTCGCGCAGCAGCTCGGACTCCATTCCCATGCGGATGAGATAAATCCAGTAACGGGGATTGAAGTCGGGATTCAACGCGTTGACCGGGCAGGCGTTGGTGCACGAGCCGCACTGCCAGCAGCGATGGACGTACTCGCCGCCCGGGAGCGCCGCGATCTCGTCCTCCAGCCGCTCGTTGTAGTCGGTGACGACCCGCGGCTCGATGAACGTGCTCCAGTGCCCGGAGACGTCCACACCGTCGATGACCAGCTTCTCATGCGCCTTGATATTCTCCGGGCGGATCAGCGACTGTTCGTGGATCGGCATG
>JANNTQ010000181.1:0-36048 GCA_031394435.1 Betaproteobacteria bacterium
GTAGCGCCGCAGCAATGCGACGTTGTCTTCCTCCTGGTAGGCAAGCCAGAAAGGCTGCTGCGTGCCCACGGCGCGAAACCCAGCGCCGTTGCGGCCCGCGTCGAACCATTGCTCCAGTGCGGCGAGTTCCTCCGAAAAGGCGCGCCGCGAGCCTGCGAGATCTTCCTGCGCGCTGCGCAAAGCTGGAATCCGGCACATCGCCCGCGACCAGCGCGCCTCCACATACTCGGGATCGAGAGCCAACGCGGCATCGTAGGATGCCAGCGCCAATTCAGGCCGGCCTGAGAGGACAAGAATATGGCCGAGGTTGGCGTATGCCTCGACGAAACCGGGATCGAGCGCGATGGCCCGCCGGAAAGAGGCTTCCGCCTGCTCAAGCTGCTGCAACGCGTTGTGCAGATTGCCCAGGCCGACATGTGCCTCGGCAAGGCCGGGCTGAAGCGCGGCGGCTCTCTCCAGATGGGTTTTCGCCTCGTCGAGAATTCCGCGGTCGACCAGGATGCTGCCAAGGTAGCAATGAGCTTCGGCGAAGTCCGGTCGCAACTGCAGCGTTCGCCGATAGCACTCGGCCGCCTCCCCGGTCCTGCCCAGGCGCACCAACGCGTTTCCCAACCAGCACTGGGCGTCCACGTCGGCGGAATCTACCGCCAATACTCGCCGCAGCATGGCCTCTGCGTCGGCCCATCGCGCCAACCGAGCCAGCAACAGTGCGCCGTTGCGCAAGGCGCCCGCATGGTCGGGTCGGTCACGCAAAAGTTCTTCGAGCACGGACAAAGCCTGTGCGGGTTCAGCGTTTGACTCGAGCACCCTGGCCAGCACGACCATGGCTTCGGGAAAATCGCGTTTACACTGCAGGGCGCGGCGCAGCAATTCCTCGGCGCGGCCCAGCTCCCCGCGGGTGAACAGCAGCTTGGCAAGGTTGTAACAGGCATAGGCCTCGTTTGGATCGAGGGCCAGGGCGGCCTCGTAGGCCAGCACGGCCGCCGCCGCGTCGCCGGAAGCCTCAAGGCCGATGCCAAGGTTCAGGTGAGCGGCGGCGTAGGCTGGCGCAGCGGCCACGGCCTCGCGGTAGCGCAGGCAGGCCTCCACCAGCTTGTCCGCCTTTTCCGCCTGTACCCCCAGTGCAATGAGACGGTCGGCAGTCTCGGCGGGAGTAGGTTGGGCAGTCATCGAGTCCGGGTCGATTATCGCCGGGCCGGGTTCAGGAACAGGGGTGACCAAAATTGTCATGTCATGCCGTCACTGGTCACTGCAACGCAGCATTCCGGCCACAAGGCAGTGATTTTGTTGGCACCCAGGGTATGGCACGGGAGTTGCTGCTTACCGCTCGGCAGACATGCCTTTACTCAAGGAGAAACACATGAAACGCCTGCAACAAGGTTTTACGCTGATCGAGCTGATGATCGTGGTTGCGATCATCGGCATCCTGGCCGCGGTGGCGCTCCCCGCGTACCAGGACTACACCATCCGGGCGAAGATGTCCGAGGTGATTTTGGCACTAAGCGCCTGCCGCACCTCGATCACCGAGGTGTACCAGTCGGGCGGCACCACGCCCGGGCCCATGAACTGGGGCTGTGAAACCGCCGCCGGCACTTCGAAATACGTTGCCTCGATCGTGAGCGATGTCAATGGCGTAGTCGTCGCGACCACCGCGGGAGGCCTCCCGGCCGGTGCCGTCTCGATCGCGCCGATGGCCAGCCAGACCGTTGCGGCGATTGCGCAAATGGCGCCCGCCGGCAACATGGGCTTCGGCCTGCATGGCTGGCGCTGCGGCCTGCCGGCGGATGGCACCAGCATCTCGTCCAAGTACCTGCCCGGCTCCTGCCGCGGTAGCTACTAAGCCCAGGCAGCAAGCAACAGAAAAAGGCGCCCTTCGGGGCGCCTTTTTTTTCGGCATTATTCGGCAGCGATGCTTACCTGGATCCGATCGAAATTCGGCGCGCTGCTGCCGGAGGCCGCGGCCCTACTGCAACAGGCTGAATCCGCCTACGAGCGCGGTGCGCTCGACGAGGCGCGACGCTTATGCCGGGCGCTCCTGCAACGCAAACCAGATGACGCCAAGGCCATGTGCCTGCTGGCGGCTGTTGCTGCGGATACCGGGCAACTGGACGAGGGCTTGCGCTGGGCACAGCGCGCCGCAGACGCGGACCCGGTTTCGGCTTCCCCTCACTTCGTCGCCGGGAGACTGTGGCAGGGCGCGGGCCGCTTGCCCGAGGCCGAGGCCAGTTACCGCAGCGCTGTGGAATTGCAGCCGCAACACGCGCGCGCGCACAATAATCTCGGCAGCGTGCTGCACATGCAGGGTAAGCTCGAGGCGGCGCTGGTTGCCTACCGCCGGGCGCTCGACCTGGATCCCGGCCTGCCGCAGGCGAACCAGAACTACGCCTCCATCGTGCGCGATGCCGGCGCGCTGGAGCGGGCTGCCGAAGAATACCTTCGCTACACGCAGGCCAACCCGGGCGACGCATTGGCTTTTAACGACCTGGGCAACACGTTGCGCGAGCTCGGCCGGAACGGCGAGGCGCTGGAAGCCTATGGGCGAGCGCTGGAGCTGAACCCGGCGTTGGCAGAGGCCCATTTCAGCCGCTCGTTCGTGCTGCTCCTGCTTGGCGAGTACGCCGCGGGCTGGAAGGACTACGAATGGCGCTGGCGCATCCCGGCGTTCAATGCGCCGGCGCGGCGCTTCGCGCAGCCCGTATGGGGCGGCGGCGCGCTCCCGGTCGGCACGATCCTTCTGCACGCGGAGCAGGGCTTGGGGGACACGCTGCAGTTTGTGCGGTACGCGCCACTGGTGGCGCAGCGTTGCGCGCAGGTGGTGCTGGAATGCCAACCGGAACTGGTGGGCCTGATGCAGCGCGTCGCAGGCGTGCAGCGCGTGGTTGCCCAAGGCGAAGCGCTTCCCGACTTTGCCGCCCATGCGCCGCTGATGAGCCTGCCCGGGATCTTTGGTACCACGCTCGACAGCGTGCCGTGGAACGGTCCTTATGTGCATGCCGATGCGCAGCGCGTTCTCCAGTGGCGCGATCAGGTGGCAGGCTTCAAGGTCGGGCTGGTCTGGGCGGGCCGCCCGCAGCAGTGGGACGACCGCAAGCGCTCGATCTCGCTCTCCATGCTGGCGCCACTGGCGCAGGACGGCGTTACCTTCTACAGCCTGCAGAAGGGCGAGGCGGCGGGGCAGGCGGCTGCGCCGCCGGCAGGGATGCGGCTCATCGACCTGGGCGCGCGCATTCGCGATTTCTCCGACACGGCGGCGCTGGCAAGCCAACTCCACCTTGTAATCACCATCGATACTTCGGTGGCGCATCTGGCAGGAGCGATGGGCTTGCCGGTCTGGGTTCTGACCGCACATGCGCCTGACTGGCGCTATCACATCGGGCGCGAGGACAATCCCTGGTATCCGACGATGCGCCTGTTCCGCCAGGAGCGCGACGGCGACTGGTCCGGCGTGATCACTGCGGTGGCTGGCCATCTGGCGCAACTTGCCGCACGCAACTGAGGAGGGCGCGAGCTTGCCGCGGGCTGTGTTCCTGCTCCTGGCATGTCTCTGCGCTTATCTGTGGTTATACCTGCCGCAGATTCCCGCCAGCGGTGCGCCCTGGGGCCACGACTACTCCCTGCACCTGCCCAATCTGCTGGCCGGACAATTCTGGTTGCAGACCAACGGTCCGTTCGCGCTGCCCTGGTTTAACCCGGGACAGTGCGCGGGCGTGCCCTTCCTCGGCGACCTGAATGTCGCCTACTACTCGCTGCCGCAATGGGCGACGTTCGCGTTCGGGCCCATCGCTGCGGTACGCATCACGTTGGTGATGTTCGCGGTCCTGGGTGCCGGCGGTTTCTACCTGCTGATGCGCGGCCCGTTGGCGGCATCGCACTGGGCTGCGGCGACCGCCGCGGTGCTGTTCCTGTTTGGCGGTTTTTTCACGCACCGAATGATCGCGGGCCACCTCACGTTTCATCCGTTCATGCTCGCGCCCTGGCTGGCTTGGGCGTTCCTGGCCGGCGGCGCAGGGCGCCGATACTGGCCGGCCGCAGTGGGTGGGCTGATATTCGCCTACATGTTCCATGCCGGCATGGTGCATGGGATTGCGCCGGTGGCGCTCGCCGTCGCCGCTATCCTGCTGGTGCACGGGTCGACGCACGGGCATCGGGCGGCGCCATGGCTGCTGTTCGCCATGGCGGGACTGGCGGCCGCGGCGCTGAGCGCGCAGCGACTCTCCGCCGGCCTCGCGTTCCTGCAGCAGTTTCCGCGCGATGAATACGATTTGCCAGGGTTCGCCAGCCTGGTCGAGGCGCTGCAGATCTTGCTGCGCTCGTTGTTCTGGCGGCCACCTGCCGCCGAAGCCGGGCCGTTGCTCTCCAACCTGGGCCTGCCGCTCGAACGGCACGAGTGGGAGTACGGGCTCGGGCCGGCCGCTGCGCTGCTGCTAATCGCAGGGGCAGTCACGCTGCGGCGCCCGCGCAATTGGCTCGTGGCCGGCGCCATCGCGGCGGTGCTCGCGTTGCCGGTCCTGCTGAACTGGCACCAGACGCAGTGGCACGCCTTACTCAAGAACGTGCCGCTGCTCGGCTCCAGCAGCAGCCTGCTGCGCTGGTTCGCGCTGTATATTCCGCTGGTCGCGCTGTTCGCCGGCCTGGCGCTGGACCGCGTGGTCCCGGCGGGGCGCTGGCGCGCGCTGCTCGCGGTGCTAGCCGCCGCCGCGACCGTGGCCTGGAACGCGACGGCGCAGCGCTCCGTCGATGCGGCGAGTGCCTACAACGCCTCGGCGATCGAGCAGAGCTGGCGCACGCTGCGCGCGGGCGCGCCGGTACCCGCCGTCACCCACCTGTCGGTGCGTGTGGACCGGGAAAACCTTCTGCTGGTGCCGCAGGACCGGAACGATGATCTCGCCAGGGGCTATTCGCAGTTGCTCTGCTACCAACCCATGTTCGGCTACGGGCTGGAGCGGTTGCGGTTCGGTGCGCTGCGCCCCGGGCCGGCGCTGGACGATCTGGGCGATGGCACGCTCAACCTCAAGAACCCTGCCTGCTACCAGTTTCCGGGCGCCAACGGCTGCGCACCCGGCGATCATTTCCGCCTCGAGCAGCGAGCGGCCGCGGAGCGTTTCTTGCGCTACGAGGCTTTCGAGTTCCAGCGGCCGGCATGGCAGCAGGCCGCCGACGCCATCACGGCTGCTGCCCTGTTGGCGCTGCTGGTGGCGCTGAGTGTCGCCCTCGTGCGCGCCTGGCGGCTGCGGCTCAACGCTGGCGCCACACCAGGGTCGCACTGATGGCGTAGTTCCATACTGTGCCCACCAACGCACCAGCGAGCGCTGCCAGCCACCATATCGGCTGCTGGTGGAAAAGAACGCCCGCCAGGCCGACATTGGCGATCACACCGAAGCCGCACACCAAGTAGAAAAACACCAGCCCGCGCAATACAGCCGGCCCGTGCAGCCGTCGGTCGCGGTACGTGAACGCGTTGTTGAGGTAGAAGTTGCTGGTCATCGCGACCGCAGTGGCGCACAACTGCGCGGTGATGAAAGCTTGGCCGAATTGCAGCAGCACCCAGGCAGCGGCTAGGTGCACGACGATGCCCAGGCCGCCGACGACGCAGAACAGGATGAAGCGCACCGGCAGCGCCCCACCGCTCAACTTGGACAGCAGCAGGGCGGCAAACTCCAGTGCGACCTTGCCGTCAAGCTTGCTCTCGCCGTGCTCGCGCACCCCGAATCGGTACGGTAATTCCACGATCCGCGCCGTGCGCGGTGCGGAGATGACCAGGTCAGCGAGTATCTTGAAGCCGTCCGGGCTCAGGTGCCGCGCGACTTTCTCCACCAGTTCGCGCCGCACCATGAAGAAACCGCTCAGCGGATCGCTCAGCCGGATGCCGAACAGGCGGCGCACCAGCTGTCCGCCGAGCGCGGACAGCGCCTGCCGCAAGCCGCTCAGCGAACCAGCGTTGCCGCCCGCCGCGTAGCGCGTAGCCACCGCAAGGTCCGCCGGCCCGTCCTCCAGCGCCGCCTTCATGCGCGGCAGAAGCATTTCGTCGTGCTGCAGGTCCGCGTCGATGACCGCGACCAGCGGGGCCTGCGCTGACAGCATGCCCTGCACGGCGGCGCCCGCCAGGCCGCGCTGGCCGCAGCGGTTGATCAGTCGGCACCGCGGATCGTCGACGGCGGCTGTGCGCACCGCTTCGGCGGTGCCGTCGGGAGAAAAGTCGTCGACAAACACCACCTCGTAGGCGATCCCGGACAGGGCCGCAGAAAGCCGCGAGACGAGCGGCGCAATATTCGCGCGCTCGTTGTACACCGGCACGACAACAGTGAGTTCTGGCACGAAAGGCGACAACGGGGTCATCGGCGCGAGGCTGGTTTCGCGTCGGACGAACGCAGGCGCTCCAATTCCAGGTCGGCGCCCTTGTAGCCGAGTTCCGACGCCCGCCGGTAGCTGGCGTGCGCCTGCTCCATGCGGCCGAGCCCTTCCAGCGCCAGGCCGAGACGATGGTGCACGATGGCACTGGCAGGTTGCATTTCGATTACCCGGCTCAGGTCGGCGCGCGCCTGCTCAAAATCCTTCTGCTGCAGGCGGATCGCGCCGCGCGCGTAGCGGCACTGCGCCGTCTCCGGGTAGAGCGCGATGCAGCGTTCGGCGATCTCGACCGCCTTGCCTGGTTGGCCGGTGTACAGGTATTCCCTGCCAAGGTTGTACATGGTGCGAGATCCCCAGGGCACCGTCTGCTGCGGAAGCTTTGTTACCGCGTCTTCCCACAGAAGCAGTGGACTGGAAAAACTGCTGAGCCTGTCGCGCGCCGCATAGCCCAGCGCGAGACAGGCGACGACGCCGGCCGCGATCGCCACGCGCTGCGGCACCTTCGACAGGGCGGCCACGGCGATGCAGGCGATGCCGGGCGCCCAGAGGTAGCTGCGGTAGAGCGCGAACGGTTCCTGGAAGCGCGCCACGCTGAACTCCACCAGATACAGCAGCCAGAAGTAGAGCAGCCCGAAGCCGGCGATGCGCGCCGCGCCGCGCTGCCACGACAGCGCGGCTCCCAATGCGCCGCACGCGATGAACGCGAGCACCTTGGCGGTGATCCAGCCCGCCGACCAGGTGCCGAGGAAATCCACGCGCAGGTCGACCGACATTGCCCCCGGGTCGGGCCACCACCATAGCGCCAGGTACCTGAAGAACAGGCCGGCCTGCGTCACGATACTCATCGACAGGGGGCTGGCGGCCACGCCCTCGTCGCCCGCAGTTTCCATCTGGGACACAATCGCGCGAAAGGCGTCCTCATAGGCGGACCCGATCACGCCCGTACTCAGCAGGAGGGCGAAAACCGCGGCAGGCGCGCAGGCCGCCCAGTAGAGCGCCATGTGCCGCAGCGCGAAGCGCCACGGTACGCCCGCCAGCGCAAGCAGCGGCAGGGCGGCGGCCGGCAGGAGCAGGGCGTGCTCCTTGGATAACACGGCGAGCGAGTACAGCACCGCGGCCGCGATCGCGTCCGAGAGCTTGCCTTGGCGCAGCCCGCGAAGGAACAAAAGTAGCGATAGCAGCGAAAACAGGGTCGCGAACAGGATGCTGCGCTGGACCAGGTAACCGGCGCCGTACACCGCCACCGGATGGACGGCGAACGCCGCCGCGACGATCGCCGCGCGCACTGCCGCATCGGAGTCGAAACCGGCCTCCTGCACGGCGGCACGGCCGGCTTGCGCCGCCAGGCGCTGCAGGTCGTAGAGCAGCCGGTACAGCGCGAGTGCGCAGGCGATGTGGAACAGCAGGCTGATGCCGCGATGCACCTGCATGCTGCCGCCCATCGTTTCGGTCATGGCGAGCGAAAAGTACGGCGGCAGGCGCAGTCCCAGACCCAAAGGCGTGGTTGCGTAATGGTAGAACGCCGGTCCCCCGGCAAAGAACATCCGATCGTCGAACACCCACGGGCTGTTGAGGAACGGGACGTAGAGCGCCGCGGCCAGGGCCGCGATGACGCCTGCGCCGGCCAGGTGGCGCATCGCGCTGCGCGCGTTCATTCGAAGCGCAGTGCCTCGACCGGGTTGAGGCGCGCCGCCTTGCGCGCCGGGTAAAAGCCGAAGAACACGCCAATCACGAAAGCGAAAGCCACTGCCAGCAGTACTGCCTCCGGCGAGAGCACGATGCGCCAGCCAGCCAGCTGCGCGATGCCGAAGGCTGCCGCCATGCCTAGCGCCACGCCCACCAGGCCGCCGATCAGCGACAGCGTCACCGCCTCGACCAGGAACTGGCCCAGGATGTCGCGGGTGCGGGCGCCGACAGCCATGCGCAGGCCGATCTCGCGCGTGCGCTCGGTCACCGAGACCAGCATGATGTTCATGATGCCGATACCGCCGACCACCAGCGACACCGAGGCCACTGCCGCCAGCAGCAGCGCCAGCACGCGGCTGGAAGCTTCCTGCGTGGCCGCAACCTCCTCGAGGTTGCGCAGCGAGAAATCATCGTCCTGCCCGGGCTGCAGGCGGTGCCGCTGGCGCAGCAGCGCGCGCACCTGCTCCTCGCCGGCCTTCATGTCGTGGCCCTCATGCACCTTGACCCAGATGGTGCCGACGCTGCGCTGCTTGGCGAGGTTGGACGCGCCCAGCACGCGCTTGCGTGCGGTGCTGATCGGCATCAGGACCAGGTCGTCCTGGTCGGTGCCCATCATGCTCTGGCCCTTGGACTCGAGCACGCCGATCACGGTAAAGGGGACGCGACGGACGCGGATCACCTGGCCGAGTGGGTCGCCGCCGCCGAACAGCTGCCGCGCCACCGTCTGCCCGAGCAGGCACACCTTGGTGGCGCCTGCCATGTCGGCGGGGCCGAAGGCGTAGCCGCTGGCGAGCTCCCATTGGCGCACCTCGAGGTATTCGGGCGTGACCCCGAAGATCACTGTCGACCAGTTCTGATTGCCCCAGATGATCTGCGCAGTGCCGCGAATCGCGGGCGCCGCCGTGGCCTGCGGGATCTCGCGTGAAATCGCCGCCGCGTCGTCCTCGGAGATCGTCAGGTTGGAGCCGAATCCCATGCGTACGCCGCCGGCAGTGGTGCTGCCCGACAGGATCAGCAGCAGGTTGGAGCCGAGAGAGCGGATCTGCTCTTCGACGCGCGCCTGCGCGCCGGCGCCTACCGCGATCATCACGATCACTGCGGCCACGCCGATGATGATGCCGAGCATGGTGAGCGCGCTGCGCAGCTTGTTCACGGCCAGCGCGCGCATCGCCACCCGCAGCAGGCCGAGCAGACTCATGCCGCCTCGGGCATCGCGTTGGCTTCGTCCTTGACCACCACTCCGTCGCGGAAGTACAGCACACGGCGCGCGAAGCGCGCGACATCGGCCTCGTGCGTCACCAGTACCACGGTCATGCCACCGCGATTGAGTTCCTGCAGCAGCCCCATGATCTCCAGGCTGGTGCGCGAGTCGAGCGCGCCGGTCGGCTCGTCAGCAAGGATCAGCAGCGGGCGCGTGACCAGCGCGCGCGCGATCGCCACGCGCTGCTGCTGGCCGCCGGAGAGCTGCGCCGGCTGGTGGCCGGCGCGGTCGGCCAGGCCCACTTTGGCCAGCATTTCCAGCGCGCGGGCTCGGCGCCCGCCGGCCGCGACACCCGCATAGACCAGCGGCAGCTCGACGTTCTCGACCGCCGCGGTGCGCGCCAGCAGGTTGAAGTTCTGGAACACGAAGCCGATGCTGCTGTTGCGCACCGCGGCCAGCTCGTCGCCGGCGAGTTCTGACACGCGCTTGCCGCCTAGCTCGTACTCGCCCGAAGTCGGGCGGTCGAGACAGCCGAGCATGTTCATGAAGGTCGACTTGCCCGAGCCCGAGGGCCCCATCACGGCGATGAATTCGCCCTGCGCGATGTCGACGCTGACGCCGGCCAGCGCCCTGATTTCGTTGTCGCCGATGCGGTAGACCTTCACCAGGTCGCGCGTGTGGATCAGCGGCTTCGCCATCAGAACATCCGCGGCCCACCGGCCTTCTTCGCCGCGGCCGGCGGCTCGCCCGGCCCCAGGATGACCTCAGCGCCTTCCTTCAGCGGCCCCTCCAGCAGTTCAGTGCTGGTGCCGTCCGTGAGGCCGGTGCGCACGTCTACCGGCTGGGGGTGGCCGTCCGCGCCTGGAATCCACAGGCGGCCAGCGGCGGCGGTGCCGGCACGGGCGCCGCCTAATTCAGCCAGGAGGCGCTCGTAGACGGGCTTTTGAGCTTCGGTGAGGAGTTCCATCACACGCACTCGCGACTCGGCGCGCAGGCGCTCGCCCGCCTTGCGGCGGTCGGCTTCCTGCGGCAGCTCGCGCAGCGCGGCTATTTTCATGCGTGCGTCGTCGAACACCTGGTCCAGCTTCGCCTTTTGCGAATTGTCGGGCTTGAGCTCGGTGTAGACGCGCTGCCGGAACTGCTTCGCCGCATCGCCGGCGACCTGCTGGGACGGCAGTGTTGCGGGGGCGAGGTTGCCGTCGGCCCCGCCCGCCGGGCGGAAGCGCAGCGCCGCGTTCGCCACCTTCAGCACGCCTTCGCGCCGCTCGACCACTACGCGCACGTTCGCAGTCATGCCGGGCAGCAGGGACAGGTCCGGATTGGCGGCCGAGATCACCACCGTGTAGCTGATCACGTTTTGCACGTTCACCGGGGACTTGCGCACCTGGCGGATCTCGCCGTTGAAACTGCGCCTGGGAAAGGCGTCGACCGTGAATGTGGCCTGCTGGCCGACGCGCAGGCGCCCGACGTCGGCCTCGTCGATCGCCGCCTCGACCTGCATGTCGCGCAGGTCCTGCGCGATGGTGAACAGCACCGGCGCCTGCAGGCTGGCGGCGACGGTCTGCCCGGCGTCGATGTTGCGCAGGATCACGGTGCCGTCCACCGGCGCGCGAATGATGGTGCGCTCAAGGTCCACCTGCGACTGTTTGAGCAACGAGTCGCGTTGCTTGACGGTGGCGAGCGCACTGAGCACCTGGGCGTCGCCGACTTGGATCTGCGCCTCTACCGCCTTGAGCTGCTGGCGCGTGGCATCGAGCAGGGTACGCGCCTTGTCCAGCTCGGCACCCGAGATGAAATTCCTTTCCACCAGTGACTTCTTGCGCTCGTAATCGCGCTGCGCATCGAGCAGCGTCACTTTTACGCGGCCAACCTCGGCCTGCTGCGCGGCGAGACCGGAGCGCGCGACGGCCACCGCGCTGCGCGCGGCGTCGAGATCGGCGCGCGCCTGGTTGACGCGCAGCTCAAAGGTCTGCGGGTCGATGCGCGCGATCACCTGGTCCTTCTTGACCTGTGTGTTGAAATCTGCGTTGATCTCCTTCACCTGGCCGGAAATCTGCGAGCCGACCTGCACGGTGGTAACCGCGTTCAGCGTGCCGCTTGCCGCCACCACCGCCTGCAAGGCGCCGTGCTCGACCTTGACGATGCGCAGCTTCTGCTCGCCCGCGCCGCCGCGCGATTGCAGCCAGGCGTAGCCGCCCGCAGCCATGACCAGTAGCGCCAGAATGGCGAGCAGCTTGGCGAAATTGAGCTTCATCGCGGCGCTCGGCGCCAGGATCCGGATCGGCCGCCGCGCTTCTCCTCCAGCCGCAAATCAGTCAGCACCATGCCGCGGTCCACCGCCTTGAGCATGTCGTAGACCGTGAGCAGCCCGACCGCGGCAGCGGCGAGCGCCTCCATCTCGACGCCCGTGCGGCCGCGGCATTCCACGGTGGCTGCGATGCCGATCGCGCTGCGGCGGGTGTCGAGCTCGAATTCCACGGCGGCGCGCGTGATGGCGATCGGGTGCGCGAGCGGGATCAACTCGGGCGTGCGTTTGGCCGCCTGGATCGCGGCGATGCGCGCCACGCCCAGCACATCGCCCTTCTTCGAGCGGCCGGCCACCACGGCGCGCAGCGTCGCCGCGCGCATCAGAATGCGGCCGGACGCGACTGCCACGCGGTGCGTCTGCGCCTTGGCGCCGACGTCCACCATGTGAGCTCGCCCGCGCTGGTCGAAATGCGTGAGCCTGCGCTTCGGTTTGCGCGACATGCTTGCTCCGGAACTTGCAGGGGGCGACGGTATCATATCCGCATGCGCCTGATGCTTGTGCTGCTCGCCGGGGTGCTCGCCGCGTTGTGCGCGGCGACGCGCGCGCCCGCGCAGCCGCTGCCGGAGCTCGGCGACGCCGCCGGCGCTGCGCTGACGCCGCAAATCGAGCGGCGCATCGGCGAGAGCATCGTGCGCGAGATCCGCGAGCGCGACCCGGCGTACTTGGACGACGCCGAGGTGGCGCGCTATCTCGACGGTCTGGGGCGGCGCCTGCTGGTTGCGGTGCCCGGGGCGCAGCGCGACTTCCAGTTCTTCGCCATGCGCGACGCCGCGATCAACGCTTTCGCGCTGCCGGGCGGCTTCGTCGGCGTGCACAGCGGCCTGATCACCGCCGCGGCGAGCGAGTCCGAGGTTGCTTCGGTGCTGGCGCACGAGATCGCGCATGTCACCCAGCGCCACATCGCGCGCATGTTCGGCGTGCAGCAGCAGATGCAGCTGCCGACCTTGATCGCGCTCGCCGCCGCGATCCTGATCGGGCGCTCGCGCCCGGACTTGGCGTCCGGCGCCGCGGCGGCGGCGCAGGGCGGCGCCGTGCAGCAGCAGCTGGGCTACACGCGCGAGTTCGAGCGCGAAGCCGACCGCGTCGGCTTCCAGACGCTGGCGGCGGCCGGTTTCGACGTGCATGCGATGCCGCTGTTCTTCGAGAAAATGCAGCGCCAGGCGCGCGTCGCCGACGACGGCACGGTGCCGAGCTACCTGCGCACGCACCCGATGACCACGGAGCGCATCGCCGACGCCGGCAGCCGCGCCGCCGCTGCGCCCTACCGCCAGCACCTCGACGGCCTCGAATTCCACCTGGTGCGCGCCAAGCTGCGCGCGGAGAGCGGCGAGTCGACCTCGGCGGTGGTGCATTTCGCCGCGGCGGTGCGCGACCGGCGCTACGCCAGCGAGGCTGCCGCGCGCTACGGGCTGGTGGTGGCGCAGTTGCGTGCGCGCCAGGTGCACGAAGCGCAAACCACGCTCGCGGGGCTGCGCGCTACGGGCGCGGTGAGCCCGATGATCGAGGCCCTGGCGGCACGGGTGCAGCAGGCCGTCGGCGATACCGCTGGCGCGCTGAGCACTGTGCGCCAGGCGCTGCAGCGCTATCCCGACTGGCTGCCGCTGGTCTACGACCATGTCGAAGCCTTGCGCCAAGCGGGACGCCATGCGGAGGCGCTCGCTGCGCTCGCGGAGCCGCTGCGCCAGAACCCGCGCGATCTGCGCCTGCGCGCGCTGCAGCCGCAGCTTTACGCCGGGCTCGGCAAGCGGCTGCTGCAGCACCAGGCGCAGGCCGAACTGTACGTACTGCGCGGCAGCCTGCCTGCCGCTGTCGAGCAGTTGCAGCTGGCGCAGGCCGCCGGCGACGGCAACTTCTACGAACTTTCAGTGGTGGATGCGCGGTTGAAGGAGTTGCGCGCCATGCACGCGCAGGATTTAAAAGACCTGAAACGCTGATCAGCCGCGCGTCGCTTCGCGCGTATCGGAGTAGGCGTCGTACAGCAGGTCAAAGGTCTGCACCGCCTCGCGCAGCAGCTCATCTTCGCTCGTTGCGCGGCGCGACGCGCCCTGCAGCAGCGTCTGCACGCCCGCGGCTTCCGGCACCGGCGTGCCGCGCACTTCGAGGAAGTGCACGATGCCGCCGATGCGGACCAGCGCACCGTTCGTGCCCAGCTCGAAGGCGGCCAGCATCTGCTCGAAAGTCACGCGCGCCCCGCTGTTGGCAAAGCGCGCGCCTTCGAACGCATAGCCGATGACGCCCGGCGCGCATCCTGCACCCTTGTCCAGCCATTGCAGCTTGGCCTCCGGATCGATGAAGCGGCGGATCAACCAGGCGCAGGCGAGGCGGTCAGCCCACAGCGGTCGCCGCGTGGCCCAGGCGCGTGCCTGCATCGGCTCGTCGACGGCCGGAGCACCCGCTGCCTGCGCCGGGAACAGCAGTTTCTTCACCGCGGACTCGGCATCGGCCAGCGCCTGCACTGCGCGGCCGCGCGCAGCCGTGGGAAAGAAGTCGAGCGCGGCGATGGCTTCGAGCTCGCGGCGCTGCTTGTGCACCACGCGGGCCAGCGCGCTGGCGTCGGACACGCCGAAGCCGACGCGCAGGCTCTCGATGGTCTTGGTCAGCGAGTCGTAGCGCGCGGAACGGTCGAACAGGCGCTTCAGCTGTTCGTCCTGCGCGGCGCTCGCAGCCTCGACGCGCAGCACGCTGGCGATACCGGAGTTCTGCACCACGTAGCGCGCCAGGCGCTCCAGCGCACGGCGGTTGTCTGGCGAGTCAGGCAGCACGTAGACGCCTTCGCGCATCACCGCAGCGCCCAGCGACTCCAGCGTGCGCAGCATGCGCATGCGCGCCGCGGGATCCTCCGTGGGCAACTGGGCGATGGTGACCAGCCAGCGGCTGCCGGCGGGCAGATCCTGCGTCGCCGTCGCGCCGGGTTCGGTGTCCATGGTGCGCGGCGATTATTGCACAGCGCCGCGGCTCTGATATATAAGCCTTGGTCAAGGTGTTCGCCTTCCACATGCGGACGATATAGACGTGGCGCAATCGGCGCGCTGGATGCGGATGCAACTGGCGGACGGCGGCGCGAACCCTGCCGCGCTTGCTGCCGCCCAACAGCCGGCGGCCGACCCGATCCTGCTCTGGCTGCGCGCGGCGGGTGCGAGCACTTTCGCACTGATCGCGCCGCAGCGTCTTGCGCCCGGACGCGTCTGGCGCTGGCTGGCCTGGGGCGCGATGCCGGCGATCGCCACCTGCCGGCGCTTCGGCCTGCCAGCCTACCTGGAGGGGGAGGCTATCTGGCTGCACGGGCGCAGTGTGGCGCGCCTCAGCGCCGCCCGGGTCGGCGCGTGCGCGCTGATCGAAGGAAGTTTTCCACCACCGATCGCGGCCGCGCCGGACCTGGAGGCGACTTTCCGCGAGCGTATCGAGGCACAGCACGGCTGGCGGTTCGACACCGCGTGGCCGACCGCGCAAGAGTCGCGCGCGTGCTGAACCGGCGCCGCCTGCTGCAGGGCGCCGCGGCGCTGCTCCTGGTGCGCGATGCGCTTGCCGCGCGCAACATCGAGCGCGGCGCATACCGGGTGCGCGGCGACGCGCGCATCAATGGCGCGCCCGCCAGGCGCGGCATGGACGTGAAACCCGGCGATGCTGTGAACACCGCCGCGGGCGGCGAGATCGTGTTCGTGGTCAATCGCGACGCGTTCCTGCTGCGCGCCAACTCCCGCGTCGAAGTGGGCGGTGGCGCGGCGGACGTGTTGCGCATCGTCACTGGGGCGCTGCTGTCGGTGTACCAGCCGGGTCAGGCGAAGACGCTGCGCGCGCAGACCGCGACTATCGGCATCCGCGGCACCGCGGTGTACGTGGAAAGCGCAGCGGACAAGACCTATGTCTGCACCTGCTACGGCGAGGCAGAGCTGGTTCCCCTGCAGAACCCGGCGGCGCGCGAGACGATCAAGACCACGCACCACGACCAGCCACGCTACATCATGGCCGCTGGCGCGCCGCAGATGATCATGCGCGCGCCGGTGGTGAACCACAGCGACGCAGAGCTGGTGATGCTCGAGTGGCTGGTCGGCCGCAAGGTGCCGTTCGATCCTGGCCTCTACAAGAACTACTAGCCGGCGCGCGGCGCGATGCCCAGGCGCTCGTATACCGGCCGGATTTCGCGCCGGATGGCGGGCAGCCGGATGAGGTAGACGCAAGCCGCGCCGAGAGCGAGCATGCCGCCCGCAACGAGCGCCGCCGGCGGCCCGACGTAATGCGCCGCCCAGCCCGCGGCCAGCGCCCCAAGCGGGCTCATGCCGAGAAAGGACATGATGTAGATCGCGGCGACGCGCGCGCGCAGCCGGTCCTCCACGATGGTTTGCAGCACGGTGTTGGCCGATCCCGCGGTAAGCATGATCCCCATGCCGGTGACGTAGACCAGCGCAAGCGCGGGCCACAGCCGCGTCGTATAGGCGAAGCCGATCAGCGCCAATCCGGCCGCGGCCGCTGCATAGCCGATCACCGTAAGCAGGCCGCGCACGGAATGGCGCAGTGCGAGGTACAGCATGCCGGATACGGCGCCCAGGCCGCCCGCGCCGATGAGCCAGCCGAGGGTCTGCGAGTCGCCGCCGAAGACATCGCGCGCGAAGTAGGGCGCAAGGGACTGGTAGGGCTGCACCCCGAGGCTCACCATGGCCAGCAGCAGCAGCATGCTGCGCGAGGGCAGGAAGCCATAAGCCCAGCGAAACCCCGCAGTGAACTGCGCCAGCCAGCCGGCCTCCGCGGTCTCCGGCCGCTGCGCCTGCACGCGCATCACGGCGAGCGCCGCGAGGACCGCCAGGTAGGAGGCGCTGTTCAGCGCGAACCCCCAAACTTCGCCAGCCAGTGCGATCACCGCCCCGCCGATCATCGGGCCGACGAAGCGCGCGCCGTTCATCAGCACCGACTGGAAGGCAATGGCGTTGGGCAGGTCGTCGCGCCCCTCGACCAGTTCGATAAGAAAGGACTGACGCGCCGGGCTGTCGAAGGCGTTCACCAGCCCGAGCACTGCGTTGCCGGCGATCAGGTGCCAGGGCTCGATGTGGCCACCGGCCACCAGCGCCAGCATGGCCAGCGATTGCCCGAACGCGATGCTGTTGGTGACCAGCAGCACGCTGCGCTTGCTGAGGCGGTCCACCCACACGCCGGCGAAGGGCGCGAGCAGGAGGAAGGGCAGCTGCAGCGCGAAGGTGGCGAGGCCCAGCCACAAGGCCGAGCCGGTGAGCCGGTAGATGAGCCAGCTGGTGGCGATCAGCTGCAGCCAGGTGCCGAACTGGGAAACGCCCTGGCCGAGGAAGTAGATGCGGAAGCTGCGGTGGCGGAAGGCGCGCAGCCCGCGCGGGAGGTTCACGTCTTGGCGGAGAGCTTCTCGAGCGTCGCTTCAAATCCGGCGAGACGCTCGCGCTCCTGTGCCACCACGCTGGCAGGGGCGCGCTCGACGAAGGAGGCGTTGGCGAGCTTGGCGCGCGCCTTGGCGACTTCACCCTGCAGGCGCGCGATTTCCTTGCCGATGCGCGCTGCTTCGGCGGCCGCGTCCACCTCGATCTTCAGCTTTAACTTCGTATTTCCAACAATCGCGAGCGGTGCATCTGTTCTACTTAGCTCGTCGTCGCTTACGTACACAACATCCGAGAGCCTTGCGAGGGACTTAATGGACAGAAAAAGCGGTCCGGTATCTTGTGGGCCAGCGCTAATGGCTTCGACTCGCTGTGACGGCGCAATCTTCATCTCGCTACGCAAGTTCCGGATGGCATCCACCATCAGTTTCTGCTGCGCAATCTCCGATTCGGCCACCTCATCGATCCTCTCGGGCTGCGATTTTGGATAGGGTGCCAGCATGATCGTCTCACCGGTCTTGCCGGCGAGCGGCGCGACGATTTGCCAGAGTTCCTCGGTGATGAACGGGATGATCGGGTGCGCGAGCCGCAGCGACGCTTCCAGCACGCGCACTAGGGTTCTGCGCGTTCCGCGTTGCTGGGACTCGTTGCCCTTGGCGAGCTGTTCCTTTGCGATCTCGACGTACCAGTCGCAATACTCGTCCCACACGAAACGGTAGATGGCGCCGGCGGCGTTGTCGAAGCGGTATTCGTCGAGTCCTTTTTCCACTTCCGCCTCGGTGCGTTGCAGCGTGCTGATGATCCAGCGATCCCACGCGGACAGCTCGACCGCCATCTTTTCGTCCTGCCCGCAGTCCTTGCCTTGCGTGTTAATCAGCACGAAGCGCGTCGCGTTCCACAGCTTGTTGCAGAAGTTTCGATAGCCCTCGCAGCGGCTGAGGTCAAAGTTGAGCGTGCGCGCGAAGGTCGCCTGCGCGGCGAAGGTGAAGCGCAGCGCGTCGGCGCCGAACGCCGGGATGCCGCTCGGATAGTGTGTTCGCACGTACTTCTCGATCTTTTCCTTGTGCTCGGTGCGCAGCAGCCCGACCGTGGACTTGGCCAGCAGCTCGGGCAGCGTGATGCCGTCGATCAGGTCGAGCGGGTCGAGGGTGTTGCCCTTCGACTTCGACATCTTCTCGCCCTCGGCGTCGCGCACGATGGCGTTGATGTAGACGTGGCGGAACGGCACCTTGCCGGTGAAGTGCAGGCTCGACATGATCATTCGTGCCACCCAGAAGAAGATGATGTCGAAACCTGTCACCAGCACGGAGGAGGGCAGAAAGGTCTCTAGGTCCTTTGTCTGCTCCGGCCAGCCCAGCGAGCTAAACGGCACAAGTTGCGAGGAGAACCAGGTGTCAAGTACATCTGAATCTTGCGTAAGCGCACCCTTGAGCCCGTGGTTTTTCCTCACTTCCTGCTCATCGTGGCCAACGTAGTAGCGACCCTCGTCGTCGTACCACGCGGGGATCTGATGACCCCACCAGAGCTGACGAGATATGCACCAGTCCTGAATGTTCTCCAACCAATGGTTGTAAGTTGAATCCCAATGTTCTGGAAAAAACCTCACTTTGCCAGTGGCGACAGCGTCGATCGCAGGCTGCGTCATTGCAATATGGCCGCCAGGACCTGGCTTTCCGTCGATTCGCGTTTTTCGGGTGAGATCGACGAACCATTGTTCCATCAGCATTGGCTCGATGATCACCCCCGTTCGTCCGGATCGAGGCACTGGCAATTTGTAGCTTTTCTCAGAAACAAGAAAACCACCTTGCTGCAGGTCCTTAAGAATCTCCTTTCGAGCGTCGAATCGATCCAGTCCTCTGTACTGCTCTGGGATCAATTCAAATGAGAGAGTTCCAGCGAGTTCTCTGTCCGCCAATCGGCTACCTTGCACATTTGAAGCTCGATGACCGAATGTGAATTCGTCGAGCTGTCCTTTCTTAAGGTGTGCGGTCCGATTGAATATTGCGATCAAGCCATTTTCAGGAAGACTTCGAAAAACGCCTGTGCCTTGGTGCCGCTCCCAAACCTTGAAATCGTTGGTGTCGTGCGCCGGCGTGATCTTCACGCAGCCGGTGCCGAAAGCGGGGTCCACGTAGTCGTCGGCGATCACCGGGATGGCGCGCCCGGTGAGCGGCAACTGCACGCGCTTGCCCACGTACTTCGTGTAGCGCTCGTCCGTCGGATTCACCGCCAGCGCGACGTCGCCGAGCATGGTCTCGGGGCGCGTGGTCGCCACCGTCAGGCTGAAACCTTCTCCCGGATAGCGGATCTCCCAGATCCTGCCGTCTTCCTCTTCGCTGTCCACTTCCAGGTCTGACACCGCGGTGCCGAGCACCGGGTCCCAGTTCACCAGCCGCTTGCCGCGGTAGATGAGGCCCTCCTCGTAGAGCCGCACGAACACCTCGACCACGGCGCGCGACATCATCGCGTCCATGGTGAAATAGCCCGCCTGCTGCCCTTCCGTGTCGGCGTAAGTCCAGTTGCCCGAGGCGCCCAGGCGCCGCATCTGGCCCATGATGGTGGCGCCGGACTGCTGCTTCCACTGCCACACCCGCTCGATGAATTTCTCGCGCCCGAGGTCGTGCCGCGACTTGCCCTCCTCCTGCAGCTGGCGCTCGACCACGATCTGCGTGGCGATGCCGGCGTGGTCGGTGCCCACCACCCAGCTGGTGTTGTAGCCGCGCATGCGGTGGTAGCGCGCGAGCGCATCCATCAGCGTCTGCTGGAAGGCGTGGCCCATGTGCAGCGTGCCGGTGACATTCGGCGGCGGCAACTGGATGCAATAGGCGGGCAGGGCATCGCCCCGGTGTGCGAACCAGCCCGCGGACTCCCAGCGCTCATACCAGCGGCGCTCGACCGCGCGCGGATCGAAGCTCTTGTCCAGCGACATGATTAGCCGCCGGAGTCGGCGGGGCGTTTGCCGGCGAGCAAGCCGGCGTCGAGCTTGCGCGCCTCGAGCTCGCGCTTGACAGCCGCGGCGACGGCCGCGCGCAGTGCGGATGCGAGCACCGGCTGCAACTCCGCCTCGAGCCGCTGCAGGACCGCGCGCTCGAGCTCGAACGCCAGCGCCTCCGCGGCGCCGGGCTCGACAATCTCGGTCAGCACCGGCACGTCGTCCGCGCTCCCCGTGGCGACAACCTGGCGGTGCTTGAGCAGCGCGTCCACCCGTTCGACCAGCGGATCGGCGTCGCGCTCGCCGCCCTCACTCACTGCGCACCGCCAGCTTCCGCGCCGAGGTCATGGTCGGCAATGCGGTAGCCGCGCTCGCGATAGAACCGGTAGCGCGCACGTGCCGCGCGGCGGTCTTCCTCGTCCGGCGTTACCAGCTCGAGCAGGCGCTCGAAGCGCTCGAAGGCGGGTGGCGTTTCGGCAGCCAGGTTGAGCAGCACTACGCACGCCGCATCCGCATCAACTTCTGCGCTGATCAGCACCGGGGTATCGCCCGCCAGCGGGTCTTGGGCGCCGCAGTGCGGCACGAAGCCGGTGGCTTGCCAGGTCCACAGCATGCGGTCGATGCGCTGCGCGGTATCGGCCTGTGGGGCGTAGATCAGCAGGCGCTTGCCCTGCGCCATCGCCTTGCCGGCGAGGCGGCAGGCCACCTGCAGCTTGTCGGCGGTGTTGAAATAAAAATCGATGCTGGTCATCGCCCGGCGTGGCGCAGAACGAACCGCACCAGCAGCGGCACCGGCCGGCCGGTCGAGCCCTTGTCGCGGCCGCTCTTCCAGGCCGTGCCGGCGACATCGAGGTGCGCCCAGCGCAGCTTGCGGGCGAAGCGCGACAGGTAGCAGGCTGCCGTGACGCTGCCGGCGGGGCGGCCGCCGATGTTGGCCATGTCGGCGAAATTGGAGCGCAGCTGCTCCTGATAGTCCTCCCACAGCGGCATCTGCCAGACGCGGTCCCAGGCGTCGTCGCCTGCTGCACGCAGCTCGCCGGCGAGTTTTTCGTCGTTGGCGAACAGGCCCGTCGCGACGTGGCCGAGTGCGATCACGCAGGCGCCGGTGAGGGTGGCGATGTCCACCACCGCCTCGGGTTGGAAGCGCTCCGCGTAGGTGAGGGCGTCGCACAGGATCAGGCGGCCTTCGGCATCGGTGTTGAGGATCTCGACCGTTTGGCCCGAGAGTGTCGTCACCACGTCGCCCGGCCGCGTGGCGGCGCCGCCCGGCATGTTCTCGCAGGCCGGCACGACCCCGATCACGTTGACGGCGGCCTTCATCCCAGCGAGCGCGCGCAGCGCGCCGAGCACGCTGCCGGCGCCGGACATGTCGAATTTCATCTCGTCCATTTCGCCGGCGGGTTTCAGCGAGATGCCACCGGTGTCAAAAGTGATGCCCTTGCCGACCAACACCAGCGGCTTTTGCTTTTTCGCGCCACCTGCGTAGCGCAGCACGATCAGCTTGGGCGGTTGATGAGAGCCACGCGCAACGGAGAGCAGCGCCCCCATCCCCAGCTTTTCCATGTCGCGCCGCTCGAGCACCTCAAGCCCCAGTTTGAACTGGCGCGCGAGCTTGCGCGCCTCTTCGGCGAGGTAGCTCGGGGTGCAGATGTTGGGCGGCAGGTTGCCCAGCGTGCGCGCAAGGTCCACGCCGTCGGCGGTGGCCGCAGCCTCGCGCAGCGCGGCTTGCGCCTGCAGGGTCACCGGTTCGCTCTGCGCGGCCAGTGTGACCTCGGCCAGTGCCGGCGACGGCGACTTCTTTTGCGTCTTCAGCTGCTCGAAACGGTAAAACGCCTCGCGCAGCCCGAGCACCGCGTGCCGTACTTTCCACGCGACATTGCGTCCTGCGACCTTGAGGTCCGTCAGGTAAACGAGCGCATCCTTCGCGCCGAGCCCCTTCAAGGCGTCCGCTGCGCCCCGCACCGCGTCGCGGAACGCCGTCTCGCCGAACTCCTTCTCCTCGCCCAGGCCGAGCAGCAGAACGCGCGCGGCGGCGAGGCCGGGCACCTTGTGCAGCAGCAGCGTGGCGCCCGCCTTGGCGCTCAGATCGCCGTGCGCCAGGACTTCGCGCAGGTTGCCGCCAGCGGCACGGTCGGCGGCCTGCGCGGCGCGCGTCAGCCGCGGGACGCCCGCGCCGGCGGTCTGGTAGACCCCGAGCACCAGGCACCCGGTCCGTGCCCGCGCGGGCACCACCGCGCGTATGCTAAATTCCATCGCAATCCCCTCTGATGCTTACCTTTTTCAGTATCGCATGATCTTCCACCGGGCGCTGCTGCGGGAGTTCGCGCAACTGGCGACCGCGGTGTTTCTGACGCTGTTCCTGATCGCGCTCACCACGCGACTGGTGCGGCTGCTCGGCCAGGCGGCCGGCGGCAAGATCCCCTCCGACGCGGTCATCGCCTTTCTCGGCTTTTTCGCGCTCAACGTGCTGCCCGTGCTGCTGTCGCTGACCCTGTTCATCACCGTGCTGCTGACGGTGGCCCGCAGCTACCGCGATTCGGAAATGGTGATCTGGTTCAATTCCGGGCTGTCGCTGGCGGCGTGGGTGCGCCCGGTGCTGGTGTTCGCGGCGCCGCTGGTGGCGTTGATCGCGGCGCTGTCGTTCGTGATCACGCCGTGGACCGTGCAGATGGGCGAGCAGTACCGGAGACGGGTGGACACGCGCGACGACGTGTCGCGGGTGAGTGCGGGAGTATTCGGCGAGACCGGGTCCAAGGAGCGCGTGTTCTTCGTCGAGTCGATATCCGGCGACCGCACGGTGCTGCAGAACGTGTTCGTCAGCACGGTGCAGCATGGCCGCGACGGCGTGATGTTCAGCCGCAAGGGCCAGGTGGAGGTAGCGCCCAACGGCGACCGCTTCATCGTGCTGCTCGACGGGCGCCGCTATGAGGGCGTGCCCGGCGACGCTGACTACCGGGTGATGGAATTCGAGCGCTATGCGGGCCGCGTCGAAGCGCCGGCGGGCGGGGAGCCCGTGCCCACGGAGAAGAGCATGTCCACGCTGGCGTTGCTGCAGAATCCGGCCAGTGCCAGCCGCGGCGAACTGCTGTGGCGCATCGGCATGCCGCTCTCGGCGCTGATTCTGGCGCTGCTCGCCATCCCGCTCGCCTTTGTCAACCCGCGTGCCGGTCGCTCGATCAACCTGATCTTCGCGCTGCTCACCTATATGGTGTACCTGAACCTGCTTACCGTGACGCAAGCGCGCGTCACGCAGGGCAAGCTCGATTTCCTGTTCGGCTGGTGGCCGGTGCACGCCGCGATGCTGGTGATCCTTCTGGTCCTGTTTGTGCAGCGCATGACGCTTGCCGGGCCGCGCCTGCGCCTGCGGCCGCGGAGCTGAGCCGGTGACCGGCGCCAGCCGCACGCTGGACCGGTACTTGGCGCGCGAGATTCTCGCCGCCGTGGGCTTCGTGCTGCTGGGCTTTCTCGGCCTGTTCCTGTTTTTCGACCTGATCGCCGAACTGCGCGACCTGGGCAAAGGGGACTATCAGCTGCGCCAGGTGTTCACCTTCGTGCTGCTGTCGGCGCCGACGCGCGCCTACGAACTGATGCCGGTGGCAGTGCTGATCGGCACGCTGTACGTGCTGTCCCAACTGGCAAGCAACTCGGAATTCACCGTGATGCGCGGCGCCGGCATGTCGCCAGGCCAGGCCGGCTGGATGCTGTTCAAGACCGGAATCGCCTTTGCCGTCGCCACCTTCGTCATCGGCGAATGGATCGCGCCGGCGTCCGAGGCGACGGCGCAGCAGGTGCGCCTGCGCGCCATGATCGCGGTGATCGGGCAGGATCTGCGCTCCGGGCTGTGGTTCAAGGACGAGCGCTCCTTCATCAACGTGCGCGAAGCGCGCGACTCGCGGCACCTGCTCGGGGTGCGCATCTACGAGTTTGATACCGACTACCGCCTGCAGAGCATTACCTCCGCGGCGCGCGGCGACTACCGCGACGCAGGCGTATGGCGGCTAGGCGAGGTGGTGCAGACGCGCTTTTCGCCCGAGGGCCCGCGCACCACGCGGCAGGCGGAATGGGACTGGCGCTCTGCGGTCAACCCGGACCTGCTCAACGTGCTGCTCGTTGTGCCCGAGCGCATGTCGGCGTGGAACCTGTACCGCTACGTGCAGCATCTGGGCGCCAACCGCCAGAAGACCCAGCGCTACGAGATCGCGCTGTGGAAGAAGCTGTTCTTCCCGATTGCGACGCTGGTGATGATGGCGCTCGCGCTGCCATTCGCCTACATGCACGCACGCGCGGGCATGGTCGGACTGAAAGTTTTCCTCGGCATCATGCTCGGCATCTTCTTCTACATGCTGAACAGCCTGTTCTCGCACGTCGGCCTGCTGCAGAATTGGCCGCCGTTCGCCGCCGCCGCCATGCCGAGCATGGCGTTCCTGCTGGCGGCAGTGATGATGATGTGGGTGGTGGAAAGGCGCTAGCCGGCCATCACCAGCCGCGTGCCGGCAAGGCGGTCGTGCAGGAACTGTCGCTCGCGGTCCAACAGTGCCCACAGCACCGAAACCCCGGTGGGCACGAACGCCAGCGCGAGCAGGAAGCGCAGCAGCGCCTTGCGCGGCGTAACCTGCACCAGCCGGATGCGCCAGGTTCTCATGGCGAGCGTTTGGCCGCCGCGCAGCCAGCACCACAGGAAGTAGGCCGCGAACACCGCGAGCAAGAGCCCCTGGTGCGCGAGGCGCAGCCAGCCCTCGGGCGGCGCGCCGCGCGACGCGGAAAAGAAAGCGAAGCCGGCGAAAAAGGCGATCGCGAACAACAGGATCGCCTCGTAGAGCATGCTCGCCAGGCGACGCGCGATGCCGGGGGTCACTTCGCCGGCGCCGGCTTCGTCTTCGGCGGCGCGATGTTCTGGCGCTCCTGTGGCGGCAGCGATTGGTACTCGGACCACTGCTGCTTCAGGTCGCCGCGCTTGTCCGGCGGCACCTTGCTGATGCGCAGGTAGTTCTCTCTCGCCTGCTTGCGCTGCTCGGGGGACAGCTTGGCCCAGCGTTCCATGCGCCGTTGCATGCGCTGCTGCTCTTCGGGCTTCATGCTCGGATAGCGCTTGGCGAGGGCGACCCAGTTGCGGCGGCGGTCCGGCGCGATCTGCCCCCAGTCGTTCTTGAGAGGGGCGAGGACCTGCTGGTGATCGGCGCCGAGCTCGGCCCAGGCCGGGCCCTTCTTGGGCGCCTGCGCCATCGCGCTGCCTGCCAGCGCAAGCAGCGCGAAGGCCGCCGCAGCTAGAACGAAGCGCGCTTTTTCAGCCACGCCTCGAACCCGCGGTCCAGATAGGCGTCGATCGGCAATTCTCCCGTGAGCACCTGCGCATCCAGTTCCTCGACTTCCGCCGCGCGCTGGTTCTGCTCCCAGGAATAAACGGCGGCGAGGCCGATCGCCAGTGCGATGAGCGGCACAACCAAGCGCAGCGAGATTCCGCTGAAGCCGCCCAGGCGGCCGAGGACGCCTCCCGCCCACACCAGGCCCGCCGCCGATTCCGGCTTCTGGCGCTCCAGCGCGCGCTCGCGCGCGGCGCGCAGCCGCGCCGACACGGACGCGCCCAGCGGCGCCCCCTGGTTGAGCAATTGCCGAATCTTGTTGCCGAATTGTGGTTCGTTCATATGCTGTGCGCGGGCGCCTGCCGAACCCTAAAGGGTCACGCCGCGCGCCCTGAGCGCAGCGGCCAATGCGTGTGCGGCCCGCGAGCAGTGCGTCTTCACGCTGCCCTCGGAGCAGCCCATGGCACGGGCGGTTTCGGCGACGTCCAACTCCTCCCAGTAACGCGTGAGGAACGCTTCGCGTTGACGGACCGGTAGCTTTGCGATCTCTTGTTCAAGTATTTCAATAAGTTGCGAGCGTTCCAACCGGTCCGGCGGACGCTCTGCAGCGTTCGACTCGCCGGCCTCGGCCAAAGTTTCAAGCGGATCGCGGTCATTGTCATCGCCGTGGCCCGGCAGCAGGGACGAAAACAGCGTGATCCAGGTCGAGCGCACCTTTTGCCGGCGGAACCAGTCTCGGATGGCATTCTGCAGGATGCGCTGAAACAGCATCGGCAACTCGGCGCCCGGGCGGTCGCCGTACTTTTCCGCCAGCCGCAGCATCGCGTCCTGCACGACGTCCAGCGCCGCCTGCTCATCGCGCACGGCATAGACAGCCTGCTTGAAGGCGCGCCGCTCGGCGCCTTCGAGAAACGCCGAAAGCTCGCTGCGCGTAGCCAGTGGTTCTCCCTTCCGCCAACGGCGCGGATTACTGCGCCCACGATGTTACCAAAACGCGCCCGCGCAGCCGTCGTCGCTTGCTTGACCGCATTGCGACAAGTCTTTAATCTTCAACGTTTTCCCAGGGCTTTGCGGTCATGGATCGAATCAAGGGTTTGGAACTCACCGGCGCCGAAATCGTGGTGCGCTGCCTGCAGGAAGAGGGCGTCGACACCCTCTTCGGCTACCCGGGCGGCGCCGTGCTGCACATCTACGATGCGCTGTTCAAGCAGGACAAGGTGCGCCACGTCCTGGTGCGGCACGAGCAGGGCGCAGTGCACGCCGCCGACGGCTATTCGCGCTCTTCGCGCAAGGTGGGCGTGTGCCTGGTGACTTCCGGGCCGGGAGTCACCAACGCGGTCACAGGCATCGCCACCGCTTACATGGATTCGATCCCGCTGGTCATCCTCACGGGACAGGTGCCAACGCACGCCATCGGCCAGGACGCATTCCAGGAATGCGACACGGTCGGCATTACACGGCCCTGCGTGAAGCACAACTTCCTGGTGAAGGACGTGAAGGACCTGGCGACCACCATCAAGAAGGCTTTCTATCTCGCCACGACCGGGCGCCCGGGGCCGGTGCTGGTGGACATTCCCAAGGACATCACGGCGCTGGCCTGCGAGTTCGCCTACCCGGAAAAGGTGTCGATGCGCTCCTACAACCCGGTGCGCAAGGGCCACGCCGGGCAGATCAAGAAGGCGGTGCAGCTGATCAAGGCTGCGCAGCGCCCCATGGTGTACACGGGCGGCGGCGTCATCCTGTCGAACTCGGCGCCGCAGCTCACCGAGCTCGTGCGGCTGCTCGGATTCCCGTGCACCAATACGCTGATGGGGCTGGGAGCCTTTCCGGGCACGGACCGCCAGTTCCTCGGCATGCCCGGCATGCACGGCACCTACGAGACGAACATGGCGATGCAGCACTGCGACGTGCTGCTCGCGATCGGCGCGCGCTTCGATGACCGCGTCATCGGCAACCCGGCGCACTTCGCGCAGAACCCGCGCAAGATCATTCACGTCGACATCGACCCGTCGTCGATCTCCAAGCGCGTCAAGGTGGACGTGCCGATCGTCGGCGACGTGGCCGAGGTGCTCGACGAGATGCTAAAGCTGCTCAAGGAGGAGCCCGCGACCCAGGACATCCAGGCCTGGTGGCAGCAGATCGGCGAGTGGCGCGGCAACGATTGCCTCAGGTACGACCGCCACGCGAAGATCATCAAACCGCAGTTCGTGATCGAGAAGCTGTACGAAGTCACCGGCGGCGACGCTTTCGTCACTTCGGACGTCGGCCAGCACCAGATGTGGGCCGCGCAGTTCTACAAGTTCGATCAGCCGCGGCGCTGGATCAATTCGGGCGGCCTGGGCACCATGGGCTTCGGCCTGCCCGCGGCGATGGGCGTGCGCATGGCCAATCCCGGGGCCACGGTGGCCTGCGTGACCGGCGAGTCCTCGATCCAGATGTGCCTGCAGGAGCTCTCCACCTGCAAGCAGTACCGCCTGCCGATCAAGATCATCAATCTCAACAACAAGTACATGGGCATGGTGCGCCAGTGGCAGCAGTTCTTCCACGGCAATCGCTACTCCGAGTCCTACATGGACGCGCTGCCCGATTTCGTCAAGCTGGCG
Organism: Betaproteobacteria bacterium; assembly: GCA_031394435.1. Lineage (GTDB taxonomy): Bacteria > Pseudomonadota > Gammaproteobacteria > Burkholderiales > SG8-39 > JAABQT01. Next base: position 27,715 of record JANNTQ010000181.1, read on the forward strand.
GAGGGCTACGGGCATCGCGGCGTGCTGATCGACAAGCCGGCCGACGTCGAGCCCGCCCTGCGCGAGGCGTTCGCACGCAAGGACGAGTTGGTGTTCATGGACTTCCTCACCGATCAGACGGAGAACGTGTATCCGATGATTCCCGGCGGCAAGGGAATCACGGAGATGATCCTCTCCGAAGAGCTTTGATGCGGCACATCATTTCCATCCTGGTCGAGAACGAGGCCGGCGCGCTGTCGCGCATCGCCAACATGTTCTCGGCGCGCGGCTACAACATCGAGTCGCTCACCGTGGCGCCAACCGAGGACGCCTCGATGTCGCGCATGACCGTGGTGACCGCGGGCTCGGAAGACGTGATCGAGCAGATCACCAAGCAACTGAACAAGCTGGTCGAGGTGGTCAAGGTGGTGGACCTGTCGGAAGCTGAGCACATCGAGCGCGAGCTGATGCTGATCAAGGTGCGCGCCGGCGCCAAGGAACGCGATGACATGAAGCGCATGGCCGACATCTTCCGCGGCCGCATCATCGACGTCTCCGACAACACCTACACCATCGAGCTGACCGGTGACGGCCGCAAGCTTGACGCTTTCATCCAGGCGCTCGACCAGGGCGCGATCGTCGAAACGGTGCGCACCGGCGCCAGCGGCATCGGCCGCGGCAGCCGGGTCCTGCGCGTCTAAAAAAGGGGTCTGACCCCTTTCTTTTCTCGAGGAGCACCATGAAGGTCTATTACGACAAGGATGCCGACCTCTCGCTCATCAAGGGCAAGAAGGTCACCATCATCGGCTACGGCTCGCAGGGCCACGCGCATGCGCAGAACCTGCGGGAGTCCGGGGTCAAGGTCACCGTCGGCCTGCGCAGGGGCGGCGCGTCCTGGGACAAGGCGAACAAGGCCGGCAGCAAGGTCGCCGAGCTGGCCGAGGCGATCAAGGGCGCGGACATCGTCATGATCCTGCTGCCGGATGAGCACCACGCGCAGGTCTACAAGGACTTCGTCGAGCCCAACATCAAGCGGGGCGCCTCGCTCGCCTTCGCGCACGGCTTCAATATCCACTACGGACTGATCCAGCCGCGCGCTGACCTGGATGTGTGGATGGTGGCGCCGAAGGCGCCCGGCCATACCGTGCGCTCGACCTACAGCGCCGGTGGCGGCGTGCCGATGCTGATCGCGGTGCACCGCAACCAGTCGAAGAAGGCGCGCGACCTGGCGCTGTCCTATGCCGCGGCGATCGGCGGCGGCAAGGCTGGCGTGATCGAGACCAATTTCAAGGAGGAGACCGAGACCGACCTGTTCGGCGAGCAGACCGTGCTGTGCGGCGGCTGCGTCGAGCTGGTGAAGGCGGGCTTCGATACGCTGGTCGAGGCAGGCTACGCGCCGGAGATGGCGTATTTCGAATGCCTGCACGAACTGAAGCTGATCGTGGACCTGATGTACGAGGGCGGCATCGGCACGATGAACTACTCGATTTCCAACAACGCGGAGTACGGCGAGTACGTGAGCGGGCCGAAGATCATCGACGCAGGCACGCGCCAGCGCATGAAGGAAGTGCTGGCACGCATCCAGTCCGGCGAGTACGCCAGGGAGTTCGTGCTGGAGAACCGCGCCGGCGCGCCGGTGCTGCTCAGCCGCCGGCGCATGACCGCGGAGCTGCCGATCGAGAAGATCGGCGCGCGGCTGCGCGAGATGATGCCCTGGATCCGGAAGAACCGCCTTGTCGATACTGCTAAGAACTAGCCTCGCCATCGCGGCCGCGCTGGCGCTGGCCGCGTGCACCGAGGAGCAGTCGAAGAGCGTTGGCCAGATACCGAAAAGGACGCTCGACAAGGCCTCTGGCGACGTGCAAAAGGCCATGCAGCAGGGGCAGGGCTCCGAGCGCCTGAAGGAAGACGAGAAATAGTGCGGCCGGCATACCCGCACCCGGTCGTCGCACGAGAGGGCTGGCCGTTCCTCGGTCTAGCCGTCGCCGCGGCGCTGCTGGTCGCGGTGTTCGCCGGCTGGTGGTGGTCGCTGCCGCTGTGGCTCGCCGCGCTGTTCGTCCTGCAGTTTTTCCGCGACCCGCCGCGCGTGGTGCCGGACGATCCTCGCGCCGTGGTGTCGCCGGCCGACGGCCGCATCGTCGCGGTGGAAAAAGCGCGCGATCCATGGCTGCAGCGCGACGCGCTGAAGATCAGCGTGTTCATGAACGTGTTCAACGTGCACTCCAACCGCGCGCCAGTGGACGGCGAGGTGAAGCAGGTGTGGTACCACGCCGGCCGGTTCTTCAATGCGGCCATCGACAAGGCTTCGCTCGAGAACGAGCGGAACGCCTTGTGGTTTCGCACGCGAGGCAAAGCCGACGTGACCTGCGTGCAGGTCGCCGGCCTCATCGCGCGCCGCATCCTGTGCTACGTTGGCGCCGGCGCCGAGTTGGCGAGGGGCGAGCGCTTCGGCTTCATCCGCTTCGGCTCGCGCGTGGACGTCTACCTGCCGCTTGGCGCGCAGCCGGTGGCCGCCATCGGCGACAAGGTGTACGCGGCCGAAAGCGTGCTTGCGACGCTGCCCGAACATGGCTGAGCCGCGCGACCAGCAACAGGATTTCCTCCCGGGCATGGTGCCGCCCCGCGGCGGCGGGCTGCGCCGGCGCGGCATCTACCTGCTGCCCAACCTGTTCACCACGGCGGCGTTGTTCGCCGGTTTCTACGCCATCGTGCAGGCGATGAACGGACGTTTCGGCGAGGCGGCGGTGGCCATCTTCGTCGCCGGGCTGCTCGACGGCCTGGACGGGCGGGTCGCGCGCCTGACCCGCACGCAAAGCGAATTCGGTGCCCAGTACGACAGCCTGTCCGACATGGTGTCTTTCGGCGCCGCCCCTGCGCTGGTGCTGTACGAATGGGCGCTGAAGGACCTCGGCCGCTTCGGCTGGATCGCGGCGTTCGTCTACTGCGCGGGTGCGGCACTGCGCCTCGCGCGCTTCAACGTGATGATCGAAGTGGTGGACAAGCGCTTTTTCCAGGGACTGCCGAGCCCGGCGGCGGCGGCGCTGGTGGCGGGCTTCGTCTGGCTCGCCCACGACAACAAGATCCCGCTCGATGACTGGGGACTGCAGTGGGTGGCCGGGTTCCTCGCGCTGTATGGCGGTCTTACCATGGTGTCAAACGCGCCGTTCTACAGCTTCAAGGACATCAATTTCAGGAAGAGCGTGCCGTTCTGGGCAATGCTGCTGATCGTGCTCGGCTTCGTGCTGGTGTCCTTCGATCCGCCGATCGTGCTGTTCCTGCTGTTTTGCGCCTACGGCCTGTCGGGCTACGTGCTGTGGGCCCTGGGCAAGCGCGCCAAGCCGCGTCCTTGACGGCTGCGCAAGCCACGGGCTATAGTGCCTCGCATGCATCAGGTCATTCTTGCCGCTCTCCTCTCCCTGGCGCTCCTCGCGCTGGGCGGCCTGCTGCTGCGCCCCGCGCGCACAAACTAAATCCCACAATTCGGTAGTGCCCGTTCCGCCCATGAGGCGGACAGGGATCAGTCCATCCATATCCACGAGGACAAGACCATGAGCAAAGGCAAATTGATCATTTTCGACACCACCATGCGCGACGGCGAGCAGAGCCCGGGCGCGTCCATGACCAGGGACGAGAAGCTGCGCATCGCGCGCGCGCTGGAGCGCATGCGCGTCGACGTGATCGAGGCGGGGTTCCCGGCATCCTCCAACGGCGACTTCGAGGCGGTGCGCGCTGTCGCCAACCTGGTCAAGGACTCGACAGTGGCCGGCCTATGCCGCGCTAACGACCGCGACATCCAGCGCGGCATCGACGCGCTCAAAGGGGCAAAGAGCTGGCGCGTCCACACCTTCATCGCCACCAGCGCGCTGCACATGGAGAAGAAGCTGCGCATGACGCCAGAGCAGGTGCTGGAGCAGGCGATACTTTCAGTGCGCTACGCCAAGAACGCCTGTCCGGATGTCGAGTTCTCGCCCGAGGACGCCAGCCGCTCGGATCCCGACTTCCTCTGCCGTGTGCTGGAAGCGGTGATCAAGGAAGGCGCCACCACCATCAACATCCCGGACACCGTCGGCTACGCCGTGCCGGAGCAGTTCGGCGAGATGATCAGGCGCCTGCGCGAACGCGTGCCCAATTCCGACCAGGCGGTGTGGAGCGTGCACTGCCACAACGACCTCGGCATGGCGGTGGCCAACTCGCTCGCCGCGGTGATGATCGGCGGCGCGCGGCAGATTGAGTGCACCATTAACGGCCTGGGCGAGCGCGCCGGCAACACTTCGCTCGAGGAAGTGGTGATGGCGGTGCGCACGCGCAAGGACTTCTTCGACCTCGAGACGCGCCTCGATACCACCCAGATCGTGCCCACTTCGCGCTTGGTGTCGCAGATCACCGGCTTCGTGGTGCAGCCGAACAAGGCGGTGGTGGGCGCGAACGCCTTCGCGCACGCCTCCGGCATCCACCAGGACGGCGTACTGAAGGCGCGCGAGACCTACGAAATCATGACCGCGGAAGACGTGGGCTGGTCGACCAACAAGATCGTGCTGGGCAAGCTCTCCGGGCGCACCGCGTTCCGCCAGCGCTTGAAGGAGCTGGGCATCGAACTGGACAACGAGGACGCCTACAACAAGGCCTTCCAGCGCTTCAAGGACCTCGCCGACAAGAAGGCGGAGATCTTCGACGAGGACCTGCAGGCGCTGGTGTCGCAGGAGGCAGGCATGTCCAAGGATGAGCACTGGCGGCTGGTGACCATGAGCCAGGCAAGCGGCACGGGCGAGAAGCCGCACGCGAAGATCGTATTGGCTGAAGCGGGCAAGGAGAGGAATGCCAAGGCGCAGGGCGACGGGCCGGTGGATGCGACGTTCAAGGCGATCGAGTCCCTGGCGAAGAGCGGGGCGGAGTTGCTGCTCTATTCGGTGAACGCGGTGACGCAGGGCACGGAGTCGCAGGGCGAGGTCACCGTGCGGTTGGCCAAGGGCGGGCGCATTGTGAACGGCGTCGGCGCGGACACCGACATCATCGTCGCCTCGGCCAAGGCCTACATCAACGCGCTGAACCGGCTGGCGAGCAAGATGGAGCGGGTCAATCCGCAGCACCAACTTTAGCCGGCGACAAGGGGGGAGCATGCCGACGCAGAAAATGAGCAAGCTGCACGAGCGGGTCAATCGCGTTGCCGAATTGGCCGGGAGCCTGCTGGTGGACGCTTTCCACTTCGTCGCGCTGTTTGCGATCGGCGGCGCCATCGTCTGGTCGGCGGTGTTCGCTTTCATCGGCATGGCAGGCAAGGGCCATGCGTCGATCGAGGACATCCTGCTGCTGTTCATCTATCTCGAGCTGGGAGCGATGGTCGGCATTTACTTCAAGACCAATCACATGCCGGTGCGCTTCCTGATCTACGTGGCGATCACTGCGCTGGTGCGGCTGCTGATCGGCGACATCCAGGCGCACCACCGCCTGGACTGGGGCGTGGTCATGGTTTCGGGCGCGATCCTGCTGCTCGCGCTGGCGAACCTGGTGGTGCGCTACGGCTCCTCGCGCTATCCCTCGGCTCCCGCCTCCGACCGTCCGTGACGACACGGCGCACGTGGCTGTTCGTGCCGGGCGCGGACGAGGGCGCGCATGAAGCCGCGGCACGCTCAGGCGCGGACGTCATCGTGCTGGAACTGGAGGACTTCACGCCGCCTGAACTGCGGCCGAAGGCGCGCGCCCTGGCCGCGCGCGCCTTTACGCTCTGGCGCAAGGCCGGCGCGCTCGCCGCCGTGCGCGTCAACCCTCTCGAGACGGATGGGGTAGCGGACCTGCGCGCCGTGCTCGCCGGCAAGCCGGACATCGTGATGATGTCCAAGGTGGAGTCGCCCGAGCAGGTGCGGGCGCTCGCGCAAGCGGCGCCGGGCGTGGATCTGGTGCCCAACGTGGAATCAGCGCGCGCACTGCTGAGGACCTACGAGATCGCACGCGCCGATCCCCGCGTCACGGCCCTGCTGGTGGCGAGCGAGGACTTGGTTGCCGACCTCGGCACGCGCCGCAGCCGCGGGGGCGAGGAGCTTGCGTATGTGCGCGCGCGGTTCCTGGTCGATTGCCGCGCGGCAGGTGTCGAGGCGATCGATTGTCCCTATACCTTCAGCGACGTGAAGGGAGCGGTGGCGGACGCGAAGTGGGCGCAGCGCATGGGTTACCGTATGAAGAGCCTGGTCGAGCCGTCGCACGCGAAGGCGGTGAACAAGGTGTTCACGCCAGACCGCGCGCGCGCGGTGAGAATCGTCACGGCGTTCGAGAATGCGCGCAAGCAAGGTAAGGAGCGCGCCAGGCTGGACGGCGCGCTGATCGAGGTGCCGATCTACGCCGCGGCTAAGCGGCTGCTCGAGTCAGCCGCGCGTACGCCACCGACGAAGCGAAAAATACCAGGCTGATCGCGATCTCGGCGGCCGCGAGCCACTGCGAGACGCCGCGCTCGCTCCACGTGCGCACCACGCCTTCGGCGAAGTACGCGAGGATCAGCATCGAGGACCACTGGTAGGTGTAGCGTCGGCCGGTCACGATTCCCCAGACCGCGAGCGTGAGCGGGAGTGCCTTGAATGCCACCAGCGACCCGCCCGGCCGCAGTGGCGCGAGCCACAATTCCCACGCCAGGCACAGCGCCAGCAGCGCGAGCAGACTGGCCGACGCGACTACCCGAAGCGCACGCAATGGATGGGCGGCAACTGCGTGGAAAGGCAGCGCCACGAGTCGCCCTGGTTCTCCGAGAGCCACAGGCCTCCTGTCGTCGAGCCGAAGGCGAGGCGGTTGCCCGTCTGGTCCACGTCGAGCCCGTGGCGGTAGACGAGGTCGTACGCCAGTTCCTGCGGCAGGCCGTTGCGCAGCACCTGGAAGCTCTTGCCGCCATCGCGGGTGCGCGCGACCACCAGCTTCGCCTCCACCGGCACGCGGCGTTCGTCCTTTACCGCGGGCACGAACCACGCGAGGTCCGGATCTTTCGGGTGCACCGCCACCGCGAAGCCGAACTTGGACGGCTTGATCGCGGCGACTTCGTGCCAGGTCTTCGCGCCGTCGGTGGAACGGAATACGCCGTTGTGGTGCTGCGCCCACATCACGTCCGGCTGCGCGGGGCACAGCACCAGGCGATGCACGTCCTGGGCGTTCTGCTCGAACTTCCGCTCCGGGGGCATGTACTCCGCGTACATGCCTTGCGCACAGATCGCCCAGCTCCGGCCGCCGTCGCGGGTCTGCCAGGCGCCGCCGGTGGACACGGCGACGGTGACGCGCCGCGGATCCTTCGGGTCGATCGCGATCGAGTCGATGCCCGCGTAGTCGTAGCCGCCGCCGCCCCATTCGAGGCGCTCGGGCCGGTTCCACAGGCCCTGCACCAGTTGCCAACTCTTGCCGCGGTCCTCCGAGGTGAACAAGCCGCCGGGAATCGTGCCGGCCCAGAGCCGCCGGCCGTCGGACTCCAGCGACCAGAGCTGCACCAGCTTCCACGGCGTCTTGTCCTGCGAATCCTTGGGCTGCGGCGGGTATTCCGGCGCCGCGACCTCCTGCCAGGACTTGCCGCCGTCTTCAGAGCGGTGCAGCTTCACGCCGAAATGGCCGAGATTGAGCGCTGCGTACAGCGTGCCGTCACGGTCCGGGAGCACCATGCTTACCGGGTCGCCCAGAAAATGCGGCTTGCCGATCCCGCGTTCCGTGACGACGAACAACCCCTTGCGCGTGCCGACGTAGAGCTTCATTTTCAGCCTCCGGTCAGTGCCTGCATGACGTACACCTCGCTCGACTCGCCCACCGCATTGTCCAGCCGTTCCCTGTCGTTCACCCGTTGGCCGTCGACGAACACCGTGACGTGCTTGCGCAGGTGGCCTTGCTCGTCGAGGACGTAGCCGCGCGCCTGCGGCTGCGCGGCGAACACCTGCGCCAATACCGTGCGCAGCGTCCCGGCGGCTACCTCGGTTTCCGGGCAGCGCACGTGGCGCTGCAGGTTGGAGGTGAAAACGACGCGTGGCATGGCGCTGCCTAGGCGTTGAGCTTCAACGCAATTTCGGCCAGCCGCCGGCCCTGTGCAATGCACAGGGCACGCTCGGCTTCCGACACCGGCTGATCGTTCGCCACGCCGGCGAAATGGCTCGGGCCGTAGGGCGTACCGCCGGTGCGTGTCGCGTTCAACTCGGGCTGGGTGTAGGGCGTGCCCACGATCACCATGCCGTGGTGGAGGAGCGGCAGCATCATCGAGAGCAGCGTCGTCTCCTGCCCGCCGTGCAAGCTCGCGGTCGAGGTGAATACGCAAGCCGGCTTGCCGGCGAGCGCGCCCTTCAGCCACAGAGCGGAGGTGCCGTCGAGGAAGGCCTTGAGGGGCGCCGCCATGTTGCCGAAGCG
>JANNTQ010000231.1:0-1882 GCA_031394435.1 Betaproteobacteria bacterium
ACGGCCGCCACCCCCGTTTTCATCCCTGCGACACTGACTACCACGACCTGCAGCACGTTCTCGACGTAACGCTGGCGCAGGCACGGCTGATGGACGGCTACGAGCGCTCGCGCAAGGGCAGCGACCCGCTGCCGGCGGCGCTGTACATGGTCGGCGTGATCTGCGCCCTGTTCCACGACGTCGGCTACGTCCGGCGGCGCGGCGACAGCAGGCACCGCAACGGCGCCGAGTACACGCTGACCCATGTGTCGCGCGGCGCGGCCTTCCTGCTGCAATACCTGCGCGCTGCGGGCCTGGGGCGCTATGCGCGCGCCGCGGCGGCTCTGCTGCACTACACGGGTTACGAGCGCCCGGTGGAGACGATCCGCATCGACCACGCACTGCTTCGGCGCATCGGGCAGATGCTCGGCACCGCGGACATCCTCGCCCAGATGTCGGACCGCTGCTACCTGGAGAAATGCCGCGACCGCCTGTACCCAGAATTCGTGGCGGGCGGCGTGGCGCGCACGCTGTTCCGCTCGGCTGCGGAGCTGGTGAGCAAGACGCCCGGCTTCTACCTTACCGCCACCAGGCGGCTCGACCTGCAACTGGCGCGCGCCTACGAGTACGCCGAGCGCCACTTCGGCGGGCAGAACCTGTATCTCGAGGAAATCTGCAAGAACGTGCGCCACGCCCGCCTGGTGGCGGACGCCGCGCTCGACGGACTGCTGCGACGCACGCCGCCAGCGACCCGGCTCGCCGCCGGTCAGTAGCTCGGTTTCTGCCGGAAATACTCGATGCGGTCGATGGACCGCAGCGTGACCTCCCTCATCTGCATGCCCTGCAACACGCGCAGCGGCACCTCGACTCCGGCCGCGCCCCGTGCCCAGATCTTGCGGTAGAAGTCGGCCAGCGTAGTCACCTCTTCGCCCGCCACGCCAATCACGATGTCCCCGCTTTTGAGGCCGGCGTGGTCGGCCGGGCCCTCGGGTGAGACGCGCTGCACGAACAGGCGCCCGCGCATCTCCTCCGCGTTCAGCCCGAGCCAGGGCCGTAGCGGCCCCGCAGCGCGGCCGCGGGTGACCAGGTCGTCGAAGATCGGCTTGAGCAGGTCGATCGGCACGAACATGTTGCCGGGGGACTGCGTGCCCGGGCCGCCCGCGTCCGGCACGATGAGAGAGCCGATGCCGAGCAGTTCGCCCCTGGCGCCGATCAACGCCGCGCCCGACCAGCTCTGCACCGGCGGGTAGGTGTAGATCGCGGAGTCGAGCTGATACTCCCAGCTGCCGGAGAACGGCCGCCGCGACACGACGTGCACCAGGCTCACGCCTTCGCGCCCGCCGTAAGTCGCGATCATCGCCGGTTCGCGCTCGTCGAGCGCGGCCGAGCTGCCGAGCGGCAGCGGCCTGCCGGCGAGCGGCCCGATCAGCTTCAGCAGGCCGAAACCGCTGGCGTGGTCGTAGCCGGCGAGCGTGGCGGGTACCGCCTTGCCGTCAGCGGCGAGGACTTCGATCGCCTCGGCCTCGATGACCAGGTAGCCGATGGTGAGCACATAGCCTTCGCGTACCAGCACGCCGGAACCCTGGCGCTGCGGTCCGAGGGTGGCGAGGCTGCGCGCGTTTGGCAGGATCTTCGCCTTCACCTGTACCACCGCCGACAGCAGCTCCTCGGCGGCGTCCTTCGGCTTGTCCTGTGCGGCGCTCCACCCGGTGACGGCGAAAGCGAGGATCGGAAGCAGGAACCGCAGTGCGCTGGTCATGGGCACCTCGATGCCGAAAAAACGGGCTGCCGCCATTGTCGGCCAGCCGGCCGGACATTTCCAGTAGGATTCGCAAATGCGCGAGGGCATTCGCTGATGCGCCTCTTGCAGTGGAACATCCAGTGGTGCCGCGGCATCGACGGC
>JANNTQ010000241.1:0-6851 GCA_031394435.1 Betaproteobacteria bacterium
GGCCCCGAGTAATACACCGCGCGCGCGGCCGGATCCTCGCGCAGCAGTTGCTCGCGTTCGAGCAGCCGCGAGAGGCGCCGCGTCTTGGCGAAGCCGGCCTCGGCGAGCCGGATCGCGGGCCCGAACAGCCGCGCCCAAGGCAGCCTGCCGTGCTCGCGGTGCAGGCGCTCCAGCAGCCCCGGCACGCCTGGCACGCCGACCGCGCGCCCGCTCGCCACTGCCAGCATGAACTCCTCGGGGTTGCCGCGCCGGTCGAGGAATCGTTCGGGCCGCGCCGCGGCAGGCGCAGTCTCGCAACCGTCATAGCTGCGCACGCGCTTTTCCTTTTCCGACCAATGCAGAACGAAGGCGCCGCCGCCCAGGCCCGAGGACTGCGGCTCGGTGAGTCCCAGCACGAGTTGCACCGCAATCGCGGCGTCGGCCGCGCTGCCGCCCGCGCGCAGGATCTCGAGCCCCGCCTCGACCGCCAACGGGTCCGCCGCCGCGACCAAGTGGCGCTGGGCGACCACCGCCTGCTTCTCGGCGCGGCCGGTGTCGATTTCCGGCCCGAGCAGCTGCGCCGCGGACGCGCCGCAGAAAGCAAAAAGGGCAGCCGCAGCCGCCCTTCTTGTAAATGGAGCGAGCGTGCTCACACCATCAACGGCACCACCAGCAGCGCCACGATGTTGATGATCTTGATCAGCGGGTTCACCGCGGGACCGGCGGTGTCCTTGTAGGGATCGCCCACCGTGTCGCCGGTGATCGCCGCCTTGTGCGCCTCCGACCCCTTGCCGCCGTGGTGGCCGTCCTCGATGTACTTCTTGGCGTTGTCCCACGCCCCGCCGCCCGTGCACATGGAAATCGCGACGAACAGCCCGGTAACGATGGTACCCATCAGCACGCCGCCCAGCGCCTGAGGCCCGAGGATCACGCCGACCAGGATCGGCACCAGCACCGGCAGCAGCGACGGGATCATCATTTCCCTGATTGCCGCGCGCGTCAGCATGTCCACCGCCACGCCGTACTCGGGCTTGGCGGTGCCCGCCATGATGCCCGGGATCTCCTTGAACTGGCGGCGCACTTCCACCACCACCGCGCCGGCGGCGCGCCCCACGGCTTCCATCGCCATGGCGCCGAACAGGTAAGGCACCAGGCCGCCGATGATCAGGCCGACGATCACCATGGGGTTCGACAGGTCGAAGGACACCGACTTGCCGGCGGCCTCGAGCGCGTGCGTGTAGTCGGCGAACAGCACCAGCGCGGCGAGGCCCGCCGAGCCGATGGCGTAGCCCTTGGTCACCGCCTTGGTGGTGTTGCCCACCGCGTCCAGCGGGTCGGTGATCTCGCGCACCGAGTCCGGCAGATCCGCCATCTGGGCAATGCCGCCCGCGTTGTCGGTGATCGGCCCGTAGGCGTCCAGCGCGACGATGATGCCCGCCATCGAGAGCATCGAGGTGGCGGCGATGGCAATGCCGTACAGGCCCGCCAGCGCGTACGAGGCGAGGATCGCGATGCACACCGCTATCACCGGCCAGGCGGTGGACTTCATCGACACGCCCAGCCCGGCGATGATGTTGGTGCCGTGGCCGGTAGTCGAGGCCTGCGCGACGTGCTGCACCGGTTTGTATTGCGTGCCGGTGTAGTACTCGGTGATCCAGACGAGAAACCCGGTGAGCGCCATGCCGACCACCGCAGTGCCGTACAGGTGCCAGACGGTGATCATCTTCTTCGCGCCGCCGATGTCGAATGGCACGCTGCGCACGACCTCGCCCATCATCAACTGGGTAATCGGCCAGAACGCGAGCAGCGCGATGGCGCCGGCCACCGCGAGCCCCTTGTACAGCGCGGGCATCACGTTCGTCTCGCCGGGATTCGCCTTGACGAACCAGGTGCCGACGATAGAGGCGATGATGGCAAAGCCGCCGATGACCAGCGGGTAGATCACCGCCGCCGGGACTTTGAGCATCAGCGCGCCCAGCAGCATGGTGGCGACGATGGTGACGGCATAGGTCTCGAACAGGTCGGCCGCCATGCCGGCGCAGTCGCCGACGTTGTCGCCGACGTTGTCGGCGATCACCGCCGGGTTGCGCGGGTCGTCTTCGGGAATGCCTGCTTCCACCTTGCCCACCAGATCGGCGCCGACGTCCGCGCCCTTGGTGAAGATGCCGCCTCCCAGCCGCGCGAAGATGGAAATCAGCGAGCCGCCGAAGCCAAAGCCCACCAGCGGCTGCACGATGTGCACGAGGTCGTCCTGCTTCAGCGCGTTGGCGTAGAGCAGCGCGAAGAATCCGGCCACCCCGAGCAGCCCCAGGCCCACCACCAGCATGCCGGTGATGGCGCCGCCCTTGAAGGCCACCTGCAGCGCGTCGTTCAGGCCGACGCGCGCCGCTTCCGCAGTGCGCACATTGGCGCGCACGGAGATATTCATGCCGATGATGCCGCAGGCGCCGGACAGCACGGCGCCGAGCAGGAACCCCCAGGCGGTGGTCCAACCCAGCTGCGGGATGAAGCCGATCAGCAGGAACAGCACCGCGCCGACCATGGCGATGGTCTTGTACTGGCGCCACAGGTAGGCGACCGCGCCCTCGCGGATCGCGGCCGCGATCTCGCGCATGCGCTCGTTGCCATCGGGCAGCTGCAGGATGCGCGTGCTTTGCCAGATGCCGTAGACGATCGCCAGGACCGCGCAAGCAAGCGCGAAGCCGAGTCCGCCAATCATGTTTTTTCTCCCCCGAAAGGGCGCGATCTTATCAGGCTAGCCGAGCGCGGCGAAAGCCCTGACGCGAATTTCTTCGACGCTGCCCAGGCCCGAGATGCGCTGGTAGCGCGGCGCGCGCGCGTCGCCGGCGGCCGCCCAGCGGGTGTAGTAGTCCACCAGCGGCCGCGTCTGCTGCCGGTACACTTCGAGGCGTCTGCGCACGGTCTCCTCGCGGTCGTCGTCGCGCTGAAGCAGCGGCTCGCCGGTAATGTCGTCCTTGCCCTCGGCCTGCGGCGGATTGAATTTCACGTGGTAGCTGCGTCCCGAGGCCGGGTGCACGCGCCGCCCGCTCATGCGCAGCACGATTTCGCTTTCGGGCACGTCGATCTCGAGCACGTGGTCGAGCGCCACGCCGGCCGCTTTCATCGCGTCGGCCTGCGGGATGGTGCGCGGGAAGCCGTCGAACAGGTACCCCTTCGCGCAGTCGGTCTCCTTCAGGCGCTCCTTGACCAGGCCGATGATGATGTCATCGGACACCAGTTGCCCCGCCTCCATCACCTTTTTCGCGGCCAGGCCGACCGGCGAGCCCGCCTTGACCGCGGCGCGCAGCATGTCACCGGTGGAAATCTGCGGGATGGCGTACTTCTGCCTGATAAATGCCGCCTGGGTGCCCTTGCCCGCGCCCGGCGGTCCGAGAAGGATCAACCTCATCGCAGCAGTTTTAGCACGGCTTGCAGGTCGGCCGGGGTATCCACGCCCGGCGGGATCGCGCCCTCCTCGATCACGGCGGCGATGCGGTAGCCGTGCCACAGCGCGCGCAGTTGCTCGAGCTGCTCGGCCACTTCGAGGGGCGACGGGGCGAGCGTGGAGTAGCGCTTGAGGAAGCCGACGCGGTAGGCGTAGATGCCGACGTGGCGCAGCGCCTTCGCCTCGCCCTGCCGGGAATGGGGAATGCCGGCGCGGCTGAAGTAGAGCGCCTCGCCTCTCGCGTTCAGCACGGCCTTCACCACGTTGGGATTGGCGAATTCGGCCGCGTCGTTTATCGGGTGGCAGGCGGTGGCTACGCTCGCCTGCGGATTCGCCTGCAGCGCCGCGGCCACTTTGGCGATCAGCTGCGGCGCGATCAGCGGCTCGTCGCCCTGCACGTTGACCACGATCGCCTCGTCGGCGAGGCCCATCTGCACCGCGGCCTCGGCGATGCGATCGGTGCCGGAGGCATGGTCGGCGCGCGTCATGCGCGCCTCGAAGCCGTGCTGGCGCACCGCGTCCGCGATGCGCGCGTCGTCGGTCGCCACGCAAACCGGCTCGGCGCCGCTCTCCCGTGCGCGCTCGCAGACGCGGACCACCATCGGCTTGCCGCCGAGGTCGGCGAGCGGCTTGCCGGGAAAGCGGGTGGAGGCGTAGCGCGCCGGAATCACCACCGCGAAGCGCGTCACGCCACCTCTTCAGCCGGGTCGAGCTTGCGCGCGTCGTCCTCGAGCATCACCGGGATGCCGTCCTTGATCGGGAAGGCAAGCCGGTCGGCCCTGCACACCAGCTCGCCCGCCTCCCTGCGATGCACCAGCGGCCCCTTGCACAGCGGGCAGACCAGGATTTCAAGCAGCCTTGGATCGATTGCGGAGCTCACCCAGCCTCCCCAGCAGCCAGTTGTCGAACGCGGATTCCGGAACCGCGCGCACCGGCAATATCCAGTGCTGCGGCTTGGCGTAGCGCTTGCATTTTACCGCGTCCTTCTCGGTCATCAGCACCGGCGCTGCATCGCCGAACTCGAGGTCCTGCGCGCGAAACGGGTGGTGGTCGGGAAACGGGTGCGGTACCACCTTGATGCCTGCCTTCGCCAGCTGCAGGAAGAAGCGGTTCGGGTCGCCGATGCCGGCCACCGCGTGCACGCGCTGCCCGGCGAACGCGCTCAGCGCGCGGCGCTCGCGCGCGTCGGTGGCGCGGTGCAACTCGTCGCCCTCCAGGCGCATCGCATATCCCTTGACTGCGTCGGTGCCGTGGGCGATCACCGCGTCCACCGTCCACAGGCGCGTGCGCGGTTCGCGCAAGGGGCCGGCGGGCAGCATGAAGCCATTGCCGAATGCGCGCGCATCCACTACGGCGATCTCGATGTCGCGCCGCAAGGCGTAGTGCTGCAGGCCGTCGTCGAGGATCACCACATCGCAGTCGGCGTGCTCCTCGCGCAGCCGCGCGACGACCGCCGCGCGCTGCGGCCCGACCCAGACCGGGCAGCCGCTGCGCCGCGCCATCAACACCGGCTCGTCACCCACGTCCACCGGGTCCGAGGCGAGCGACACGCTGCGCGGGGTCCGCACCGTGCCGCCGTACCCGCGCGAGACGATGGCGGGCGACCAGCCTTTGCTCTTGAGAAGTTCGGCGACGTGGATGGCGAGCGGCGTCTTGCCGCTGCCGCCGACCGTGAGGTTGCCGATCGCCACCACCGGGATGCCGGCGCGCGCGCTGGGCAGCAGGCGCAGCGCGTACAGCGCGCGCCGCGCGAAACTCGCGCTCCTGAACAGCAGGCTCGCCGGCCACAGCAGCCAGGCGAGCAGGCCCGCGCGCCGGTACCAGAGTTTTGCGAGGGACTGCGTGGCTACCTGGAACCCTGCGTGGTGAAAGTGATCTGCTGCAGCCCGGCGGCGCGCGCAGCTTCCATGACCCGCACCACGGACTGGTGGCTGGCGTTGGCGTCGGCGCTGATCACCACCACCGGCTCGCTGGCCGCGCCGCTGGCGCGCTTCAATTCGCCGGCGAGCTGCTCCACGCTGAGGTAGGACACCGGCGAGCGGTTCACCACGTACTGCCCTTGCGCGTTCACCAGCACGTTCACCTCGTTGGCGCGTTCGAGCTGCCGGTCGGCGTCGGCCGAAGGCAGGTTGATCTGCAGCTCGGTGTACTTGGAGTAGGTGGTGGTGATCATGAGGAAGATCAGGATCACCATCATCACGTCGATCAGCGGCACCAGGTTGATTTCCAGGTGCTCCTTTTCCCTGCCGCGCTGGAAGTTCACGCCGTACTCAGCGCGGCGGCTGGCCGTGCTCGATGCGCTCGCCGTGCACGATGTCGATCAGCTTGGTGGCGGTCTGTTCCATGTCCACCACGAAACCGTCCACCTTGTTCTTGAAGTGGCGGTAGAAGATCAGCGACGGGATCGCGATGCCGATGCCGAAAGCGGTGTTGTAAAGCGCAACCGATATGCCGTAGGCCAGCTGCTGCGGGTTGGTGCCGGTCGGGGACTGCGAGCCGAAGATGTGGATCATGCCGATCACCGTGCCGAACAGGCCGAGCAGGGGCGCAGCGGTGGCAATCGTCCCCAGCGTGGTGAGGAAGCGCTCCAGCTCGTGCGCCGCGCTGCGGCCCGCTTCCTCGATCGCCTCCTTCATCACGTAGCGCGAACTCCTGTGGTTGCGCAGCCCCGCCGCCAGCACCTGGCCCAGCGGCGAGTCCCTGGCCAGCTTGTCGAGCACCTCGTCGCTGGCGCCCTGGCGCTGGTACACCTGCACCACTTGGTCGAACAGCGTGGGCGGGATCACCTTTTTCTGGCGCAGCGTGGCCGAGCGCTCGATGATCAGGGCGACCGCGATGACCGAAGCGAGCAGCAGCGGCCAGATCGGCCAGCCGGCGGCTTGAATGATGGCGAACAATGGGGCTCCGGGGGCTTGGTTTTGTTGTCGGTCGACTGTAGCAAAAATGCGGCCACGCCGTTATCCACAAATCCTGTGGATAAGTTTGTGGATTTACTTGGGGCAGATGGGCCCCACCGTCACGAAACCTCGTGCGAGTCGGCGGCGATTAAAATTTCAGCAGTTGTTTCCGGCGCAGAAACAGGAAGTTACGAAATGGAATCGGCTTCCATGAGGATTCGCGGCGGGTGGCTAGTCCCATCGACGGCCGCTGTGCATTAGTGTAGGCGCATGGTTGAGGAAATCCGCAGCGATTCCGGCCCCGTATTGAGCGTCTCGGCGCTGCTGCGCAGCGTGCGCGAGGTGCTGGAGCGGCGTTTCCCGCTGGCCTGGGTCGGCGGGGAGATTTCCAACTTCCGCCCGGCCTCCTCCGGTCACTGGTATTTCACCCTGAAGGACGATTCCGCCCAGGTGGACTGCGTCATGTTCCGCGGCCGGGCGGCGGCGCTGGATTGGGAGCCCGCCGAAGGCATGCGCGTGGAGGCGCGCGC
>JANNTQ010000259.1:0-1837 GCA_031394435.1 Betaproteobacteria bacterium
GCCGTCGAGCGCCTTGAACACGTGGTCGTAGTCGCGGAAGATGTACGGCAGCTGGAAGACGGACATCTCCGGGATCAGCGTGGAGAGCGGCGCCGTGGTGATCGGCCCGAAATGCACCGAGCCGAGCTGGATCTGCTGCGCCACCTCGCGTTCGCCGCCGAGCGAGCCCGAATGGTGGTGCACCAGCTTCATCTTGCCGCCCGAGAACTCGGCGATCTTGTCGGCGAAGCGTTGCGCGGTCTGGGAAGTCCCGTGCTTGGGCGGGTTGACGTTGCCCATGGAGAATTCCTGGGCCTGCACTGCTGCAGCGAAGGGCAAATTGGCCGCGGCCGCGAGCAGGGCGGTGGCGGCGAGGCGGGGCAACAAAGTCATGGTTTTCTCTCTCGTTGGGTGATGGGCCGGTCCCGCAGCGGGCGGGAAGAAACTCTAACAGATCGAGGCAGCGAAGTTCAGCATCAGGTCGCAGCAGTCTCGACGTCGAGCGTCGTCACGCGGCGCAGTTCGCGCCGGTATTTTTCATCGTCGAACCGCCGGCCGCGATGCATGGTGGCGAGGTTGTCCCAGATCACCAGGTCGCCGACCCGCCAGCTGTGCCGATAGACGAACTGCGGGAGGGTCGCGTGCTCCATGAGTTCGCGCAGCAAAAGCCTGCCTTCCGGGACCGGCCAGTCGAGGACGCGCGACGCATGTGATGCGAGGTAGAGCGAGCGGCGCCCGCTGCGCGGATTCGTGCGCACCAGAGGATGCACCGCGCCCTTGAGCCTCTCGAGCTCCTGCGGCGAGAACTCGAATCCGAGCACATGGCGCGAATAGGCGATCGAATGGTGCGCGCGCAGTCCCTCGAGCGTCGTCCTGGTTTCGGCATCGAGCGCATCGTAGGCCGCGCGCATGTCGGCAAACTCGGTGTCGGCGGCCACCGGCGGAACGACCTTCGCCGAGAGCATCGAGTAGCGTCCCGGCGGATCCTGGAACGATGCATCGGTATGCCACAGGCGGTTGCCCAGCCCGTACATGCGGCGGCGGTCGTCGGCTTTGAGCAGCCCGCCGTCTTCGTCGAGGTTCGAGATGTCGGTCAGCGCCTCGTTGCCGAACCGGTTCTTGCTCAATACCGATGCGCCGGTTTTCGCGTGCAGGGTGCCGTCGAAGCGGGTGGCGAACTGCAGCTGCTCGTCATCGGCAAAAGGCTGCTTGCGGAACACGAGGACTGCGTACTGGTCCATGCCGGCCCGGATCTCATCGAGCGTCGCCCGGTCGGCGACGCGGCGCAGATCGATGGCGCCGGCTTCGGCGGCGAAGTGCGCATGCAGTTTTCGAAACGTCAATCCCATGGTGTGCCGTCCTTGTTCACGCGCTGATTCTATGGCACGCCGGCAGCTTCCTGCACTTGAACGTTACGCCCAGTTCTCCACCTTCAGTCCTTCCACGCGGCGAAAATGCTTCTCGTTGTTCGTCACCAGCACCGCCCCGGCGCTGCGCGCGTGGGCCGCGATCTATAGATCAAGGCATATGCCTAGCGGCCCGTCTCGCGCCACCCCCGCTGCAGCGGGAAGTAGAGCCCGCGGCGAGCCCCGCCCACCGCTTCCGCGTAGCCATCGAGCTGCGCCGCGTAGCGCTCGCGCTGTGCGTCGAGGAACGCCTCCACGCCTGCGCCCTCGTGCGCGCTGGCCTTATAGTCCACCACCCACTTCTTCCCGTCCGCGTCCTCGAAGTACCGGTCGATGCGAAAGCTGCGCTCGCGGCTGCGCAGCCGGTACTCATTGCGTGCCATCTTCTGCGGCCCGAGCACCCAGCGCCCGCGTTCATCCGACAACGCATTCTTGAGCCCTGCAACGACCAG
>JANNTQ010000298.1:0-15957 GCA_031394435.1 Betaproteobacteria bacterium
GCGGCGCACAGAAGCAGCCAGGCGGCGACGTGCCGGCGGTCGGCTTGGGTCATCGCACGCATGATGCCCCAGGTTCAGTACGGCTGAACGGTTCTTGACGCAGGTCAAGCATTCGGCCGCAGCCGCCGGCACACTGGCCACGCGAACCTCACGGAGGCCTCATGTACGAGCACATCCTGGTACCCACCGACGGCTCCAAGCTTTCCGCACGCGCCATCCGCGCCGCTAGCGCCCTGGCGCAGACCTGCGGCGCGAAGATCACCGGCGTCTACGTGATTCCGCCCTACGTGCCACCCATGTACGCCGAGGGCATGATCTACGCCGCCGACCTCGGCCCGCGGCGATACAAGGAGCTGATGCTGCGCGCGGCGAAAAAGGCGCTCGCCGTCGTGAGCACCGAGGCGCAGCTCGCGAGCGTCGCCTGCGCTGCCGTGACGCCGCTCGCCGACCAGCCTTGGGAAGGGATCCTGCAGACCGCGCGCGCGAAGCGCTGCGACCTGATCGTGATGGCCTCGCACGGCCGCCGCGGCTTAGCGGGGCTGCTGCTCGGCAGCGAGACCACCAAGGTGCTCACGCACTCCAGAATCCCGGTGCTCGTGGTGCGCTAGGCGCGCTTCCAGGCCTCGCCCAGTCCGATGGGCGCCGGGGCGATGCTGACGATGCGCGCGTAGAGCTTGTCGAAGTCCTGCTCGCGCAGGTCTGCGATCGGGTCCCGGTTGCCGGCGAAGGCGGCCTCGATCGCCTCCCAGTCTTCTTCGAGCAGCGCCGTTTCCGCCAGCGGCAGCAGCTCCTGCTCCTCGCAGCGCATGTGGTTCCAGTGGAATTCGGCGTAGGCGTTCACCGCGGCGGCAAACTCCCCCGCGCCGCGCGGCCAGCTGTCCTCGAAGGCGAGCACCGCGCGTTCGAGTTCCCGCACCAGGCGCGCGCCTGCCACGTGCTCCGCCATGAGCTTTTCGATCAGTGGCCGCGTGGCATCCGAGCGCTGCAGGAGCCGGGCGAACAGGTAATCGTCCTCCTTCGGGTGGTGCATGCGCTCGGGGAACGCGTCGATGTAATAGATCATGGCGCGGAACACTGCGAAGTCGGGCTTGAGCGCGGGGTCCTGCGCCATGCGCGCAAGGTGCTGCAAGCTCTGCAGCACCGCGGAGATCGAGCGGTGCTCGTCGCGCAGGATGCGAATGGCTTTGCGCATGGCGGCCCCGCCTATTTGACCAGCGTCACCGGCACGTGCACCAGGTGCACGACGCGGTAGGCCACGGAACCCAGCAGCAGCGTGCCGAGCGCGCCCATGCCGCGCGTGCCCATCACCACTTCGTCCATTGCCTGCGACTCCGCCACCTGCGCGATGGTCTGCGCCACCTCGCCCTGGCGCAGGAGCTCGACGTGCGCCACCTTCTCGGCCGTGAGCACCTGGGCGGCGGCGGCCAGCACGCGCTGGCAGGCCTCGCGGCGCATTTTCTCGAGGTCCTCGCGCACCACGTAGACGCGCAACTCCTCGTAGGTCATCGTCGGCTCCACGTGCAGCACGTGCAACTCCGCCTCGAGGCCCCGCACGCGCTCCGCCGCCACGCGCAGCGCGCGCAACGCGACGTCGGAACCGTCCACCGGCACCAGGATCCGCTTCATCACAGCCTCCTCGGCGTTGCCATGAGGAAAGTCTAGGCACCAGGCCGCCGTCCCTCTTGACGCAGATCAACCAGCAATCGTGTACCGAAGTCCAGATCAGATCACTTTCGAGTAGCTCGAGAGCCGCTCCCGTTCGCGCAGGTAGCGGTCGAAGGCCATGCACACCACGCGCACCACCAGGCGCCCCTTGGGCGTGACGACGATCCAGTCCGGCTGCAGCTCGACCAGACCGTCCTCCTCCAGCGGGCGCAGCGCAGCGAGTTCCTGGGCGAAGTACGCCCGGAAGTCGATCAGGTGGGCGAGCTCGATCGATTCGAGCGACACGCGGAACTGGCAGGCGAGCGCCTGGATCACCGCGCGGCGCACCAGATCGTCGGGCGTCAGCTCGATGCCGCGCCACACCGGCAGGCGCCCCTCGTCCAGCGCGGTGTAGTAGTCGTCCAGCCGCTTCGCGTTCTGGTAGTAGGTCGGGCCAACGCGGCCGATGGCCGACACGCCGAAGCCGAGCAGGTCGCTGTCGGCATGGGTGGAGTAGCCCTGGAAATTGCGGTGCAGGCGTCCTGGCGCCTGCGCCACCGCGAGCTCGTCGTCGCGTTTCGCGAAGTGGTCCATGCCGATGTACAGGTAGCCCGCGCGGCTCAGCCGTCCGATCGCCAGGGTGAGCAGCTGCAGCTTGGTCTCGGGGGCAGGCAACTCCGCCTGCACGATGCGGCGCTGCGGCTTGAACAGAGCGGGCAGGTGCGCATAGGCGTAGAGCGCGATGCGCTCGGGATCCAGCGCGATCACCTTATCCAAGGTGGCGTTGAAGCTGTCGAGCGTCTGCCGGGGCAAGCCGTAGATCAGGTCGAGGTTGACCGAGCGAAAGCCGCTGGCGCGCGCCTCGTCGATCGCGCGGCGCGTCACCTCTTCGCTCTGGATGCGGTTGACGGCCTTTTGCACCGCCGGGTCGAAGTCCTGCACGCCGATGGACACGCGGTTGAACCCGAGTTCCGCCAGCAGCGCGATGGCGCCCGGCGCGAGGCTGCGGGGGTCGATCTCCACCGATAGTTCGGCGTCCTGCGCGAGATCGAACTGCGCGCGCAGCGCCTGCATCAGCGCGCGCATTTCCTCGTTTGCGAGAAAGTTGGGCGTGCCCCCGCCCCAGTGCAGTTGGCAGGCGCGCCGTGCGTCGCCGCCCGCCGGACCCAGCACCGCCCCCACCGCAGCCAATTCCCGCTCTAAGTACTTGATATACTTGGCCGCCTTGCCGCGGTCACGCGTGATCACCTTGTTGCAGGCGCAGTAGTAGCAGATGGTCCCGCAAAATGGCAGGTGGACGTAGACCGAGAGCGGCTGCTGGATGCCGCCGATATTGCGCTTGCCCAGCCAATGCCTGAACGCCTCCTCGCCGAAAGCCTCCACGAAGCGGTCCGCCGTCGGGTAGGACGTGTAGCGCGGGCCGCTCACGTCGTACTTGCGGATGCTGACCGGGTCGATGACCAGTTCGGAGGCGGGATAAGCCATGTCGTAGGACTATGGATGCACCCGGGCGGGGCGCTTTGATTTCCATCAAAGGCAGTGCTTTCCGCAATCCGGCAGCGATCGGCGCAGTCGCCGCGATGCTTGGCGCCCTGCTGCTGGCCAACGTATTCGCATTCGCCGGCGGCAGCCAATCCCTGTGGCTGATCGGCTCGGTCCTGATCGCCGACATGCTGGCGGTCGGGGTGGGCGTCGGCGTGGCGGCGCGCGAGGTGATGCTCGCGGACCGGCGTAGCGACGTCAGCCAGGCACAGCTCGACGCCATCGTCGACTCGGCGATGGATGCCATCATCGCAGTGGACGCGGAGCAGAACGTCGTGCTGTTCAACCGCGCTGCGGAGCAGATCTTCGGCGTGCACCGCCAAGAGGCGCTTGGCGCGCGCCTGGACCGCTTCATCCCGCAGCGCTTCCGCGACGCGCACCACGCTCACCTCGATGACTTCGGCCGTACCGGCATCACCAGCCGGCGCATGGGCGACACGACCACGCTGTGGGCGCTGCGCGCCGACGGCACGGAGTTCCCTATCGAAGCATCGATCTCGCAGGCGGGCGAGCCCGGGCAACGCGTCTACACGGTGATCCTGCGCGACATCACGCTGCGCAAGAAAGCGCAGGACGCGTTGCAGGGGCAGCAGCAGGAGCTGCGGCGGCTCTCGGCGCAGGTGCTCGATGTGCGCGAGGAGGAAAAGACGCGCATCGCGCGCGAACTGCACGACGAGATGGGGCAGCTGCTCACCGCCCTGAAGATGGACCTGGCCTGGCTGCGCGAGCGTCTGCCGCCGGGCGATGCCGACGCCGCGCGGCGCGCCGAGCAGATGGGCCGCGTGCTGGACCAGACGGTCAGCTCCACGCGCCGCATCTCGGCCGACCTGCGGCCGCTGATGCTGGACGATCTGGGCCTAGCCGAGGCGGCCAACTGGCTGGTGGGGGACTTCGCCAGCCGCTCCGGTGTGCAGTGCGAAATGCGCATGCCGGGCGAAGGCGTGCTGGAGAGCGTGGACAAGGCCGTCGCCACGGCTATCTACCGCGCGCTGCAGGAATCGCTTACCAACATCGCGCGCCACTCGGGCGCGCGCAAAGCGTGGGTGAGCGTGGGCGCGGAAAACGGCGAGATCTTCTTCGAGGTCGAGGACGACGGCCGCGGCATCGAGCCCGCCGACTTTGCCAAGGCGCGCTCGCTCGGCCTCAAGGGCATGCGCGAGCGCATGCAATACCTTGGCGGCTCGATCGAAGTAGCGCGCGCGCCGCGCGGCGGCACCCGCGTGCGCGTGCGCGTGCCGGCGCAAGGACAGACGCAATGATCCGCGTCCTGCTCGCCGACGACCATCAGATCGTGCGCGACGGCCTGAAGCGCATCCTTGCCGCGACGGCGGATGTGCAGGTCACCGGCGAGGCAGCGAGCGGCGACGAAGCGCTGGCGCTGGTCAAGGCCGGCGATTTCGACGTCGCGCTGCTCGACATGTCCATGCCGGGCCTTTCGGGCATCGACCTGATCAAGCGGCTGCAGGTCGAAAAGCCGGGCCTCAAGCTGCTCATCCTCTCGATGCACGGCGAGCACCAATACGCCGTGCGCGCACTGAAAGCGGGAGCCTCCGGTTATCTCACCAAGGACAGCGCGTCGGACAAGCTGCTGGACGCCCTGCGCAAGGTCGCGGCCGGCGGGGTGCACGTCGGCGACGCGGCGGCGGCGAGCCTGTTGTCCACTGCACGCGCTCGCCATCAGGCGCTGTCAGACCGCGAATTCGAAGTGTTGCGCCTGCTCGCCGGCGGGCGCAGTCCGACCGAGATCGCCGAGCAACTGCATCTGTCGGTGAAAACGGTCAGCACGCACAAGGCGAACGTGCAGGACAAGCTGGGGCTTGGCGGCACCGCCGACCTGGTGCGCTACGCGCTCGAGCACAAGCTCGTTTAGGACAATTCCTAGAGCAGAATCAGCCGCCGCCTATGGGCCGGCGCGCGGCCTGCCGGCACACTGCCGTCATGCAAGCCACGGCAGAAGCCCACCCCATGGACGTGTTCCTGGTCGAAGACTCGGCGCAGGTGGTGCAGCGGCTCGAGGAAATACTCTCCGCCATCGACGGCGTGCGCACGGTCGGCAGCGCCGCGCGCGCAGACGACGCCATCCGCAGTGTCCTCGCCCTGCGACCCGACGCCGTGCTGTGCGACATCGGCCTGGCGCAGGGAACCGGGTTCGACGTGCTGCGCGCGCTGCGCGAGCAGGCGCCCGGCGTCGAGGTCTACATGCTGTCCAACTTTGCCAGCGAGCCTTACCGGCGCCTCGCCGCCAGGCTCGGCGCGCGCGACTTCTTCGACAAGAGCTGCGAATTCGAGCGCATGCGCGACGCCGTCGCGGCGCGCGCCGCAAGCGCGCACTGATTGGGGGACGTCATGTACGCCGTCACCGCCATCCAGCCCGACCCCGCCCTAAGGAAATTCGAGGTCACCTGCTCGAGCTGCAACATGCGCGAGATGTGCCTGCCCGCCGGCCTTTGCCCCGAGGACATGCTGCGCATCGAAGGCCTGGTGTACGCGCGGCGCCGCGTAAAGCGCGGCGAGGCGCTGTTCAACGCAGGGGACACATTCGGCTCGATCTACGCCATCCGTTCCGGCTTCTTCAAGACCAGCGTGATCGACGGCGAGGGGCGCGAGCAGGTCACCGGTTTTTGCATGGGCGGGGAACTGCTCGGCCTGGACGGCCTGGGCGCCGGCCGTTACAACGGCACCGCCATCGCGCTGGAGGACAGCGAGGCGTGCGTGCTCCCCTTTGCACTGGTGGAGGAGCTGTCGCGCGACATCCGCCCCCTGCAGCGCCAGCTGCACTCGGTGCTGGCGCGCGAGATCGTGCGCGACCACGGCGTGATGATGCTGCTCGGCTCGATGCGCGCCGAGGAGCGCCTGGCCACCTTCCTGCTCAACCTGTCGAAGCGCTTCGTGCGCCGCGGCTACTCTTCGTCCGAATTCCACCTGCGCATGACGCGCGAGGAGATCGGCAGCTACCTCGGCTTGAAGCTGGAAACGGTGAGCCGGCTGTTCTCCGCGTTCCAGAAGGACGGCCTGATCGAAGTGCAGCAGAAGCACGTGCGCATCCGCGACAGCGCGGGCCTCGAGCGCATGCTGGCGGCCAAGCACTAGCGCCGAACGCGCTACTGGCGGCTGACGGTCTTCAGCTCTGCCGGGCGCTCCATTACGCGCATGGTGAGCAGCGAGAGCCCCTTCGGTGCGAGCATGCGCTGCAGTTGCTTTTCCAGCGCCGTGAACGGCACGCGTTGCGGGTCGAAGGCAACAGACAGCGACGCCGACTCCGCGGACACCCGCGCGCTGCCGCGCTCCACGCCGTAGGCGGATTCCGCTGCTGCCTTGGCCGCCCGCGCGCCGTCTGCCGGTGCGACAGCCCCGTCGATGGCGAAGAACGCGACATGGTGCTTGCGGCCCAGCGCCTGCACCACGACGGCGTGGTCGTAGACCGCCGCAATCTTGTCCTCCACGCAATGGCCGCAGGCGAGTACCGGCAGTGCGATCGCCATTCCCAGGACGGCGCATGCCGCGCGCGCGTTCAATGCGCCCCCGCCGCCTTCGCCGCGCCCGCCGGCTGTGCGTCGATCCAGTGGAAATACTTGAGGTACTGCCGGATCTCGGCGTCGCCCAGGCTCTGGTTGGGCATCGGGAGGTTGTTGTACTCCTTCAGCATGGCCTTGGCGTCCGGGTCCGTCGCCAGCATCTTCTCCGGCTCCTTCAACCAGCGCGCGAGCCACGCGTCGCTGCGGCGCTTGGTGACGCCGGCGACGTCCGGGCCAAGCTTCTTGCCTTCGCCCACGGAGTGGCAAGCCAGGCATTTGCTCTCGAATGCGAGCTTGCCGGCGACCGCATCGGGATCGGTCGGCGTCGCCGACGCGGGCATATTGTGGTGCTCCAGGTCCTTGGCCAGCGGTTTCGCTGCGGTCGAGATCAGGCCGATCGCGCCCTGTGAGGCGTTGGCAAAGTGGTGGTCCACCATGATGTAGGAGCCCTCCTCCGGGATGAGGAACTCCACCGTGGCGCTGTTCGAGGACCCGAGCAGCACCGTCTGCATGCCGCGGAACTGGTTGTCCGGGTTTCCCTCGAACAACACGCGGTCAAAGATCGTGCCGACCACGTGGAAGCTCGAAGTCTTGCTCGGGCCGACGTTGAGCACGTGGATACGCACACGCTCGCCGACCTTCGCCGGCAGCGGGTTCCGCACCATGCCGTTGTGCACGCCGTTGAACACGGTGTGCGTCGGCCGCGAGTCGCGCAGCCGTTCGGTGTCGAGCACGTAGAGCGGCGCGCCGCCCACCTTCTGCTTGCCGGGATCGGGCTTGGCGTAGAACTCGCTCTGCACCACCACGTATTCGCGGTCGGCTTTGGTCGGATAGCCGTTGCGCGGCTCGACGATCACCGCGCCGTACATGCCCGAAGCGATGTGCTCCAGGATCATCGGCGTACCGCAGTGGTACATGAAGATGCCGGGGTAGTTGAGCGTGAACTCGAACTCGATGGTCTGGCCCGGCGCGATCGAGCGGTACTTGTCCTGCGGCGACACCATCGCTGCGTGGAAGTCCATCGAGTGCATCATCGGCGCCGCAGTGAGGCGCATTCCGGGAACCGGCTCGTCGCTGCGGTTGGTCATGCTGAAGCGGATCTTGTCGCCGACGCGCGCGCGCACCGTCGGGCCCGGCACCGTGTCACCGAAGGTCCAGGCGCTGAATTTCACGCCCGGCGCGATCTCGATGATCTTGTGGGTGGTGTCCAGGCGCACGGTTTTCACCGGGGAGGGGTCGAGGGGCTTTAATTCGGCGCCCATGCTGAGGGAACTGCCTTCGGCAAACGCGCCCTTGTGGCGTTCGGCGGATACCTTGGCCGGCACCGGCTTCAGGTCCATCCTGCTCGGGTCATAGGCGTCAGCCGCCGCCTGCGGCTTCTGCTCGCAGGCCGCGAGCAGGATGGCTGCCGTGCCCAAGGCAAGGATCCACGCGCAGGTCGTCGCGGTGCGGGGTTTACGTTTCATTCAATCCTCCTAGTTTGCCTGCGCCAGAATAGCGCGGCGCGACGGGCGAGGATTGATCTAGGTCAAATTACTGCTAGTGGTCTTCCAGCCGCGGGCGCTGTTCCTCGGCGAGCTCGCCCGTGTCGGGATCCACGTAGTCGGCGATGCCGAGCTCGCTCTCGGCTTCCTGCAGCGTCTCGCCCGGCTCCTGCGCGCCTTCTTCGTCGGCCTGCATGTCTTGCACCGCGTCAAGCAAAGTCACGAACGGGCCGGACTCGCGGCCACCGTCCCGCGATTGCCAGTAGAACCCGTCAGGGCGCTCGACGACACGAGTGCGGTCGTAGTCTGGAGGCGTCTGCGGGATGTTTTGTTTCACTTGATCATCCTCGCATACATTCGCCCCGCAAGGGGCGCAACGCGCCTAGCGCCGCAGCACGCATTTCTCGTACAGGCCCGCAAACGCGTTCAGCGGATCGTACTTGCGCTTCAGCGCCGAGTAGGCCTCGCCGCCGTAGATGCGCCGGAATTCGTCCTCCGGGAAGAAACTCTCCGAGTACAGCGACTTGATGCCGCCGAGTTCCATCACCTTGCACTCGACCAGGCGGTTGAAATGGCCCGGCGGGTGCGCCTCGCGCGTGCGCTTGACGTCCCAGAAACCGAAATTCACATACCACCCCGGAGCCATGGGGTAGAGCGTGAAGCGACCCGAGCCCGGCGCCGGGCCGATCGGACAGGTCCACTGCGGCCACAGCCCGATCTCGCGCGCATAGAACTCGAGGAACTCCGCGGCCCGCGCGAGCGGGATGTCCACGTCCTGGATCACGGACTCGGAGTGCAGCCCGAGCAGGCGCTCGAATTTCCTCGTCGCGCCGAGGCGGCTGTTCCAGCGCATGATCTTCGCGTAAGTGCGTGAGCCGAGGCGCTTCCTGCCGTAGACCAGCCGCCGCACCAGGGGGTTCTGCGCCAGCAGGTTCTTCGAGCACCAGAACCAGTCGGTGTCCCAGCGCCACAGAAAATCGCGCACTTTGAGGAAATCCTCGCGCCGTTCGGCGATCGAGCGGTAGTAGATGCGCTCGTAGGTATAGTCGCTGACGTAGGGCGCGGCATCGGCAAAGGTGCCAAGCGTGAGGCAGAGCTGCTGCGGCGAGAACACGGTGCCGTCGATGAAGTCTGCCTCACCCGCCCGCAGGCGCCGCCCGAGCTCCGCGAAAAAACTGTCGGCATCGCCGAAGGGCAGGTGCTGAAGGCGCACATAGGGCTTGACCGGCACCACTTTCGCCTTGACGCGCAGCGCATAGCCGAGCGTGCCGTAGGAGTTGGGGAAACCGAAGAACAGGTCCGCATGCTGGTTGTCCGGCGTGCAGGTGACGATGCTTGCGTCGCCAAGCAGCACCTCGAGTTCCGTCACCGTGTCGTGCACCAGCCCATGGCGATGCGAGGACGCCTCGATCCCCACGCCCGCCACTGCGCCACCGAGGGTGATGGTCTTCAGCTGCGGCACCACCGTCGGCATGACGCCCTGGGCGAGGCACGCGTCCACCAGGTCCTCGTAGGTGATCATGCCCTCCGCCTCGACCCAGCCTGCCACCGGGTCGACGCCGAGCACGTCGCGGAAATGACGCACGTCGAGCCGCCGTCGCGCGCCGCCCACGCGGTCGCGGAACAGGTTCGAGGTGTCCTTCGCCAGCCCGACCGGGCCGCCCGAGCGCCTAAGCTGCTCGGCTAGCGACCGGGTTTTCGCGGTATGCAGGCTGTTCGTAGAGGAACTCCCGGCTCATCGGGTAGCTGCGGGACGTGGCGTTGCCCTTTGAGAACACGATCTGGAACAGGTGGGTGTAGCCCCTGGCGGAACGGAACATCTCGGCGCAACCGTAGAGGTACACGCGCCAGATGCGCCGGAAGCGCTCGTCGAACTTCAGCGGGTCAAGCGCGCGGATCCTGTCCCAGTTGCGGTCGAAGCGTTCGCCCCAGGCATCCAGCGTCAGCGCGTAATGCCGGCGCAGGTTCTCGATGTCCAGCACCTCGAGCCCGGCGCGCTCCATCGCCGCGATGGTGTGCGCGAGACTCGGGATCCAGCCGCCGGGAAAAACGTGCTTGCGGATGAAGAACTCGGTCTGGAAGTGCCCGACGTGGCCGATGAAATGCAGCATGCCGAGGCCTCCCGGCTTGAGGAAGGCGGCGTGCGCGCGCACTACCTCCCCGAGCTGGTCGCGCCCGGCGTGCTCCAGGGTGCCGATCGACACCACCTTGTCGTATGCGCGGGCTGCGTCGCGAAAGTCGGTGTCGATCACCTCGAGCGCCTGGCCAAGCCCGCGCCGCGCGATTGCCTCGCGCACCATCTCGACCTGCGAGGTCGTGTTATTGATGCCGGTGACCTTGACGCCGAACTTCTCGTGGGCGTGGAACATGAAGCCGCCGAAGCCGCTGCCGATGTCCACCACTTCCTCGCCGGGGGCAAGCTGGAGCTTCCTCGCCACGTGCTCGATCTTGTTGCGCTGCGCCTGCTCCAGCGTACGCGTCCCCTCCTTCCAGTAGGCGCAGGTGTACATCATCAGCGGGTCGTCGAGCCACAAGCGGTAGAACTCGGTGCCGAGCGCGTAATGGGCTTCGGCATTGCGCTTCGCCTGCTTCCAGCCGCGATTGGAAAAGCGCAGCTCGTGCCAGCGGTTGCGCACGTCCACCAGCAGGTTTTGGCCGGCCATTTCGCTTTCCAGGCCTACGGCCGACGCTTTGGCGAGGTCGCCCTCGACGTCGAGCTCGCCGTCGAAGTAGGCATCCAGCAGGCCGATGTGGCCGAAGGCCGCAACGCGCGCATAGGCCGCTGCGCTGCGGATCACCAGGGTGAAGACGGGAGCTTGCGCGGAATTGCGGTATTCGCCGCCGCCCGAGAAGCGCACGGCGAAAGGGATGGCGGTCCCCTCCCCGATGCGGCGCAGTACGGCGTCAAGTAGAAATTTCACCCGCGGCAATTCTACCGGCCGTGCGCCCTACTCAGTGCGACATCAGCACCGGCACCGTCATCGATTCGAGGATGGTGCGAGTCACGCCGCCGAGCACCAGCTCGCGCACGCGCGAATGGCCGTAGGCGCCCATCACGATGAGATCGGCGGCGGTGTCCGCGGCGCGCGACAGGACCTGCGCCCCGACGTCGAAATCGGCTCCGCTTTGCTGCATGACCGAGACCTTCACGCCGTGGCGCGCGAGGTACAGCGACACGTCGGCCCCCGGCTGCTCGCCGTGCTCGCGCCGCCTGCGCTCCGCATTGAAAACCGCCACTTCGACGGCATTGGCGCGCCTGAGCAGCGGCAGCGCGTCGCTCACCGCGCGCGCCGCTTCGCGGCCCGCGTCCCAGGCGATCATCACCCGCTCGCCGAGCGTCGCGAAGCGGCCGGCATACGGCAGGTACAGCACCGGCCGGCGGGCCGACAGCACGAACTCCTCCGCCAGAGAGCGCACGCCGGCTTCGTCCTGCGGCTCGGCCTGCGCCACGATGACCAGGTCGGCATAGCGCGCGCTCAAGGCGACCGCCACCGCGGGGTCGGCTTCCGAAACGCGCCATTCCGCGCCGGCGTCGCCGCGGCGGGCGCTCGCGTCGCGGAACGCCTTCTCCGCCTGGTGCATGGATTCCGCACGGCGGCGCTCCACGAGCTCGCGCACCGCGGACCCGGCCTCGGCCAGCGCGTACGACGGGATGCGCGGCACGCCCGGCGCATACAGCCCCACCAGGTGCGCCTCGAACGTCGCGGCGACGCCGAAGGCGAAGTCGAGCCGCTCGGTGCTGCGCCCGCGGCCATCCAGATGCACGAGGATCGTCTTGTAGGACATGGTGTTCTCCCGGTTTCCGATCTGCACAAGAACCACAATACCGGGGAGCGCATCGGGCCCTTTGACCTGAGTCAAGCCCGGCCAAGGCAAGGCGCTAGACTCCGCGCCATGGGCGTTTCCGAAAAGCACTATCTCACCCCGCTGTTCGAGCCTTCCTCCGTCGCCCTCGTCGGCGCGAGCGAGCGCGCGGGCTCCATTGGCGCAGTGCTCATCGCCAACATGCTCGCCGCGCAGTACGCCGGTGACCTGTACGCGGTCAACCCCAAGTACAAGAGCGTGCAGGGCGTGCCCTGCTTCGACGCCATCGGCAGGGTGCCGCCGCGCGTGGATCTCGCCGTGGTCGCCACGCCGCCGCGCACGGTGCCCGATGTGATCGAACAGTGCGGCCGCGCCGGCGTGCGCGCCGCGGTGGTGATCACCGGCGGCTTTTCGGAAACCGGTCCCGCCGGCGCAAAACTGGAACGTGCGGTGCTGGAAAACGCGCGCCGCCACCGGCTGCGCGTGGTGGGCCCCAATTGCCTCGGCCTGATGCGCCCCGCGCTGGGCCTGAACGCGACCTTCGCGCGCGGCACGCCGGTTGCGGGCTCGCTCGGCCTGATCTCGCAATCGGGCGCGGTGTGCACCGCTCTGCTCGACTGGGCGCGCCCAAACAAGGTCGGCTTCTCCAGCATGGTGTCGCTCGGCGGCTCCACCGACGTGGACTTCGGCGAGATCATCGATTACCTGGTTGCGGACGCGAACACCGAGCACATCCTGCTCTACATCGAGGGCGTGAGAAGCGCGCGGCGCTTCGTCTCGGCGCTGCGCGCCGCGGCACGCGCGTGGCGCAGCTGCTGGGCGAGTTCCGCCGCATGCCCCCGGTGGACATGCGCGCGCTCGAGGAAGTGCTGCTGCGTGTCTCGGAACTGGTGTGCGAACTGCCCGCACTGCAGGAGTTGGACATCAATCCGCTGATCGCCGACGAGAGCGGCGCCGTCGCGGTGGACGCGCGCGTGGTGCTGCGCCCGGCGCAGCCGCAGCGCGACCGCTACGCGCACATGGCGATCCACCCATACCCCGCGCACCTGGTGAGCACCTGGCAGCCCGCCTCGGGCCCGGCGGTCACGCTGCGCCCGATCCGGCCCGAGGACGCGGAGATGGAGCAGGCCTTCGTGCGCAGCCTGTCGCCGGAAAGCCGCTACTTCCGCTTCATGGACACGCTGAGGGAACTCACGCCCGCCATGCTGGTGCGCTTCACCCAGATCGACTACGACCGCGAGATGGCCTTCGTCGCCACGCTGCCGGCAGGCGCGCTCGAAGCCGAGATCGGCGTGTGCCGCTACGTCACCAATCCGGACGGGGACAGCTGCGAGTTCGCCATCGTCATCGCCGACGACTGGCACCGCAAGGGCCTCGGCCGGCGCCTGATGGGCCAGCTGATCGACGTGGCGCGCGCGCGCGGCCTGCGCAGCATGATCGGCCACGTGCTGGCCGAGAACCGCGGCATGCTGCAGTTGTGCCAGAGCCTCGGCTTCTCCATCGGCGACAGCCTCGAGGGCGCGATGATCAAGCGCGCTACGCTGGCGCTGGCCTAGTCGAGGTCCGTCGTGATGAAGCGCGGCTCCGCGGGCGCGGTCTCCAGCTCGAAATACACGCGCCCGATCTCGCGCCCGTCGGTGGTTTCCACCTGCACCTTCCACGGCCCGGGCTGGAAATTCGCCTTCACGCCGTAGCCGCGGAAGCCCTGCTCGCGGCCGCCCAAGATGTTGATCGGGATCGTGTCCTGAAGCGCCCAGCCGCGGCCCTCCGGCTGCCAGAACCAGCGCATCTGCACCTGGTCGGCGAAACGCGCGGGCGAGAAGAGGCGGAAGTACACGGTCACCTTGTCCCCGGGCTGCGCGCGGAATTTCTGGTCGCCGTTGTGCCAGACGCGCCACCAGGCCCTCTCGTGGGTAAGACGGTAGCCTGCCTCCGTTCTCTCCACGGCGTGATACACGCCGATGAACGGGATCGACAGCGGCACCGGCGGAATCAGGCGCAGGAGATAGGAGGCGAGGAAGCCGATCAGCACGCAGCCCAGGGGCAGCAGGATGTGGCGCCGGGCCTGCACGAACAGATCGGGCAGCCTGCGCCGGATCCACCAGGCCGCGCCGACGAGCGGCAGGCAGCCGGCCAGCATCGAGAGCAGGAACACCCCGGTGCCGATCGAGCCGATGAAGATAGGCACCACGCAGGCGAAAAAAGCGAGATAGCAAAGCCCGAGCAGCGCGAACTTGACGCTGAGCCCCAGCGCCTTGAAACGCCTGGACTCGTTCGCCACCAGCAACGCCACCAGGAAGGCGAGGAAGCCAAAGGAGACCAGCAGCGATGAGCTCTTGAAGAAGAAAATGGCGTACAGGTTGAGCTGCGCGCCGAGCAGGAAGTGCACGATTGCCGAGCGGTACTCGTAAACCCAGCGCTTGAGCGTCGGCATCTGCGCCGGCACAGGCGGCGGCTTGCCCTGCTCGAAGAACATTTGCAGCAGCACGGCCGTGATGACCGCCAGGTACGCCGCCTGCTGGCCGATGGTGAACCAGGAGTCGATGCGCCCGACGGTCAGGATGTCGAAGATGAAGCCGCCGGCAAAGAAAACGACCGCGACTTCGCGCTCGTTCTGGTCGAAATGGAGCTTGAGCCGCCGCAGGGCGCCGGGCGGCGGCGCGAGCGCTTCCGGCTGCGTCATCGTCCCAGCAGTTGTCTCACGAAGCTGTAGGTGGCCCAGCCCTTCACCACCCAGCCGCGCACTTTCGGCGAAGACGCGAGCAGCGTCGCCGCCACGCTCGCGCCGAGCAGCACCGGCGCCGCCGACGCGCGCCGCATGTCCGCTACGGCCAAGACAATCCTGCCGCGCTGGGCGGCGGAGCGCTCCACCAGCGCCGCGCGGCGGCGCACCAGGGAGTCGAGGAAAGCCTTCACTCGCGCTCCTTGAGCGCTTGCACGTCGCGCTCGAGTTCGGCGAGGCTCGCGACAAAGGGGCGCGCCCTCGCCTCGCGCGCAACCTTCCAGGCGATGAGCGCCGCCGCCGCGAGGAAGGCGAGCGCGAGCCCCGCCGACACTGCCACGCGGTGCTCGGCGGGCGCCGCCATCACCAGCGCCACAGAACCGAAGCCGATCGCCAGCGCGCCGAGGAGGATTGCCGCCACCGCGCCGATCATCAGCAACACCAGCCGCGCGAGCACTTCCTGCATCTCGACGCTGAGCAGTTCGAGCCGCGTGCGCGCCAGACCGAGCGCGGTCGCGACCAGGGCCTGCACGGATTGCACGATGCCCACGGTTACTTCCGACCGAGCAGCAGGCCGAGCAGCAGGCCCGCGGCGGCGGCAAGGCCCACCGCGGCCCAGGGGTTCCTGCGCACCTGCTCGTCGATCTCGCGCGCCGTTTCGCGGGCGCTGTCGCCGGCCTGCTCCAGGCGCGCGCGCGCCGCGCCGATCGACTCCTCTGCGCGGGCGCGCAGCTCGTCGACGCGCGTGCCGGCCTGGCCGGCCGTAGCCTGCAGCAGTTCCTCCGCATCGCGCACCACCGCGCGCAGGTCGGCCATCAGCTTTTCCGTCGTCACGTTTTCCATGCCATCCTCCTGCTGTGTTGGACCATTGTAGTCGCTCGCCTCGCTTGCCGATTGACTTGGGCAATGCGGTGCATTGCGATAATTTGATTGCCCGCCGGCGCCATGACCAGTAGCCTAGGTGCATGCGCGAAGGATCCCTCGAAGCCCCGACCCGCCATCCGCTCGACTGGCAGAGCGACGCCTTCTACGACCAAGGCGCGCTGCACCAGGAACTCGAGCGCATCTTCGACATCTGCCACGGCTGCCGGCGCTGCGTGAATCTGTGCACCGCGTTCCCCACCTTGTTCGATCTGGTGGACAACTCCAGGACCATGGAGGTGGACGGCGTCGACAAGCAGGATTTTCGCAAGGTCGTCGACCAGTGCTACCTGTGCGACATGTGCTACATGACCAAGTGCCCCTA
>JANNTQ010000003.1:0-9900 GCA_031394435.1 Betaproteobacteria bacterium
CGGACGCGAAGCGCATCGACGCGTTTCGCATCCCAGTCGCGCAACTCGTCCTCGGCAATCCGCTGCAACCACGCATGTACAACGATACCCGCGTGGCGCACAGTTTCCTTCGCCCAGTCGAACGGCGGCGTTTCCTCCTCCCGTCCCTCCTCCGGCGCAGTCCACTTCGCAGCCATCGGCGCCCCAGGCATCTCGAAATCCGCAGGCAGCCTCCTCAACCCCCCCGCCGGCAACGGCTCCCTCCCCTGCTTCTCCCCCGCCACAGCCGCAGGCAACCTCACCCCCTCCTCCAACGCCGCCCAGGCCAATCCCAACAACGAGCGCCGCGAAGGCATCTTCACCACCCCATCCGCATCCACCTTCACGCAGCCCAGCAAACGCAGCCGCGACTGCGCCCGTGTCGCCGCGACATAAAACAAGCGCCCCGCCTCGATGTCCTCCGCCTCCCGGTCGAGCGCGCGCACGTACTGGTACAAAGGCTCCTTGTCCCCGCCGGTCTCGTCGATCGGCGCGAGCAGCAACCGCCCTCCAGCCAAAGCGCGCCACGCGAACAAAGGCTTCCTCCCCGAGCGCGGTGCACGATCCAACCCGGGAACGATGACGGTGTCGAACTCCAGGCCCTTCGCCTTGTGGATGGTCATGATCTCTACAGCCTCGGGGCCGGCCTCGACGTCGGGGAGCGCGTAGAGCTTGCCGAGGCTCTTGGCCAACAGGCCAAAGTCAGTCAGCTCGCCTGCCTCCTCCAGGCGCTCGAGTTCGTCGAAGAAGATCTCGGCGTCCTCGAGGTCGGTGGCGTCCGCCACGCAGGCCGGCCCGCCCAAGGCGAGCCAGACGCCCTCCACGCGATCGCGCAGCGTGCCGCGCAGGCGGTTCTCCAGCGCGGGCTTGAGGACGCAGACGAAGCGCGCAAGGCGCGGCAGGTCCAGGATCAGCTCCCAGACAGTATTGTCGCGATGCGCTTCGAAGAAGGCGGAGAGCTCGGCAAGCGTGAGCCCGCACCACGGCGCGCGCAGGATGGCGAGCCAGGCGACGCGGTCGGCGAGATGGGTGAGCGCGCGCGTCAGCGCATAGAGATCCTGCACCACCTGCTTCTCGCCCAGCTGCTCGATCTCCACCGCGCGATAAAGGATGCCCGCGCCTTTGAGCGCGGGGACGATTGATTCGAGGTGGCTGCGGTTGCGCACCAGGATCGCGGTCTTGCCGCGGGATTCGGCGACCAACTGCACCACGCGCTTCGCCTCGCCCTCGCGGTCGGCGAAGAGCTCCAGCGTGGGTTCGCCCTCGAGGTCAGCGGGCTCGAAGGGAACCGAAGGCGCATAGGGCACCGCGCCGGAGGATTCGTCCTCGGCGGCGGGCAGCACGCTCGGAAACACGCGGTTCACCCAGGAAACGATGGATCCCTGCGAGCGAAAATTGGTGGAAAGAGTAAGCGGTTGGAGCTTCACCCCCGGCAGCCCGTGGCGCCGCGCACGCAGGAACAGGCCCACCTGAGCGTCGCGGAAGCGGTAGATGGACTGCATCGGGTCGCCGACGACGAACACCGTGCGCCCGTCGCCCTCCTGCCAGCCGGCGGTCAGGCGCTCGAGCAACTCCCACTGCGAGTTGGACGTGTCCTGGAACTCGTCGACCAGCAGATGCTGCACCCGGACATCGAGGGACAACATCAGGTCCGTGGGTTCGTCGGGCGTGCCCAGAGCGGCGAGCGCGCCGTGCGCGATCTGCGTGAAATCCACTTCGCCGCGCTCGCCGAACAGGATCATCAACTGCGCTACCGCGGGATTCAAGAGGGTGAGGATGGCCTCCAGCGCCTCCCACTGCGGTTCGGAGTAGGTCGCCGGCGGCGCGAGCTTCAATGCCGCAAGCGCAAGGCGCAACGGCTCGTTGTCGGAAAGCGCTTGCGCCTTGCCGCTCTTCTTGCGCCAGGTGTTCTTGTCGGTGAGCAACTCCTCGGCAAGCTCAGGGTTTGCATCCGGCAGCAGCGCCCGCGCATGCGCCAGCAGCCGCTCGCGTTCCTCCTCGAGCGCCGCCTCCAGCTCCTTGCGCGTCGGCGCGCGACCCGTGTTGCGCAGCCACTGGTCGCGCCGTTGCAGCATTTCGGCTAACAGGCTCGTCGCATCGGCGACGTTGTTGTCCAGGTGCGCGAGCAGCCGCGCCACCGGCGGCGTGATATCCAGCAGCGTGCGCGACGCCGCCTCGCGGTAGAGCTCGGAGGCGTCTTCGGCGATGCCCGGCTGCGCGCCGAACTTGGCGAGCACCGGCATCTGGGAAGTGAGCGAGGCGCACAGCGCGTCGATGGTCTGGATGCGAAGCCGCGGCGCGAGCTCGGCAGGGATCTGCTCGATCACGCGCCCGCGCATCTCGGCCGCCGCCTTCCTGGTGAAGGTGATGGCGACGATCTCCTCGGGCTGCTGCACCGTGTCCAGGAGTTTCAGGAAGCGGTCGACCAGCAAAGAGGTCTTCCCCGAACCCGCCGGCGCCTGCACGATGAACGAGCGCCTGACGTCGAGCGCCGCTTCGCGTTCCTTCTGGTCGGCGACTGGCCGCGGGTCAACCATGGCGGTCAACCGGTTCGCCGCTCGCCCGTTTCATCCTCACGGGGGCCGTAGGTGCGATGAAGGTTTCGGAGATCTTGCAGATCCTGCGGCGCGACGGATGGTACCTGGTGGCGACGCGAGGCAGCCATCGCCAGTTCAAGCACGCGGTGAAGCCCGGCCGTGTGACCGTCCCCGGGAAACCAAGCGATGATTTACCTGCGGGGCTGTTAAACAGTATCCTTAAGCAATCCGGACTCAAGAGATAGGTATCCCGATGCGCTACGCGGTAGTGATCGAGAAAGGCGAAGGCAACTACGGGGCCTACGTGCCCGATCTTCCCGGCTGCGTCGCGACCGGCGCCACGGTCGAGGAAACCGAGCGCGAAATTCAGGAAGCGATCGAGTTTCATCTTGAGGGGCTGCGCGCTGACGGCCTGCCGATCCCCGAGCCCAGCAGCCGCGTGGAGTACGTTGAAGTCGCGGCTTAGCGTCACTCCGTCTCCTCGCCTTCATCCCCGAGCGCATTGACGCGCTCGTACACGCGGCACAGCGGCTGCAGGTCGCAATAGCGGCAGGTCTGCAGCATCTTCTTAGGGTCCACGCGCGCGTCGCCCGCAGCGAAGCCCGCGCCCAAGGACTCGAGTTCCTTTTTCCAGCCGGCAAGCAGCGCCTTCCAGTCCTTCGCCGGCTTCACGTCGGGCATGAGGTCCTTGCGGTCCGAAAACCCCATGTAACGCATCTCGCCCGTGCGCAGCTTGGCGAAGGCGACGGCGGAGATGTCCTCCTTGGCATTCAAGGCGTAGAGGGGGAGCTGCGGGTCGTCCGGCCGTTCGCCCAACCATTCGTTGGGAGTCGGTTTACCGGTCTTGTAGTCGATGAGCGCATGGCCGCCGGCGTCGAGCCTGTCCAGGCGGTCGATGCGGCCATTGAGTTCCAGGCCGGCGACGGAGAGCTTGCGCTTTTCCTCCATCGCCACCACTTCGAATGGCTCGCGCTGCCTTTCCACCTGCAGCCATTCGCGCGCCAGCTTGGCGAGTCTCTTGCGCTCAAGGCCGGCGAAAGGATCCTCCAACTTCGCTTCGGCAACGGCCGCCGCCGCGGCTCGTTCGATCGCTGCGCCAACGTCCCCAGTCAACCCACTGCTTCCTTTCAGCTCGGTCCACAGTTCCTTCATCAGGGTATGGAGGAGCAGGCCACGGTCCCTCGCGTCCAAACCTTCAACAGGTTCTTCGAGTGCTTCTGCAGCCAACCTGTGTCGAGCAAAGGCACGGAACGGGCAGGCGGCCTGGTCGGAAAGGATTCGTGTGCCTCCCTTCGGGGTTTTCGAGGCCAGTGCGGGAGCTTGTCCGTCTGCAACCGTCTCGAACCGTCGAGCGGCAAAGATCGCGTCGCGATAGCGTGCGGTGGTCCTTGTCTCCGGCGTTTCCAAAAGCGGGGAAACGCCGGAGATCAGGGGAGAACCGATCAAATCGCGATCTTCCTCACGGACCGGGTACGAGACGATCACCTCGGAAGCCGCTCCCAACCATCCCTCGGTAATCCGCTTTGCACGCGCCAGCGTTGCCTCCGGTGACGCTTCCGGAATCCCCGCCTTCTTCTGCAGCGCCGGCGGCATGAATGGATTGGGCTTCGCATGCAGCGGCCAGGCCTCATCCGTGAGGCCGCTCACCCAGAGGCAGTCGAATTCGAGCCCCGCGGACTCGAGCACGCCCAGCACCTGCACCGGCGCATCCGGCGTCTCGGGCTGGAACAGCGTGTCCGCGCAAAGGCGCCGCAGCTGCGCGAGCGCCTGCACGAAGGACATCTTCGGCACAACGCGCTCGAGCTTGGCGAACTCGGCGAGGGTCTCGTTGAATTTGCCCTGGGTCTGGAATTCATCGGAGTCGAGGCTGCGCGCGGGAAAGCCCGCAGCATCGAGCAGCGTGGTGAAGTGGCGTCCCCAGTCATGCGGCGACGCGGATTCCTTCTTCGGCAGGGAGAACAGGGCCTCCAAGCGTTGGCGCAGGACGGGACAAGCCTCGACCAATC
This sequence comes from Betaproteobacteria bacterium, assembly GCA_031394435.1. GTDB lineage: Bacteria > Pseudomonadota > Gammaproteobacteria > Burkholderiales > SG8-39 > JAABQT01. The sequence continues at coordinate 4,562 of JANNTQ010000003.1, forward strand.
CAACCAGCTTGCCCAAGGTCACCCGCGCCGGCGCGCGCTTGCGCAGCGCGGCATCGAGCAGCGCGCGCTTCGCCATCTCGCCTTGCGCGCCGCCGAGGAAGGCCGAGCGGATGAGCCTGGAGGCCTGCTCGAAGGGAATCTCGCCCGCGGCGAGTTCGAGGATGGAGAGCGCGGCGCGCACCAGCGGCGTGTCGGCGAGCGGCGCGCCGAGGGAGACGTTGAAGGGCAGCGTCTTGCGCTCGTGGCCCGGCAGGTTGTGCGCCGGCTGCATGGTGCGCGCGAAGACTCGCACCACTTCGCGGCGGCGATCTCCCAGTTCCGGCACCACGACGCCGATACGCTGCGCGCCGGATTCGAGCTTCGCGCGCGCCCATTGCGCGGCGGCGTCGAGTTCTTCGCGGGCTGAGGGGAAGACGCGCCGGTGGGCTGCGCCCACCCTGCGCGCGGGAGCACAATTGCGCACTTCGATGCCAGCCTTAGCGCAAGCGTCGAGGAAGTCCTGCTCCTGCGGCTTCAACACGTCGAAGGCGTAGGCGACGAGGAGTTTCGGCTTGCGCAGGGCGGATTCGCCGAGTATCGGCAGGACGATGTCCGCCAGGCGCGCCGCATCGGTGTTGTCGTCGCGCTCGCAGCGCCTGGCGTAGTCGCGCGACCACTCGAGGAAGGCCCTGGCGTCGTCGTTGCCTGGAAAGCCGGCGAGCCCGCGGGCGATGCGCCACTCGTGCGCGAGGCTCCAGGCCTTGACGCAGTCGCCTGCCGCCTGCGGCACCGCGAGCAGCGCCTCGCCCCACTCGCTTGCGCGGATCGCGGACTCCCACAGCGCCTGCGCCTGCGCAGCGCTGAGCAGCAGCGGCAGCCTGGCCGCGATGTCGGAGTAGAGCGCGTCCTCGTAGAGCCGCTCGACGAACGCGCCAAAAAACAGGATGTCCGCCGTCTCCCAGACCGGCAGTCCCTTGTCGATCTGTCGCTGGTCGAACTCGCGCGCGAGCTCTTGCGCCAGGCGGCGGTTGGGGGTGACGACGGTGACGCGCGCCGCATGGCCCGCCGCGAGATGCGTGAGCAGTTCACTCTTGGGAATCGGCGCGCCCGGCATGCGCGCATAATAATGCCGCATGGACGCTGGCGACGCGCTGCTCCTTTCCCGGGCCCAATTCGGCCTGAACATCGCGTTCCACATCCTGTTTCCCACGATCAGCATCGCGCTCGCCTGGTACCTGGTCTGGTTCCGCGTGAGGTACGCGCGCAACAACGACCCGGCGTCGCTCGCCACCTACCGCCTGTGGGTGAAGATCTTCGCCCTGACCTTCGCCATGGGCGTGGTCTCGGGCATCACGATGAGCTTCCAGTTCGGCACCAACTGGCCGGGCTACATGGAAAAGGTCGGCAACATCGCCGGGCCGCTGCTCGCCTACGAGGTGCTCACCGCGTTTTTTCTCGAGGCGACCTTCCTCGGCGTGATGCTGTTCGGCATGGAGCGCGTCAGCACGCGGGTGCACATCTTCTGCTCGGTGATGGTGGCGGCGGGCACCACGCTCTCGGCATTCTGGATCCTCGCGCTCAATTCCTGGATGCATACGCCGCAGGGCCACGTGATGGACGGCGGCGTGCTGATCGCCGGCGACTGGTTGCAGGTGATCTTCAACCCGTCGTTTCCCTTCCGCTTCACGCACATGCTGCTCGCCTCCGGGCTCACCGCCTCGTTCCTGGTCGCCGGGCTGTCGGCCTGGCGGCTGCTCAAGGCGCCGCAGGACGCGGGCGCCCTGAGGACGCTGCGCGCCGGCGCGCTGGTGGCCGCGGTGCTCGCGCCGCTGCAGGTGTTCGTCGGCGACCTGCACGGCCTGAATACGCTCGAGCACCAGCCGGCGAAGATCGCCGCGATGGAGGCGATCTGGAAAACCGGCAAAGGGGTGCCGCTGGTCCTCGTCGCCATCCCGAACGAGGCCGAGAAGAGGAACGACTACTCGATCGAGGTGCCCAAGCTCGCGAGCTTCGTGCTCAAGCACGATTTCGACGCCGCGCTGCAGGGGCTCGAGGAATTCGCGCCCGACCATCCGCCAGTCATGCCGGTGTTCCTGTCGTTTCGCATCATGGTGGGCGTGGGCATGCTGATGCTGGCGCTCGCCTGGGCGGGGAGCTGGATCTTGCGCAAGCGCGCGCCTCGCTGGCTGCTGTGGGCCTTCGCGGGGATGACCTTCTCGGGATGGATCGCGACGCTCGCCGGCTGGCTGGTGACCGAGATCGGGCGCCAGCCCTGGCTGGTGACCGGGATCCTGCGCACCGCGGATGCGGTGGGGCGCGTGCATGAAGCGAGCCTCGGCGCGAGCCTCACCGGCTACGCGCTCGTCTACGGCGTGATGCTGCTCGCCTACATCGTGGTGCTCACCCACATGGCGGGCGAAGGAGCGAAAGCATGAGCCTCGACCTGCCGCTCATCTTCGCCATCCTCATGGGCACCGCGGTTCTCGCCTACGTGGTGCTCGACGGCTACGACCTCGGCGTGGGCATGCTGATGCCGGCGGCGACCGGCGAGGAGCAGGACGTGATGGTGGCTTCCATCGGCCCGTTCTGGGACGCGAACGAGACCTGGCTGGTGCTCGGCGTCGGGATCCTGCTCATCGCCTTTCCTGCCGCGCACGGTTACATCCTCGGCGCGCTCTACCTGCCGGTGGCGGCGATGCTGATCGGGCTGATGCTGCGCGGCGTGGCTTTCGAATTGCGCGTGAAGGCGCTGGGCTGGCACGCCGAGCTGTGGAACTGGCTGTTCTGGTTCGGTTCGTTCCTCGCGTCGTTCGCGCAGGGCTTCATGCTGGGGCGCTATCTCACCGCGTTCCAGCCGGGCGGGGGCTATTTCCTGTTCTCGCTCCTCGTGGGCGCCGCGCTGTGCGGCGGCTACGTGCTGCTCGGCGCCACCTGGCTCATCCTGCGCACCGAGGGAGCGCTGCAGATGAAGGCCATGGCGTGGACCAGGTGGGGCTTGCTGTGGGTGGCACTCGGCGTCGCGCTGGTGTCGCTCGCCACGCCGCTCGCCAGCGAGATCGTGCGCGACAAGTGGTTCGACTTTCCGCGCACGCTCGGCCTGATGCTACTGCCGCTCGCGACGCTCGCGGCCTGGCTGTGGGTGTGGACTTCGGTGCGCAAATCCGACTGGAAACCCTTCGCCGGTGCGGTGGCGATCTTCGTGCTGGCCTTTGCCGGCCTCGCCTACAGCGTGTTCCCCTACGTGGTGGTGGGCTGGCTCACCATCTGGCAGGCGGCGGCGCACCCCTCTGCGCTCAAGGTGGTGCTCGCCGGTGCCTTGGTGGTGCTGCCCTTCGTCGTCGGTTACACCGTGTTCGCGTACCGCGTGTTCCGCGGCAAGGCAAAGGCCGGGCTGTACGGGCATTAAGAATTAAAAATGGGGTCTGAGCCTATTTTTCGAGCAGGTGCTTTTTTTCCGTCACCTTGGCCCACTGGTCGGCGTCTGCCGGGGCAGGCTTGCGCTCGATGATCGGCTTCCAGCCCGCCGCCAGTTCCTTGTTGCGCGCGGTCCACTCGCGCTGGGCGTCGGGGACGTCATCCTCGGCAAAGATCGCCTCGACCGGGCATTCGGGCACGCACAGGGTGCAGTCGATGCACTCGTCGGGGTCGATCACCAGCATGTTCGGCCCCTCCCGGAAGCAGTCCACCGGGCACACGTCCACGCAGTCCGTGTACTTGCACTTGATGCAGCTCTCGGTGACCACGTAGGTCATGCGCGCGGATTCCAGCGATGGCAAAAAGGTTAATCAGCTCAGTAATTTAGCACGGCACCTTGGGTTCCCGGCACGCCGCCCCCATAATAAGGCCTCCCCCCGCAAGATCCCCGAGGAGCCATGAGCAGTTCGCAGATTAAGCATGTGACGGACGATAGTTTCGAACCCGAGGTCCTCAGGTCCGAGGTCCCGGTCCTGGTGGACTACTGGGCCGAGTGGTGCGGCCCCTGCAAGTCGATCGCCCCGATCCTCGACCAGGTGGCCAAGGAGTACGACGGGCGCCTGAAGATCGCCAAGCTCAACGTCGACGAGAACCAGCAGGTGCCGGCCAAGTTCGGCATCCGCGGCATCCCGACGCTGATGCTGTTCAAGAACGGCAACCTCGAAGCCACGCGCGTCGGGGCGCTGTCGAAGTCGCAGTTGACCGCGTTTCTTGACAGCAATATCTAAAGCGCCTACGCTTTGATGCGAAGCTGCGCCGGATAGCACGGGCGCGGCGGCAGTACCCGGCGCCCGCCGTAGTTCCCTGCGAGGCGCATCTCCCCCAAAGAGACCGCAGCACGGCAGGCCGGGCCTCATCCTATTTCATTGGCCATGCACCTCTCAGAACTGAAAACCCAGCACGTCACGCAGCTCGTGGAAATGGCGGTCGGCAACCAGATCGACAACGCCAGCCGCATGCGCAAGCAGGACCTGATCTTCGCCCTGCTGAAGGGCCAGGCGAAGAAGGGCGAATCGATCTTCGGCGACGGCACGCTGGAGGTCCTGCCCGACGGCTTCGGCTTCCTGCGCTCCCCCGACACCAGCTACCTGGCGAGCACCGACGACATCTACGTCAGCCCCTCGCAGATCCGGCGCTTCAACCTGCACACCGGCGACACCATCGAGGGCGAGATCCGCACGCCGAAGGACGGCGAGCGCTACTTCGCGCTGGTCAAGGTGGACAAGGTCAACGGCGAGGCGCCCGAGGCGTCCAAGAACAAGATCCTGTTCGAGAACCTCACGCCGCTGCACCCGGACGAAGCGTTCAAGCTGGAGCGCGACATCAAGGCCGAAGAGAACACCACCGGGCGCGTGATCGACATCATCGCGCCGATCGGCAAGGGCCAGCGCGGCCTGATCGTCAGCCCGCCCAAGGCCGGCAAGACCGTGATGCTGCAGCACATCGCGCACGCCATCATCGCCAACCATCCCGACGTGTCGCTGATCGTGCTGCTGATCGACGAGCGGCCGGAGGAAGTGACCGAGATGAGCCGCTCGGTGCGCGGCGAAGTGGTGGCCTCGACCTTCGACGAGCCGGCCTCGCGCCACGTGCAGGTCGCCGAGATGGTGATCGAGAAGGCCAAGCGCCTGGTCGAGCACAAGAAGGACGTGGTGATCCTGCTCGACTCGATCACCCGCCTGGCGCGCGCTTACAACACCGTGGTGCCGGCCTCGGGCAAGGTGCTCACCGGCGGCGTGGATGCCAACGCGCTGCAAAAGCCCAAGCGCTTCTTCGGCGCGGCGCGCAACGTCGAGGAAGGCGGCTCGCTCACCATCATCGCCACCGCGCTGATCGACACCGGCAGCCGCATGGACGACGTGATCTACGAGGAATTCAAGGGCACC
>JANNTQ010000248.1:0-10844 GCA_031394435.1 Betaproteobacteria bacterium
GCTGGGCACAGGTGGTGCGCGAGGCGGGCATCAAGCCCGACTGATGCAGGAAGTACTCGTCGTAGGCGGCGGCATCGGCGGGCTGACGCTCGCGCTCGAGCTGCGCCGGCGCAACATCGCCTGCCGCGTCTTCGAGGCGGCGCCGGCGATCAAGGCGGCCGGCGTCGGCGTGAACCTGCTGCCGCACGCAACGAAGATGTTCGCGGAACTGGGCCTTGTGCCCGCGCTTGCGCGCGTCGCGGTGGAAACGGCCGAATCGCGTTTCTACAACCGCTTCGGGCAACTGATCCACAGCGAGCCGCTGGGCTGCCGCGCGGGCCTGGGCTGGCCGCAGTTCTCCATCCACCGGGCCGACCTGCTGGCCTCGCTGCTTGAGCGCGCCGGCAATGTGGAACTGGGCAAGCAGTGCACGGGGTTCGAGCAGGACGCCGGGACCGTCACGCTGCGCTTCGCCGACGGCTCGAGCGCGCGCGGGGCCGCCGCCATCGGCTGCGACGGCATCCATTCGGCAATCCGCCGGCAGCTCTTTCCGCAGGACGGCCCGCCGCGCTACTCTGGCGTCAACATGTGGCGCGGTGTGACGCGCTGGCAGCCTTACCTCGGCGGCGCCACCATGGTGCGCGCCGGCTGGCTCGCCACCGGCAAGATGGTGATCTATCCCATCCGCACCCATGCCGACGGCACGCAGCTCGTCAACTGGGTGTTCGAGATCGAAACGCCGGACTACCAGCAGTGGGACTGGAACCGGAAGGCGCGCCTGGAGGATTTCTCGTCGTACGTGGCGGACTGGCACTTCGACTGGCTGGATATTCCCGCGATGCTGCGCGCCTCAGACATGGTGTTGGAGTACCCGATGGTGGACAAGAATCCGCTGGCGCGCTGGACGCAGGGGCGCGTCACGCTGCTGGGCGACGCCGCGCACCCGATGTTTCCCAGGGGATCGAACGGCGCAGGGCAGGCGATCCTCGATGCGCACGCGCTTGCCGAAGAACTCGCGCGCGCCGCGGCGCCGCAGGCGCTCGCCGCCTACGAGGCGATACGCCTCGGGCCCACCTCGAGCGTGGTGCTGGAGAACCGGCGCAACCCGCCCGACGCCATCTTGCGCGAAGTCTACGAGCGCACCGGCGACAGGCCTTTCGGGCGAGTGGACGAAGTGATCAGCGCAGCCGAGCTGCGTGAAATCTCGGAGCGGTACAAACGCGTGGCCGGGTATGATCGCGAAGCTCTCCAAAAACAGAAAGGGACAAGATGAGCCAATTCCAGCCGTGGGGCTTGCTGCTCGGGCGCCTGATGCTCGCGTACATCTTCGTGCTGTCCGGCTTCGGCAAGATCGGTGGCTTCGCCGGCGCCGCTGGCTACATGGCGAAATATGGCATGCCGATGGTCGAGCCGCTGCTGGTCGCTGCCATCGTCATCGAGCTGGTCGGCGGGCTGATGCTGGCGGTGGGCTGGAAGGCGCGCTGGGCGGCCTGGGCGATCTTCCTCTTCCTCATCCCGACCACGCTCATCTTCCACGCCTACTGGGCGGTGCCGCCGGAGCAGGTGATGATGCAGACCATCCAGTTCCAGAAGAACCTCGCGATCATGGGCGGCATGTTGTTCGTCGCGTTCTGCGGCGCAGGCAGGCTGAGCCTGGATCGCGCCTGAGGAGAAGCGCAACCATGAACATCGTCAGACATGAACCCGGCCCGATCCTGTCCCAGGCCGCCGAGCACGGCGACACCGTCTACCTGGCCGGCGTCGTCGCCAAGGACCTGAAGAAGGACGTCAAAGGCCAGACCGAGGAAGTGCTGGCGGACATCGACCGGCTGCTCGCCAAGTGCGGATCGAACAAGTCGAAAGTCCTGTCGGCCACCATCTGGGTCACCGACATCCGCAACCGCGCGCCGATGAACGAGGTGTGGACGCGCTGGGTGGACCCGAAGAACCTCCCGGTGCGCGCCTGCGTGGAAGCAAAACTGGCCGATCCCAACGCGCTGGTCGAGATCATGGTGATCGCGGCCCGGTAGGGGACTACCCCGCCGCGATCACTTCCTGCGGAAACGCGCGGCTCAGCCGCCGCGCTTGTAGACGATCTTCTTGGTGCCGCCGTCGCAGGTGCCGACGACCTTGCCGTCTTCCTTGGCATCGGCATCGACGACAGTAAGCGTGAATTCCTTCACGCCGTTGTTCTTGATCTTGGCCTCAATCTCGCCCTTCAGGTCGTTGCAGTCCTTGCGCTGGGCTAGGGCTGGGGTGACGGCGAGGGCGAGCAGCAGGGCGAACGCGGTTCTGACCATCTTTTTTCTCCAGTGGTTGGCTGTGGTGCGGGGCTATTGTGCACTTGCGAAACGGCGCCGGGAAGGGGGTTAGATCATAAACCGGGATTTTTACTCGAACAGGTGGACCACGCCGTCCAGGCCCGAATGGTCCAGTGCGCAACTCGCCTCGGCCTTCACTACCGGCTTCGCCCGGTACGCGACCGAGGTTCCCGCTTCCGCTAGCATCAACAAGTCGTTCGCCCCGTCACCGATCGCCACCGTCTGCGCGCGCGAGGCGCCCAGCGCGTGCGCCACTTCCCGAAAGCGCGCCGCCTTCGCCTCGGCATCCACGATGCGCCCGACCAGCCCCCCGGTCAGCTTGCCGTCCTGCATCTCGAGCTGGTTCGAAATGGTGAAGTCGATGCCTAAGCGCTGCTTCAGCCGGTCGGTAAAGAAAGTGAAGCCGCCCGACACCAGCAACAGCTTGACGCCGTGCTTGCGGCAGGCCTCCACCAGTTGCTCGGCTCCCGGCGAGAGCCGCAGCCGCTCGTCGTAGACGCGCTGCAAGAACTCGATGCCGAGTCCTTCGAGCAGCCCGACGCGCCGCTTCAGGCTTTCCGCATAGTCGATCTGTCCGCGCATGGCACGCGCGGTGATCGCGGCGATCTCAAGCTTCTTCCCCGCCAGGTCGCCGATCTCGTCGATGCACTCGATGCTGATCAGCGTGGAATCCATGTCCATCGCCAGCAGCTTCAGGTCCGCGAAGCGCAGTCCCTCGGGCATCAAGGCGCAGTCGAGCCTGCGTTCCTGGCAGTAGGCATAGACTGCCGGATTGACTGTCGCGCCACGCAACCGGTAAGCACCGGCGGCGATCTGCTCGAATGCGCGCGTCGCGGAAAGGCGCGACAGTTCCGCCACATGCTGCGCCCCGGCCCCCGGCCCCTGCACGACGAGGTTCACGCAGCGAGCTGCATGAGGAGGTCCTTCACCGCCTGAGCCCTCTCGGGCCAGCCGGGCATCTTCGCTTCCATGCGCAGCTTCTCCGGCCCGGACAGGCGCAGGTCCTTGCGCCGCTGCACCATGGAAATTATCCGCGCGCCGTCGAGCGGCGGGTTCTTCACGAACTGCAACTGCACCGCTTCGTGCGTCGCGTCCACGCGCGCCACGCCAACCGGTTTCGCCGCGATGCGCAGCGCGTGGCACTCGAGCAGCGCGCGCGCCGCCTCCGGCAGCTTGCCGAAGCGGTCCACCAGCTCCTCGCGCATTTCATCCAGCTGCTCGCGCGCTTCGCAGTTCGCCATGCGCTTGTACAGCGTGAGGCGCTCGTGCACGTCGCTGCAATAGGTCTCGGGCAGCAGCGACGGGGTGTGCAGGTTGATCTCGGTGGCGATGTCCAGCGGCTGCTCGAGGTCCACCTGGCGCCCGGATTTCAGCGCGCGCACGGCGCGCTCGAGCATCTGCGTGTACAGATTGAAGCCCACTTCCTGGATTTCGCCCGACTGCGACTCGCCCAGCACTTCGCCCGCGCCGCGGATCTCCAGGTCGTGCATGGCGAGGTAGAAGCCGGAGCCCAGTTCTTCCATCTGCTGGATGGCCTCCAGGCGTTTCTTCGCCTGTGCGCCGAGAGCTTCCTCTGGCGGCGTGAGCAGGTAGGCGTAGGCCTGGTGGTGCGAGCGGCCGACTCTGCCGCGCAATTGATGCAGTTGCGCCAGTCCGAATTTGTCGGCGCGGTGGATGACGATGGTATTGGCCGTCGGCACGTCGATGCCGGTCTCGATGATGGTGGTGCACAGGAGCAGGTTGTGGCGTTGCGCGTAGAAGTCGCGCATCACGCGTTCCAGCTCGCGCTCGCGCATCTGCCCGTGCGCCACGGCGATGCGCGCCTCGGGCAGCAGTTTCGCCAGACGCTCGCGCATGCGCTCGATGGTGTCCACCTCGTTGTGCAGGAAGTACACTTGGCCGCCGCGCTTCAATTCGCGCAGCGCCGCCTCGCGGATCAGGCCCTCGGAGAACGGTGCGGCGAAGGTCTTGATGGCGAGGCGCCTCTGCGGCGCGGTGGCGATGACCGAGAAGTCGCGCAGGCCTTCGAGGGACATCGCCAGCGTTCTGGGAATCGGCGTGGCGGTGAGCGTGAGCACGTCCACTTGCGCGCGCAGCGCCTTCAGTGCCTCCTTTTGCCGCACGCCGAAGCGGTGCTCTTCATCGATGATGGCAAGGCCCAGGCGCTCGAATTTCACGTCCTTCGACAGCAGCTTGTGCGTGCCGATGAGGATGTCCACTTCGCCCGCGGCCAGCGCCTTGAGCGTGGCGCTTGCCTGCTTGCCGGTCCTGAAGCGCGACAATTCGGCGATCTTCACCGGCCAGTCGGCGAAGCGGTCGGAGAACGTCTGGAAGTGCTGCTCCACCAGCAGCGTGGTGGGGCAGAGGATCGCCACCTGTTTCTGGTCGGCGACGGCAACAAAAGCCGCGCGCAGCGCCACCTCGGTCTTGCCGAAGCCGACATCGCCGCAGATCAGGCGGTCCATCGGCTTGCCCGTGCCCATATCATGCACCACCGCCTGGATGGCAGCGTCCTGGTCGGGCGTCTCCTCGAAGCCGAAACCGTCGGCGAAGGCGTCCAGGTCGTGCGCCTGCACGCGGAAGGCGTGGCCCTCGCGTGCAGCGCGCCTCGCGTAGAGCGCCAGCAGCTCGGCGGCGGTGTCGCGCACCTGCTTCGCCGCCTTGGCCTTCGCCTTGTCCCATTGACCGCTGCCCAGCTTGTGCAGCGGCGCGGCCTCCGCTTCGGCGCCAGAGTAGCGCGAGATCACCGCCAGCTGCGACACCGGCACGTAGAGCTTGTCGCCGCCTTCGTACTGCAAATGCAGGAACTCGGTGGGGCCTTCGCCCAGGTCCATGCCGACCAGGCCCTGGTAGCGGCCGATGCCGTGCTGCGCGTGCACCACCGGATCGCCGATGCGAAGTTCGGACAGGTCGCGCAGCATGCCTTCGACGGAGCTCTTCTTCTGCGCGTCCCTCGCGCGGCGCCGCACCGTGCCGGCGTAGAGCTCTGCTTCAGTGACCACGCACCAGCCCTCGTGCGGCTGGGTAAAGCCGGCGCTGAGTGGCGCCACGGTGATGGCGAAGCGCGCGCTCGAGCGCAGCCACTCCTCGAAGGTCGCGCAGGGCGCGGGCGTCAAGCCGTACTCGGCGAAGTAGCTGAGCATGGTCTCGCGCCGCCCGGCGGATTCAGCGGCGACCAGTACCCGCAGGCCGCAGTTGCCGAGGAAACCCTTGAATGCCGCAAGCGGGTCCCGTGCGCGCCGGTCCACCGCAAGCGCGGGCAAGGCCTCGCGGGCAAGGCCCTGCTCGAGTTCGGCGTGCGGGAAGCGCTGCGCGGCGAGGTGGAACTCTTCCGCCGGCACGAAGATCTGCGCGGGCGGCAGCAACGGCCGCTCGCGCACGCCGCTCAGCAACTTGTAGCGCGAGTTGGTGTCGTGCCAGAACGCTTCGATCGCGGCAGGGACGTCGCCATGCCGCAGCAAGGTCGTGTGCCGCGGCAAATAGTCGAACAGTGTCGCTACCGTGTCGAAGAACAGCGGCAGGTAATACTCGATGCCCGCCGCCGCGATGCCGTTCGAGACGTCGCGGTACAGGCCCTTTTTGGACGGGTCGCCTTCGAAGATTTCGCGGAAACGGCTGCGGAATTTTGCCCGCCCGGCATCGTCCAGCGGGAACTCGCGCGCCGGCAGCATGCGCACTTCGTTCACCGTGTACAGCGTGCGCTGCGAGTCCACGTCGAAGCTGCGGATGGTCTCGATGACTTCGTCGTCGAGGTCCAGGCGGTAAGGCAGCTGGCTGCCAGTGGGGAACAGGTCGATCAGCCCGCCGCGGATGCAGAATTCGCCAGGCGCCACCACCTGGGTGACGTGGCGGTAGCCGGCGACCGCGAGCTGCTGGCGTAATGCCGCCACATCGAGCGGTTTGCGCTGCTCGAGGAAGAATGTGCGCGCCGCCAGGTACGCAGGCGGACAAAGGCGCACCAGCGCCGTTTGCGTCGGCACCACGGCAAGGTCGAAGTCGCCGCGCTGGATCCGGTAGAGCGTCGCCAGTCGCTCGGACACCAGGTCCTGGTGCGGCGAGAACGAGTCGTAGGGCAGGGTTTCCCAGTCCGGCAGCAGGCAAACGCGCAGTGTTGGCGCCAGCCAGGCGATCTCCTCGACCAGGCGCTGCGCATCGAGTGCGGTGGCGCTGACCACCACGATGGGCCGGGACGCGGCGGCAATGCGGCACACGGCGAGCGCATCCGCCGAGCCGGCAAGCCGGGAGTCGTGCGGCTTTGCGGGGAGCGGGTCGCGGAGCATGCCGAAAGCAATTATACTTGCTTGAATATATGGAGTTTTTGCGTTGACCTGCTATGCCCTGATTCCGGCCGCGGGCAGCGGCAGCCGCTTAGCGGCCGCGCAGCCCAAGCAGTACCTCGCCATCGCAGGCAAACCCATGCTGTGGCACGCCGTCGCAGCACTCTGCCGTGCGCCGGTGGAGATGGTGTTCGTGGTGCTCGTACCGGGCGATACGGCATTCGCCAGCTACGACTGGAGCGCCTTTGCCGGGAAGATCGAGCCGCTGTATTGCGGTGGCGAGTCGCGGCGTGACTCGGTGTACAACGGGTTGGTGGCGGCGATGGCGGCAGTGCAAGCCGACGACTGGATGCTGGTGCACGATGCGGCGCGGCCGTGCCTGCCGCCCTCCGACCTGGCGCGGCTCTACGAGGAATGCCGCAACGACGAGATCGGCGGCATCCTTGCGCTGCCGGTCGCGGACACGGTGAAGCGCATGAGCAAGGACGAGACCGGCGCGCAGCGCGTCGCCGGCACCGAGGACCGCAACCAGTTGTGGCTGGCGCAAACGCCGCAGATGTTTCGCGCCGGCTTGCTGGCGCAGGCGCTGCGCCAGGCGAAGGGTGCCGTGACCGACGAGGCGAGCGCGGTGGAGCAGATGGGGCTCAAGCCGCGCCTGGTGCCGGGCAGCCGGGAAAACCTCAAGGTGACCTGGCCGGAAGACCTCGGCATTGCGCAAGCGATCCTCTCGAGGCGGTGACATGAGAATCGGCCAGGGCTTCGACGTGCACGCGCTGGTTCCCGGCGGCAGGCTGGTGATCGGCGGCGTGCGGATTCCGTTTCATCTCGGGCTGGAAGGGCATTCCGACGCCGACGTGCTGCTGCACGCGATCTGCGACGCGCTGCTCGGCGCAGCGGGACTGGGCGACATCGGGCGGCACTATCCGGACAACGACGCGCAGTATTCGGAGATCGACAGCCGCAAGCTGCTGCGCGACGTCGCCGCCAAGCTTGCTGCGCGCAAGTTCCGCGTGGTCAACGTGGATGCCACCGTCATCGCGCAGGCGCCGCGCATGGCGCCGCACTTCGCTGCCATGAGCGCGAACATTGCCGCGGACCTGTCGGTCGCTGCGTCAGCGGTCAACCTCAAGGCGACCACCACCGAGGGACTCGGCTTCGCCGGCCGCGGCGAAGGCATCGCCGCGATGGCAGTGGCATTGATCGAGGGCGCCTGACATGTACTCGCCCCCCTACAACCGCGTCGAGGACCGCAAGGAGCTGCTCGAGTTCATGCGCGCCAACAGCTTCGCCCTGCTGGTGACGGCGACCGGCGGCACCCCCCTGGCCTCCCACCTGCCGGCGACCGTCGCCGACAGCGACTCGGGCATGGTGATCCATTCGCACATGGCAAGGAGCAATCCGCAGTGGCGGGAGTTCTTCGACGACGAAGCGATGCTGGTGTTCACCGGCCCGCACGCCTACGTCTCGCCGCGCTGGTACGCGGACCGGGAGCGCGTGCCGACCTGGAACTACGCCGCGGTGCACGCCTACGGCAAGGTGACGCTCAGCACGGACCGCGCGGTGAAACATGCCGCGCAGCGCGCGCTGGTGGCGCAGCTCGACCCACAATGGTTGCCGCAGTTCGATGCGCTGCGCGCGGACTACGTGGAGAACATGCTCAATGGCATCGTCACCTTCGACGTTGTGGTGACGCGCCTGGAGACGCGCTGGAAGTTGTCACAGAACCGCGGCCGTCGCGAGCAGGAACTGATTGCTGCGGAACTGGAGAAGTCGGAGGACCTCTCGGCTCGCTCGCTCGCCGCGCTTACGCGCAGGCACCTGGTCGCAGAGTGACCAGGCGGCGCGCATGCGCCAGTGGTCAGGTTTCGAGGCTGCGCACGCGCTTTTGCTCGCGCACCTCTTCCACCGCCGCGCGTAGTTTCTGCCGCACCTCCGACGCGCCTTTCACGGCGCGCAGCACCAGGGTCGGTGTGCTCGAATCGGTGGCGAAAACCACGACGTTGCCGGCGCCGAACAGGCGCAGCAGAAGCGGCTCGTCCAGGCTCGTATCGCGCACGCGATAGAGCTCGATCTCCTCGGTACTGCGGTTGAATACGCCGCTGCGGAACGCCAGGCGCTGGCTGGTCAGCTCGTATTCATTGAGGCGCGTCTCGATCCAGCGCCACAGAGCGTAGAACACCGGCACTACCAGCCAGCAAAGGACCAGGCAAAGGAGGTAGGCACCGAAGTTGGTGACCTGCGAGGGCGAGCCTTTCCAGAGGCTCTGTTCTTCAGCCATGGGCGCCATTCTCCGTTCACGGGGCGGGCAAGACAAGCCGGGCGGCGAGGCCGCCGCCTTCGCGGGGCGCAAGTTCGAACCGCCCGCCATGGGCGCGCGCCACGCGCTCGACGATCGCCAGGCCGAGTCCGGCGCCACCCTGGCCGCTGCGCGCCTCGTCGAGCTGCGTGAAGGGCCGCTTCAGGCGATCGACCTCGCCGGAGGGGATGCCGGGACCGCGATCCAGCACCTCGAGCGTGACCTGCCCGTCGATTCGCGAAGTCCCGACCTCGATCTCGCCCCCGGCATGACGCAGCGCGTTGTCCACCAGGTTCATCAGCGCGCGGTGCAGCGCCATGCGCGCCGCGGAGAGCGTCACGCGGCTCGCGCCGGTGCGCCGCACCGGCTTGCCGAGTGTCGCGAAATGCGCCGCGACCTCGTCTGCCAGCGCGTCCACTGCCACCGGCTCGCGCGCTTCGCCGTCGCCGCGCGCGAAATCGAGGAACTGGCCGATCACCTGGTCCATTTCCTCGATATCGGCGTTCATGCCTTGGGCCGCCGCGGCCTCGGCGCCGCTCATCTCCAGCGCAAGGCGCAATCGCGAGAGCGGGGTGCGCAGGTCGTGCGAGATGCCGGCGAGCACCATGGCGCGCTCGCGTTCCATCGAGGCGAGGTCGCCGGTCATGCGGTTGAACGCGGCCTGCACCGTGCGCAGCTCTCGCTCGCCCCCCTCAGGCAGCGGGGCGGGGGCCTCGCCGCGGCCGATGCGCCGCGCGGCCTCGGCGAGCCCGGCGAGCGGCTGCGCGACGCGCGAGGCGATAAGCCAGGCGCCGAGCAAAGCGAGAGCGAGCAGCGCCGCACCCCAGCCCAGCCAGCCCAGGCCGAAGTCAGGGTCGAAGCGCTCGCGCGGCAGCATCACCCAGAATTCGTCCTCGTCGATGTAAAAGCTCACCCAGAAGCCCTCCAGGGCGTCACGCTCGGCGGCGAAGCGCGTCGCTTTGCCCAGTTGGGCACGCACCCGGGTGGCGACTTGCGTGAGCAGGGGATCGGCGGGCAGCGGCGCGAGCTTTTCCTCGTTGGTCACCGGGTAGATGCGGATGCCCTCGCGCTCGTTCAGCTCGATCAGCAGCTCGCGGCGCAGGACCGGGTCGGCGTTGACCAGCGCCGCGCGTGTCAGGTTGACCACGCTCACCGTCTGCTGGGCGAGCTCGCGGCCGCGCGGCTCGCGTTCGTAGATGCGGTAGATCTGGAACGATGCCAGCACCGACACCACGATCAGCGCGGCGATCAGCAGAAAGGATCGCCAGAACAGCGTCATCGCGGCGTGCCGTCGGGCACGAACACATAGCCGTGGCCCCACACCGTCTGGATGTGGCGCGGCTTGGCCGGGTCTTCCTCGATGAGCTTGCGCAGGCGCGAGATCTGCACGTCGATGGAGCGGTCGAACACCTCGTACTCGCGGCCGCGCGCCAGCTCCATCAGTTTGTCGCGCGACAGCGGCTGGCGCGGATGCTGCACCAGGACTTTGAGCACGGAGTATTCGCCGGTGGTGAGCGCCACCGGCTTGCCGTCCTTCCTCAACTCGCGCGTCGCGGGGTTGAACTCGAAGGCGCCAAAGCGGTGCATGCCGCCCTCCGCATCGGGCGCGCCGGGCAGGCCGGCTTTGGGCTTGCGCCGCAGTACCGCGTGGATGCGCGCCAACAGCTCGCGCGGGTTGAAGGGCTTGGGCAGGTAGTCATCAGCGCCCATCTCCAGGCCCACGATGCGGTCCACCTCGTCGCCCTTGGCGGTGAGCATGATGATCGCGGGAGCGGTGCCGGTGGCGCGCAGGCGCCGGCAGATGGCCAGGCCGTCCTCGCCCGGCAGCATCAGGTCGAGTACCACCAGGTCGTAGCGCTCGCGCGCGAGGTACTTGTCCATCTCCGGCGCGTCGCGCACCGCGCGCACCTCGAACTTCTGCTCGCCGAGGTAGCGCGTGAGCAGGTCGCGCAGGCGCTGGTCGTCGTCGAC
>JANNTQ010000044.1:0-4836 GCA_031394435.1 Betaproteobacteria bacterium
AGCGCTACTCGATTACTCCGACCCGCACGTGCCCGAGTTCCCCAGGATGCGCGAGCACCGGTTCGCGCTGGAGAGCGTCGCGCTCGACGCGAAGTCGCTCGCGGCGCAGGACTGCGTGGTCCTCGTCACCGACCACGACGCGTTCGACTACGAGCTGATCGCCAGGCACGCGAGGCTGCTGGTCGACACCCGCGGCCGCTACCCCAAGCCCCAGAGCCACATCGTCAAGGCGTAAGGCGGGCCGCTGGCCCACCGTACCAGGGCCCACCCGTGCGTTCGGCTAGAATGCCCGCCAGGAAACCGCGACATGACCCGGCCTTCGGACGCCCTCCAAGCCCATCGGGGCCGCATCCTTCAGCTCGCCCGCGCGCACGGCGCGAGCAACGTGCGGGTGTTCGGTTCCGCTGCCCGCGGGACTGACCGCGAGGGCAGCGACGTCGATCTGCTCGTCGACGTGGACGAGCGGGCGACGCTCTTCACCTTGACCGGTCTCGAACAGGCGTTGAGCGAGCTTCTCGGCGTTCCGGTGGACGTGCGCACGCCCGCGGAGATTTCCCGTCATATCCGCGATCGGGTCCTGTCCGAGTCCCGTCCGCTGTGAACGAGCGGGACGAGCTTCGCCTGCGGCACATCGTCGATGCCGCCGAGCGCATCGCCTCCTACTTGCAGGGCGTCGATCAGGCATCCTTTCTTTCCAACCCGATGCTGCAGGACGCGGTCATTCGCAATCTGGAAGTGATCGGCGAGGCTTGCGTCAACTTGTCCCCCGGGCTGACGGACGCGAACGCGGATATCCCCTGGCACAAGGCAAGGCGATCGCGGCAAGCGGCGATGACGCACTCGTGTGGCCTGAATTCGGCAACGCTGAAGGCTCGGAGCTTGCCTGGTAAGCGCGGTACGCAGGGGCGAAATCTGGCTCGCGGCGCTTGATCCGGCGATCGGCAGCGGGATCAGGAAGACACGCCCGTGCGTGCTCATCTCTCCCCCCGAGATGCATGAGCACTTGCGTACGGTGATCGTGGCGCCGATGACCACGGGCAGCAGGCCGGCCCCTTTCCGGATTCCGGTGGTGTTCGAGCGCAGGCACGGCCTGATTCTGCTCGACCAGATCCGCACCCTGGACAAGGGCCGCCTCGTCAGGCGTCGGGGTGCCGTCATGGCCGCGACGCTCTCTGCCACCTTGGCCGCTCTGCAAGAGGTATTCGCGGCTTGATCGCCTCGCTGCCGCGTACCCGCAGGCGCTACCCCAAGCTCCAGAGCCACATCGTCAAGGCGTAGGGTGGCCGCTGGCCCACCCCACGAATTACCCCGAACCCCCGATCGCCTTCAGGAACTCGGCGGGCGCGAGAATCCTCCCTGCGGCCCAGCTTGCGCAGCTCGACCACCGGGCGCGGGCGGTCAGCCCGGGCCTTCCTCATCGACCCCGTTTCGTCCCCTGCTTCCCTGGATCCGGCGCGTCGGGCAGGAACTCGGCCTGCATGGCATCCACGCATGCCGATGCCTGATCGACCGCCCAGACCGCCTGTTCACGCTCGACCGCATCGCCCTTGTAGTCGGCAATCAGCCTGATTTCCTCGGCCCTGTTCAGCGCGCGGCCCAGCTCCACCGGCACGCGGCCAGATTTGACCAGATGCAAGCTGAAGGACGAGATCAAGCCGCCATGCGTGCGCGCGACTTCCGCCTCTACCGGAGCAGCCGCAGCGAGCAGCGCGGCGCGCGCGGCATCTCGCATCGCATAGTAGGCACGGTTGCAGGCCCCGTCGGCGTCGCCGGCTTCGAGCAGCAGCTTCGCCGAAGCGGCGGCACGCCGGGCCTTCGCCAACAGCTCGCCTGCGCTCAAAGGCGCACGCCCTCGCGCCGGATGTTGTGCAGCAGGCGGGGATTGGAATACGCCTCCGGGTGCACCCACTCCTCCTCCCAGATCGGCAGGGGCTGGATGCGGATCCCGGTCTCGAGCAGGACGTCGTAGGCGAGATCGGCCATCGCCAGTTTCGTCGCCGCGAACCTGCCCGGCCGCCCGCGCAGCAGCACCGCCACGTCGGCGTCGCTGTCGGGACGATGCCCGCGCCGCGCCCGGCTGCCGAAAAGGAACGCGCCCGTCACGTCGTACCGCGCGGCGGCCTTGCGCAAAAAGGCGCGCACCGCGCGTTCGGTGTCCGGCTCGATGCTTGCGCTTTGCACTGGGATCCTTGGGGTCGGGTTTGCGGGCGGGATATCTTACCCCGGCCACGAACGGCCGCCTTCCAGCTCGTCGTCCCGCGGCCGCTGCGCGAGCATCGCCAAGGCCGCCGGCGTCGAGCTGACGCTCCTTGACTGCGCGCGCTGGTTCCACAAAGCGGGCGGCATCAGCGCGGTGGCGAGCATCACGCGCGAGCTCGGCGCAAAAGCGCTCGGCCGCCGGCTCGCCGCGCTCCCGCGCGCCTACGAGAGCTCTGCGTGGTCCTCGTCACCGACCACGACGCCTTCGACTACGAGCTGATTGCCAGGCACGCGAGGCTGCTGGTCGACACCCGCGGCCGCTACCCCAAGCCCCAGAGCCACATCGTCAAGGCCTGAGCCAGGGTGGACCGGGGCTCGCCCCCCGGCGCCTTGGCCAGGTTGTCTCATAAATTTGACAACCACCCTCCACTTCGTCTATTTAATGAGACATGCCGAAGATCACCCGCCCCGCCTTCCCCCAGGCTCGGCGCCAGGCCGAAGCCCTCGGCCGGCGGCTGCGCGACGCGCGCCTGCGCCGCCGCATGCCGGCGCTCGCCATGGCCGAGCGCGCCGGCGTCTCGCGCGCGACGCTGCACCGGCTGGAAAAAGGCGACACCTCGATCAGCCTCGGCGCCACGCAGCGCGTGCTGCGGGTGCTGGGGCTGGAGGCGGACTTCGATCTGCTCGCGCGCGACGACGCGCTCGGCCGCAAGCTCCAGGATATGGCGCTCCCGGGACCGAAGCCCCGCAGGGCGCGCGATGGCGCTTGAGCGTCAAGGCGACGCGGTGGAAGTGCACCTGGACGCGGCCGAGCTCGGCCCGCCGCGCAGGATCGGCGTGCTCGCGCGCCGGCAGGTGCGCGGCCACGCGGCGCTCTCCCTCGCGTACGACGCCGCCTGGCTGACGGACGGCCTCGCCTTCGCGCTCGATCCGGCGCTTACGCTCTACGCGGGCGAGCAGTACGCGCCGCAGGGCGCGCCGCAGTTCGGCATCTTCCTCGACTCGGCCCCGGACCGCTGGGGACGAGCGCTGATGGAGCGCCGCGAGGCGCTGCAGGCGAAGCGCGAGCGCCGCGCGGCACGCACGCTGGACGACTGGGACTTCCTCCTCGGGGTGCACGACCACGCGCGCGCCGGAGCGCTGCGCTTTCGCCGCGCGCCCGGCGAAGCGTTCCTCGACGCAAGCGCATTGCCCGCGCCGCCGCTGGCGCGCCTGCGCGAGCTGGAGCGGGCCGCGCGCGGGCTGCAGGCGAGCGGCGCGGAGCGGCGCAGCGATTACGCGAAGTGGCTCGCGGCGCTGCTTGCGCCCGGGAGCTCGCTCGGCGGCGCCCGCCCGAAGGCGAGCTTCACGGACGCGGACGGCAGCCTGTGGCTCGCCAAGTTCCCCGCGCGCGAGGATCGCCGCGACATGGGCGCCTGGGAATACCTCCTGCACCGCCTCGCGCGCGACGCCGGGATCGAGGTGCCGGCATCGCGCCTGCTCGAACTTGCCGGCGCGCGGCGCACGTTCTGCGCGCAGCGCTTCGATCGCGCCGCCGGCAGCCGTCGCATGATGGCCTCCGCCCTGACGCTCCTCGGCAGGCGCGACGGCGAGGCCGCGAGCTATCTCGAGCTCGCGCAGCTCATCCAGGACCAGGGCGCGGCCGGGGCGATCGAGGCCGACCTGGCGCAGCTGTTTCGCCGCGCGGCCTTCAACGTGATGGCCGGCAACCGCGACGACCACCTGCGCAACCACGCCTTCCTGCGAACGCGCGCCGGCTGGCGCCTCGCTCCCGCCTTCGACATGAACCCGGATCCCGCGAAGGAAGAGCACGCGCTCGCCCTCGACGAGCGCCAGGCCGCTCCCGATCTTTCGCTTCTCGAGGCGACGGCGCCGTACTACCGCCTGGCGCCCGGGCGCGCGCGGACCATCCTGCAGGAGCTGCGCGCGGCCGTCTCGGGGTGGCGGCGGCGCGCGCGCGCGCTCGGCATTCCGGCCGCCGAGATCGCGCTGGTCGCACCCGCGTTCGCGCACGCGGTGTAGGGTGGCCCCGGCCCTTTTTTTGCATGACATTGCCGCATGTCCGACCTCGACGCCTTCCTCGAGCGCCACCTCGCCCGCGGCCGCATCTCCTTCACCCGCGAGGAGGCCCCGCGCGAGCTCGCGGGCCACGAGCCGCAGGCCAAGGCGCTCGATCAGTTCGCGCAGGAGGCGAACAGCGTGAAGCTCCTCGACCCCACGTCGACGCAAGCGCCGGGCGAGATGAGCGGGCGCTGGAAGATCGCGGTCAACACGCCCGTGAAACGCGATTCGTAGGGCCGTCCACGGCCCGCCTCACAGCGGGGCGATGTCCCGCAGCACCCGCTCCAGCGCCACCGCGCGCACGCGCGGGGCGAGCGGATAGGTGCGCTCCCCCGCGTGGATCACGTCGAGGCGCTGCAGCCGCAGGTCCGCGAGCGCGACGCGCATCGACTTCGTAATCTCGGGGGCCACGGTGCGCTTGAACTCGAAGCCGAGCCTGCGAGCGCCGCGCGCGACCAGCAGGTCGAGCTCGGCGCCGCCGTGCGTGGCGTAGAAGAAGCATTCCCCGCGCGCCGCACCCAGGCGCGCCTGCACCGCCGAGAGCGCGAAACCCTCCCACGAGGCGCCGAGCTTGGG
>JANNTQ010000085.1:0-35207 GCA_031394435.1 Betaproteobacteria bacterium
TGGGCCTGGCTCGGCGCGGGCGAAGTGCCCGCGGGAACCACGCTGCTCGGCGGCGCGATGGTGCTCGTCGCGCTGGCGGGAAACGAAGCCGCCGCGCTCGCTTCGCGCAAACGTGTATAATGCGCGCCAGGTTTCTGTTGCGCGTACATCCGGTTAGCGTCTCAGTCGTTTCACGGTCCACCCTGGACTGTCGAATCCCAGCCTAGAAAAGCATCTGCCTGAACCGGTCGGAAGTCTTCCTTCCCAGGCCGATTCAGGAGATTCGCCATTACTACGTCATTTGCAACACTTGGCCTTCAGGCCGAGTTGCTCCGTGCTGTCGCCGATCAGGGCTACACGGTTCCCACCCCTATCCAGTCGCAAGCCATTCCGGTCGTGCTCTCGGGGCGCGATCTGCTCGGCGCCGCGCAGACCGGCACCGGCAAGACCGCCGGCTTCACGCTGCCGATCCTGCAACTCCTCGGCGCGCCGCAGCGCCAGATCCGGGTACTAGTCCTCGTGCCCACGCGCGAACTCGCAGCCCAGGTGCAGCAAAGCGTCCGCACGTACGGCCAGCACACGAAGCTGCGCTCCACCGTCGTCTTCGGCGGCGTCGGCATTCATCCGCAGATCGCGGAATTGAAGCGCGGCGTGGACATCCTCGTCGCCACGCCGGGACGCCTGCTCGACCATGCGCAGCAGCGCACCGTGGACCTGCGCTTCGTGGAGATCCTGGTGCTGGACGAAGCCGACCGCATGCTCGACATGGGCTTCATCCCCGATATCCGCCGCATCCTCAAGCTGCTGCCGCAAAAGCGGCAGAACCTGCTGTTCTCGGCCACCTTTCCGGACGAGATCCGCACGCTGGCGGGCACCTTCATGCACGATCCGGTGACCGTCGAGGTGGCGCGCCGCAATATGCCGATCGAGCTCATCGAGCAGGTGGCGCACCCTGTATCGCATGACCGCAAGCGCGCGCTCCTTTCGCACCTGGTCAAATCGAACGACTGGCAGCAGGTGCTGGTGTTCACGCGCACCAAGCACGGCGCCAACCGCCTCGCGGAGCAGCTCGAGCGCGACGGCATCGAGGCCGACGCCATTCACGGCAACAAGAGCCAGGGTGCGCGCACGCGTGCCTTGAAGCGCTTCAAGGACCAGGAGCTGCGCGTGCTGGTGGCGACCGACATCGCCGCGCGCGGGCTGGACATCGAATTTCTGCCGCACGTCGTCAACTACGACCTGCCGCACGTCGCGGAAGACTACGTGCACCGCATTGGCCGCACCGGCCGCGCCGGTTCCTCGGGCACCGCGGTTTCGCTGGTGAGCCATGAGGACCGGCCGCTGCTGACGGCCATCGAGCGGCTAATGAAGCGCAGCGTCGAGTTGCGCGTGGTGGCGGGTTTCGAGCCGGGGCAGCACCAGCCCCGGCCGCAAGCGGAGCCGCAACGGCCGTACCGCCAGCAGCAACGCCAGGGCCAGGGGCAGCGTCGGAACTTCGGCGGCCAGCGCCGCGCGGCCTAGGGCCACTCAGGCCGGTGATGGCCTAGCGGAACCGGCGGCCGCGCCCAGCGCGCCGGGGTTTCCGAGAGTTGCACGACGGGCTTCAGATGGCTGATGAGGCCGGCCGGGGACTGAGTTTCCATGACCAGTCCCGCCAACTCCTCGGCAGGCGCGGAACCCGCATCCACCGTGCCGCGATCCACGACCCATTTGCCGGTGCGCGCAAGCGCGACGCGCACCAGCCAGCTGCCGCCTTCGCGCGCGCGGCGCGCCAGCGCCACCATTGCGCCGTAGGCCATGAGATAGCCGCTGACGTAGTCGATTGCGGAACAGGGCATCAACTTGGGCTTGGATCCGTCGCCCGAGGCGTAAGCCATGCCGCTCACCGTCTGCGCGATGCTGTCGAAACCGCGGCGGTCCTTCCACGGTCCAGTTTGTCCCCAGGCATTGAGCGACACGCAGACGATGCCCGGGCGCACCTTGGCCACCCCTTCCGGTGAAAAACCGCGCGCAGCGAGCGCGCCGGGACGGTAGGACTGGGAAAAAACATCGGCACTGCTCAATAGGCCGCGTAGCGTCTTCACACCTGCTGTGCCCCGCAGATCCAGATGCGCGGCGAGCTTGCCCAGCCCAGTATCGAGCTCGATCGCGCTGGAATCCGGCAGGTGCGCCGCCGTGATCTTGAGCACGTCCGCGCCGTGCTCGGCGAGCGTGCGCGCGCAGGTCGGGCCGGCGAGCACTCGCGTGAGATCGAGTACGCGGATTCCGGCAAGCGGCCGATCGGCCTCCGGCAGCGGCTGCGCCGGCGCGTCGCCGATCTTCACGATCTCCAGCAGCGGCTGCGCGGCGACCGCCACCGCGTGAGGATGCGCTGCCCATTCCTGCGCGGTGCGCGCCAGCCCGGCGCAGCCCCCGGCGGCGTGAATCGCATCCTCGAGCTCCAGCCCGCCCCAGTCCTTGCTCGCTCGTTCTGCCTCGGCGCGATCTTCGGCAGTGCCCAGCACCTTCATCGCCGCAGCGCGATGATTGGCGAAGTTGCAGTGGATGCTGACCCAGCGGCCGTCGCGCACCGGGTAGAACCCGCTCATCGGGTCCCAGATCGGCGGTGGCGGCTTGCCGTCGATGCGCAGATAGAAGCCGCTGCGTAGCGAGGCGGCGGCGGCGCGCAGATCCACGGCGACGCTCTGGCGCCTGCCGCTGCGCAGCGCCCAGAGTTCGGAAGCGGCCAGGCCAACTGCAGCCAGCGCAGCGGCGCCCGCGGCGCCCACGCGATAGGGCGTGCGCAGCACCGGGTCGGCGCCGGAAAAACTCGCTTCGCCTTGCAGATTTGCGAGCGCGAGTAGCTCGCTCAGTGCAACCTGCGGCATGACTTACGTTAGCACGCGCTCAGTTAAACTTGCGCGATCATGCGCGAACCCACACCGCGGACGGTCCACCTCAAGGATTACACCCCGCCCGCTTTCCTTATTTCCCATGTCGAGCTCGACGTGGACATCCAGGAAGACCACGCGCTGGTGCACGCGAAGCTGCAGGTGAAGCGCAATGCCGGGCCCGGCCCGCTGGTGCTGGACGGCGACGAACTCGAGCTGGTCTCCGTCGCCGTAGACGGCAGGCCCGCCGCGCACAGCGTCGCGCCAGACCGGCTCACCGTGCCCGACGTCCCCGACGCCTTCACGCTCGAGACCGTATCGCGCATCGTGCCGCAGGAGAACACCACGCTCGAAGGCCTCTACGCCACGCAGCACGGTTTCGTCACGCAATGCGAGGCGCAGGGATTCCGCCGCATCACCTGGTTCGTGGACCGCCCGGACAACATGGCGCGCTACGTCGTCACCGTGCACGCGGACAAGGCGAAGTACCCGGTGCTGCTGTCCAACGGCAACCTGGTCGCCTGCGGCGACGAGGCCGGCGGCCGGCACTGGGCGAAGTTCGACGACCCGTTCCCCAAGCCTTCGTACCTCTTTGCGCTGGTGGCGGCGAAGCTGGAGTTGCTGGAAGACGCGTTCATCACACGCTCGGGAAGGAAGGCGAAGCTCGGCGTCTACGTCGAGCCGGGCAAGCTCGACCAGGCCGGCTGGGCGATGGACTGCCTGAAGCGCGCGATGCGCTGGGACGAGGAGCGCTTCGGCCTGGAACTCGACCTCGAGCAGTACAAGATCGTGGCGGTCGGCGACTTCAACTCCGGCGCGATGGAGAACAAGGGCCTCAACATCTTCAACACCAAGTACGTGCTGGCGCGCCCCGACACCGCCACCGACGCCGATTACCAGGCAATCGATTCGGTGGTGGCGCACGAATACTTCCACAACTGGACCGGCGACCGCGTCACCTGCCGCAACTGGTTCCAGCTTTCGCTCAAGGAAGGCCTCACCGTGTTCCGCGACCAGGAGTACAGCGCGGACCTATACTCGCGCGCGGTGGAGCGCATTCAGAACGTGAGGATGCTGCGCGCCGGCCAGTTTGCCGAGGACGCGGGGCCGATGGCGCACCCGGTGCGGCCGCAGTCCTACATGGAGATCCGCAACTTCTACACCATGACGGTGTACGAGAAGGGCGCGGAAGTGGTGCGCATGCAGCACACGCTCCTCGGCGAAGAGAATTTCCAGGCCGGCATGCGCCTTTACTTCCAGCGGCACGACGGGCAGGCGGTGACCTGCGACGATTTCGTGCAGGCGATGCAGGATGCAAGCGGAGTGGACCTGGCCCAGTTCCGGCGCTGGTACGACCTTGCCGGCACGCCAGTGCTGGATTGTTCAGGAACCTTCGCCGGCGGCAGCTACACCCTGACGGTCAGGCAGTCGATGAACCCGCCATTGCATATTCCGCTGGCGGTGAAGATCGGCACGCAGGAAAAGGTGCTT
Source organism: Betaproteobacteria bacterium (assembly GCA_031394435.1). Classification (GTDB taxonomy): domain Bacteria; phylum Pseudomonadota; class Gammaproteobacteria; order Burkholderiales; family SG8-39; genus JAABQT01. Next base: position 4,341 of record JANNTQ010000085.1, read on the forward strand.
TCACTGACCAAGGCCGAAGAAAGCTTTTTGTTCAAGGTGGCGGAAAAACCGGTGCCGTCGCTGCTGCGCGGCTTCTCCGCGCCGGTGGTGCTGAACTATCCGTACACGGAAAGCGAGCTGGTGCACCTGCTCGCGCACGATGACGATGCCTTCAGCCGCTGGGAGGCGGCGCAGCGCCTCGCGGCTGGCATCATCCTCGAGCGGCGGGGCGTGCCGTCGCGCGCCTTCCTCGACGCCATGCGGCGCGTGCTCGATGACAGGGATCCCGCTTTCGCTGCCGAGGTGCTGGCGCTGCCTTCGGAAACTTTCCTCGCCGAGCAGCTGGAGGTAGTGGACCCGGAAGCGCTGCACGCGTCGCGGAATGCGCTGCGCGTGGCCATGGCGAGCGCACTGAAAGGCGAGCTGCTGGCGAAATACGCCTCGCAGAAGGTCGCGGGCCCCTACTCCCCCGACGCGGACCAGGTCGGCCGGCGCACGCTGCGCAACGTCTGCCTGGGCTATCTGGTCGAACTCGGCATGACTCCGCTCGCGGACGCCCACTTCAGGTCCGCGGACAACATGACCGACGCCATGGCGGCGCTGGCCTCGCTCGCCGGCGCCGACTGCGCCGAGCGCCGCCCTGCGCTCGAAGCGTTCTACGCGAAGTGGAAAGACGAGCCGCTGGTGGTGGACAAGTGGCTCGCGGTGCAGGCGGCCTCGCGGCTGCCCGGCACCCTCGCGCGCGTCAGGGAGTTGCTCGCGCACCCGGCTTTCGACCTCAAAGTGCCAAACAAGGTGTACGCGCTGATCCGCAGCTTCAGCGCCAACCACGTGCGCTTGCACGCCGCCGACGGCAGGGGCTACGCGTTCCTCGCCGAGCGCGTGATCGAGCTTGACGCGCTCAATCCGCAGGTGGCGGCGCGCTTGGCGCGCGGCTTCGACCGCTGGCGGAAGTTCGATGCCAGCCGCCAGGCGCAGGTGCGCGCCGCGCTGGAGCGGATCCGCGACGCCGCGGGGCTGTCGCGCGACGTGGCCGAGATCGTCGGCAAGTCGCTGGGCTGAGCGGCGCGCATGGAACCGACCGTCGTCGCCATTTTCGCGGTCGTCTACCTCGGGATGATTCTCGGCGGGCTGCCGTTCCTGCAGCTCGACCGCACCGGCGTCGCGCTGCTCGGCGCCATCGCCATCGTCGGCCTGGGCGTGCTCACGCCGGAGCAGGCGGCGCAGTCAATCCACCTGCCGACGCTGCTGCTGCTGTTTTCCTTCATGGTGATCTCGGCGCAGATGCGCCTTGGGGGCTTCTACACGCGCGTCACGCTGGAGATCGCGGAACTGCCGCTGTCGCCGCCGGCGCTGCTCGCCGCGGTGATCGCCGCGGTAGGCACACTCTCCGCCGTGTTCAGCAACGACGTCATTTGCCTGGCGATCGCGCCGGTGCTGGCGGATGCATGCCTGCAGCGCCGCCTCGATCCCGTGCCCTATCTGCTCGGGCTCGCCTGCGCGGCGAACGTGGGTTCGGCCGCGACGCTGATCGGCAACCCGCAGAACATGCTCATCGGGCAGGTGCTGGAGCTGCCCTTCGTCGGCTATTTCCTCGAGGCGATCGTGCCCGTGTTGCTCGGACTTGCCGCCACCTGGGGCGTGATCGCCTGGCAGACGCGCGGCCGGTGGCGCACCGTCCTGGACGACCCGCCGCCCGAGCGCCGGCAGGACTATGCAGTCTACGACCGCTGGCAGTCCTCGAAGGGCCTCGCGATCGCCGCCGCGTTGCTCGCCGTGTTCCTGTACACGGACGCGCCGCGGGAGGTGGCGGCGCTTACCGGCGCCGGCCTGTTGCTCATGAGCAGGAAACTCCACTCCAACAAGATGCTGGGCCTGGTGGACTGGGAGCTGCTGATTCTGTTCATCGGCCTGTTCGTGGTGAACCATGCGCTCTCCCAGACCGGCATCACGGCGTTCGCGCTGAAGGCGCTGGCGGATGCGGGCATGCCGCTCGCGGAGCCCGGGCCGCTGTTCGTCGCCACGCTTCTGCTCTCCAACGTGGTGTCCAACGTTCCGGCAGTGATGCTGCTGCTGCCCGCGGCCACCGCGCCCTTCTCCGGGCCGATGCTGGCGCTGGTGAGCACGCTGGCAGGGAATTTCCTCATCGTCGGCTCGATCGCCAACATCATCGTGGTGGACGCGGCCCGGCGCCGCGGCATTGCGATAGACTGGCGCAGCCACGCCCGCGCCGGTGTGCCTGTGTCGCTCGTCACGCTGGCGATCACGGCGGCGTGGTTTGCGCTGAGGCATTGAGGGATTCGATGGATGCCACGCTCACCCTGATCATTGCGACGATCGCCTTCCTCGCGATCCACATCCTGCCGAGCACGCCGCTGCGCGCGCTCGCGGTGAACGCAGTCGGTGAAGGCGCCTACCTCGGCCTGTTCGCGCTCGCTTCGCTAGCCTGCCTGGTGTGGATGTCGATGGCATTTGCGCGTGCGCCGGCCGAGGTTTTGTGGCCCGGACTGCGCCTGGCGCCGTTGCCCGTGCTGCCATTCGCATTCGTGCTGCTCGCCTGCGGCCTGCTGGCACGCAACCCGACGGTGACCGGGCAGGCCCGCGCGCTCAGGCATCCCGAGGCGGCGCGCGGCATCCTGCGCATCACGCGCCATCCCGTCATGTGGGCCATCATGCTGTGGGCCGGCGCGCACTTGCTTGCCCTAGGGAACCTCAAGGCGGTGGTGTTCTTCGGCGGGCTGCTGCTGCTTGCCGCCGCCGGCACAACGCTGCAGGACGCGCGCAAGGCGAAGGCGCTGGGCGAAGACTGGCAGCGCTTCGCCGCCTCGACGTCGAACGTCCCGTTCGTCGCCATCGCGCAGGGCCGCAACAAGCTGGTGTGGAAGGAAATCGGCTGGTGGCGACCCGCCGTGGGCCTCGCGCTGTTCGCCCTGCTGCTCTGGTTCCACCCCTGGCTGTTCGGCTACCGGCCGTATTGAAAAATAGGGTCAGACCCCATTTTTCGATTTGCGCTGTACGCGCTGGTCGAACTTGGCGACATTGACCACCACGCGCTCGTGCGTGCCGTCGCCGATCAGCTCGCGCTCGTCGCGCGCTTCCAGGCGAAAGCGCAACGTCCTGCCCTCTACGCCAACCAACTCGGCGCTCGCCGTGACGCGCATGCCGACGGGCGTGGCGGCGATGTGGCGAACGTTCAGCACGGTACCCAGGCTCTGGTGGCCCGGCGGTAGCAGGCGCTCAATCGCGTCGAGCGCCGCCGCCTCGAAGAGATTGATCATCACAGGCGTGGCGAGCACGTGCACCCGGCCACTGCCCACGCGCGGCGCGGTGTGCTCCTCGCCGACGACCAGCGCGGCGCTGCCCTTCAGGCCCGGCTTAACCGCGTCCATGTGCAGGCTATGATAGCCGCATGCACCCGCGCGTCGTCATCCTCGGCTGCGGCTTCGGCGGACTGTTCGCAGCACGCGCGCTGCGCAACGCGCCGGTCGTTGTGACGGTGCTCGACCGTACCAACCATCATCTATTCCAGCCGCTCCTGTATCAGGTGGCAACCGCCGGGCTCGCAGCTCCGGCGATTGCCGAACCGATCCGCCGCATCCTCGCGCGGCAGAAGAACACCACGGTGCTGTATGGCGAGGCGCAGCGCGTGGACCTCGCGGCGCGCAAGGTGGTGCTGGAGAACGGCGAAGAGCTTACCTACGACCGCCTGATCCTTGCCACCGGCGCGCACGACAGCTATTTCGGCCACGACGAATGGGCCACGCACGCGCCGGGGCTGAAAACGCTGGAAGACGCTTTCGACATCCGCCGTCGCATCCTGCTCGCCTTCGAGCACGCGGAGCGCGAAGCGGACTCGGCGAAGCGCGCCGCCTGGCTCACCTTCGTGGTGATCGGCGCGGGCGCTACCGGCGTGGAGATGGCCGGCACGCTCGCGGAGATCGCGCGCCACTCGTTGAAAGGCGAGTTCCGCCGCTTCGATCCGCGCAATGCGCGCGTCGTGCTGGTGGAGGCGGCCGACCGCGTGCTGCCGCCCTACACGCCCGACCTCTCCGAGCGCGCGCGCCTGCAGCTCGAGCGCCTCGGCGTCACAGTGTGGCTCGGCAAGCGCGTCACCGGCATCGACGCGCGCGGCGTACAGCTCGGCGGCGAGCGGCTGGAAGCGAAGACTGTGATCTGGTGCGCCGGCGTGGCTGCAACGCCGATTGGCGCCACGCTTGGCGTGCCGCTGGATCGCGCGGGGCGCGTGATTGTGGAGCCCGATCTCTCGGTGCCCGGCCATGCGGAAGTGCATGTGGTGGGCGACCTTGCGTTGCTCGCTTCGCACCAGCCGCCGGTGCCAGGCGTCGCGCCCGCCGCCAAACAGATGGGGCGCCACGCCGCGCGCAACATCCTCCTCGCCCTGGCGGACAAACCGCCGCTGCCCTTCCGCTACCGCGACTACGGCCAGCTCGCCACCATCGGCAGGAGCGCGGCCGTGGCGATGTTCGGCAGGGTGCACATCTGGGGCTGGCTCGCCTGGGTGGCCTGGCTGACCGCGCACATCTACTTCCTCATCGGCTTCCGCAACCGCCTGGTGGTGCTGATCGACTGGGCCTGGGCCTACTGGACCTTCGAGCGCTCGGCGCGCATCGTCGTCGGCCCGGGAAAGTAGCCCGGCGCCTAGCGCCCCTTGCGCGACTCGGCGATGTATACACGCGCCTTTTCGGCGGCCTCGACACAGCTGGGGTATCGCTCCAGGGTCTGCTGACCCTTGGCGTGCACCAACAGCGCGGCCGCCTTGCCGTGGCTGACGGTGCCGGCGAAGCCTTCAGCCTTAGCGAGGTCGAGTTCCTTCCACGCGGCATCGAGCAACGTGCCGCAGCGCTCGCGCCCCTGCGTGACGGCGCAACCCGCGGAGAGGGAAGACAACAACGCGACGAGGATGAGGGTTCTCATCGGCTCATTCTAACTCGGGCGCCTAAATGCGGCCCCACAAACAGGCAGCACCGCGCACGCCGCTCGCGTCGCCGTGCCTGGGTGGCAGGAGCCGGGTGGCCACCTGGTCCGAGAACACGTGCCGTTGCCAGAGTTTGGGCACGTTGTCGTACAACCGCGCCAGCTTCGAGACCCCGCCCCCCAACACGATTACGTCGGGATCCAGCACGTTGATCACGCCCGCCAGTGCGCGCGCCAGGCGCTCCTCGTAGAGGGGCAATGCCGCCTCGCCGCCGTCGCGCTCGAGCGCCGGACCCGACAGGTAGGTTTCGATGCAGCCGGATCTCCCGCAATAGCAAGGCCGCAGCGGCAGGTCCGCCGGTTGCGGCAGCGGCAGTGAATTGTGGCCCCATTCCCCGGCGATGGCGTTCGGTCCGGTCAGCACTTCGCCGCGCACCACGACGCCACCGCCCACGCCAGTGCCGAGGATCACGCCGAACACCACGTCAACGCCCTGCCCGGCACCGTCGACCGCTTCGGACAGGGCGAAACAATTGGCGTCGTTCGCCAGCCGGATTTCGCAGCCGATGGCCTTCTCGAGATCCTGCTGCAGCGGCTTGCCGATGAGCCAAGTCGAGTTGGCGTTCTTCACCAGCCCGGTAACCCTGGAGAGAGATCCCGGAATGCCAATGCCGACGGTTCCGTCGCCCGCCTCGCGCACCAAGCCCGCCACCGCGGCGAGCGTCGCTGCGTAGTCTCCGCGCGGTGCCGGAATCCTCCTGCGGAACACCTCTTTGCCCGCGGGATCCAGGGCGAGGCATTCGATCTTCGTGCCCCCGAGATCCACGCCGATTCTCAACGCTGCGCCCCTCCCGTGTCGCAAACGGCGGTCCACACGCCGCCTTCGAGCTCGATCTCGCCCGTCAGCCTCTCGCCCCGTTGCGCCAGTTCCGCCACCTTCGCCGCCACCGCCAGGCGCGTCGGACCGGTCACGATGGTGGTAAAGCCGAGTTCTTCCACCTTGCACTCGCTCACGCGCAGTTCGGGGTGGTCGCAGCTCGCCATCCACTTGTCGCCGACGCGCGTGATGGGCGAAATGACGCGCGAGCTCTTGGCCGCCATTTCGTCGAGTGCCTTTTGTACCGTGGCGCGCTCGTAGCCGGAGACGATGAGGTGGGGCCCGGCGTCGAACACGCTCGCCGCCTCGCCCGCACTGCGCGCCGGCGCCGCCTGCGCGGGCCTGTCAAATCGCACCTGGAAAAGCTCATGCTCGCGCCGCCGCGTGTCACTGCGCACTGCGGCGACATCGAACAGCGCGGCGTGCTCCGTAGACAGGCGCGACACGACGTCGCGGTAGCTGGCCGACGCGAGCAGCTTGCCGGCTTCCGCGCAACCGGCGATGTGCTGCGCGTCGTTGACGCCGTCACCGACGATCGTCGTCTGGCCGCCCAGGTCCTTCACCACGTGCACCGTGCCGATGTTCAGAGCCACGCGCAGATTCAGTTCACCGGCACCGCCATGGATGCCGATGGCGGCCATCAGGGCCGCTTCGGCATCCGCGAGGAAGGCCACTGCCGTGCCGCCCTCGATGTCATGCGCTACACGCTCCGCCTTGGGCACCTGCACCAACTCCTGCGCCAGCAGCGCATTCAGCATGCGCTTCTGGCGCAACTGCTCGGCGACCGGCAGGTGTGCGTAACCCGCAATATCGACGAAGAGCACGCTGCAGACTAGCGTGCGGCTGGAGCTCTCGGCCATGGCTGGCCGACATTCTACTGACTAGCCGGCGAGCGCCGGCCCGAAGGATTCCTGCAGGCTCTTGCGCGCGCGGCGCACCATTCCCCAGAGGTTGTTGGGCGTCACGCCAAGCAGCTGCGACACCTCGGTTGCGTCGCGGCCTTCCAACTCGGTGAGAACGAAGGCCCGCGCGGCGCGCTCGGGCAGGCGCGCCAGTTGCCCCTCCAATTTCTCCCACATCCGCGCCTGCTCGAAATCGACCGCGGGATCGCCATCCGGAGCCGCAATCTCGGGACCCTCTTCCTCACCGGCGTCGAGGCTCTCCACCCCCCGTTCGGGCGCACGATAGCTGTCGGCGATGCGGTGCTTGAGGATGCCGGTGAGCCAGGTGCGCGCGCTGCTGTCGCCACGAAATCCATATGCGGCGCCCAGCGCGGCGACGAAGGTATCCTGCACCAGGTCTTCCGCGAGCCCGCTGTCACCCAGACGCCGCAGCGCGTAGGCGTAGAGGTAGCCGCGGTGCTGGTCGAGCTCGAGAGTCGCGTTGGGCATGGCTTCAGCCTCCTAGGACGAGAACGGCGTTCTGGATCACCACTGTGGTCAGCGTGACGTAGCGGCGCCGGCGCGCCGGGGACCAGGTGGCCACCGCAAGGCGCCCGGAATCGTCGGGCAGCTCGGCCAGTGCGCCGGGGCGCAGCACCACGGCGTCGAAGCGCGGCACGCCCTGCGGCCCGAGAGCGAACACCGCGCGCAACTGCTGCTCGTACGCCGCCGCCGCGCGCGCCGGGTCGCAGTGGTCGGCGACGTCGACATGCAACTGGCCGGGCCGCAGGCCCAGCTTATCGAACCGTGCACGCGTACTGGCCGGCGTGGCGCAGCTGCCCTCGAACAGCGTGTCGGCGAGGAACAACTGTGCCTCGCCCCAGAAACCCTCGCCGCGCGACAGCGTGGCGAGCAGTTCCAGGGTCAGCACCGACGGCGACACCGCGATCCGGTAGCGGCGGCCGCCGGCGACGGCCTGGGGCGGGAGGGCTTGTTGCATGGCAGGCATCATCGGCGCTGCCGCGCGCGGCGGAAATCCGTGGCGCTACTGCCCTGCTTAGGTAGTACTACCTAATGATAGTGCCCGCGAATGCTGCTAGCGTTACGCCCATGCTGAAGAAGTGGATCCTGCCGAACGTGCTGGTGGCCGTGACCTATGCCGCGGCCTCCGAGCTCGCGCTGCACCTGCTGCGCTACGCGGCCGAGACGGCGGTGGTGTGGTTTGCTTCGGGCGTCGGCATTGCCGCCATGCTGCTGCTCGGCGTTCGCGCGCTGCCGGGCGTGGCGTTGGGCGCGCTGCTCTGCGCGATCTACGGCCAGAAACCCCCGGGCATGATGCTGCTGTCCACGGTGCTCCCCACCGGCCAGATATGGCTCACCTGGTGGCTGCTGACACGCGTGTTCCAGTTCAATCCCTCCCTCGGCAAGGTGAGCGACATCGTGAAGCTGGTGTTCGTCGGCGCCACCGTGTCGCCGCTGCTGAACGGCGCGCGCGCCTTCGTGCAGTACTCCCTGCAGTCCGACCTGTTGCCAATGCCGACGCACGCTCTGGTCAAGGCAGCGATGCTGGGCGAGATGGCCGGCATCCTGCTGCTGGTGCCCGCGGTGCTCGTTTGGACGCACTCGCGCGGCCAGCGTCTGCGGCCCGGCGAGCGCGCTGAGGCGGTGCTGCTCTACGCCACAACCTGCGCAGCGGCGCTCGGCGTGTTCGCGAGCATGCTGCAGCCCATGCTGCTGGTGGCTTCGCTTCCCTACGCCATGTTCCCGGTGTTGTTCTGGGCGGCGGCGCGCTTCGGACCGCGCGAGACTGCGACGCTGTACTTCCTCATCGGCCTGATCGCCGTGGCCGGCACGGGCTTCGGCCGCGGCCCGTTCGGCGAGGCGCACATCACGTTCGGCGGTGCTTACGGCAACCTCGTCGAGCTGTGCCTGTTTTTGCTGGTGCTCGGCACAACCTCCCTGATCTTCGCCGCGGGCCGGCAGCAACTGGCGGCCAGCCAGCGCGCGCTGCGCGAGAGCGAGGAGAAATACCGCCTGCTGGTGGACCACCAGACCGACCTGTTGGCCAAATTCGGCATCGACGGGCGCATCCAGTATGTGAGCCCCTCGCACCGCGATTTCTACGGAAAATCGGAAGCCGATTTCATCGGGCGCACCCTGCCCGAGGCGGTACGGCTGCACGACGAGGAGTTGGCCTGCGTGGCCGACGCCTGGAAGGAAGTGATGTCGCCGCCCTACCAGACTAGCCACGAGCACCGCGTGCTCACGCCGCGCGGCTGGCGCTGGATGGCGGTGCTGGCGCGCGCGGTGCTCGGCGCCGACAGCCGCCCGCAGTTCGTCGTGGCGGTGGCGCGCGACGTCACCGAACGGCGCCGCGCTGAGGAACAGGCGCGCCAGCACCTGCAGCAGCTGGCACACGTGTCGCGCCTGTCTTCCATGGGCGAAATGGCGAGCGCCATCGCTCACGAGATCAATCAGCCCCTGACCGCCATTGCCAACTACGCCTCCGCGTGCCTGCGCCTGCTGCGCGCCGGCAAGGCACAGCCCGGCGAGGCGATCGAAGTCATGCAGCGCGTCGCCTCCGAGGCCGAGCGCGCCGGCGAGATCGTGCGCAAGATGCGCGGCTTCGTGCGCGGAGAGGAAAGCCAGATGACGTTGGTCGAGCCGGGTTTCCTGGCGACCGAGGTCATGCGCCTGGCGGCGGCCGAGGCGCGCCAGAGCGGCGTAGAGTTGAAGTCCGAAGTCGAGCCCGGCTTGCCGCAAGTGCTCGCCGATTCCATCCAGATTCAGCAGGTGCTGCTCAACCTGGTGCGCAACGCCGTGGAAGCGGTGGACGGCGCCGACAGCCCGCGGCGCGAAGTCAATCTCGTCGTCGGCCGTGCCGCCGATGGCGGAGTGGAGTTCACCGTGCACGACACTGGCCCTGGCCTGACTCCCGAGGCGTTGGACAAGGTTTTCGAGCCCTTCTACACCACCAAGGCCGACGGCATCGGCATCGGTCTGCCGCTCAGCCGCTCGATCGCGGACGCGCACGACGGGCGCCTGTGGGCCAGCGCGCAAGCGCAAGGCGCGGCCTTCCACCTGGTGCTGCCTTCGGCGCAGGAACTGGAGCATGCCGCTGTCTGAGCCGATGGTGCACGTGGTGGACGACGAGTCGGCGATCCGCGATTCGCTCGCCATGCTATTGCGCTCGGTCGGGATGAAAAGCCGCGCCTACGCCGGCGCGCAGGAGTTCCTCGAGGTTTGGCGGCCTGCCTCACAGGAGTGCCTGGTATGCGACGTGCGCATGCCCGGCATGAGCGGCCTGGAACTGCAGGAAGCGCTGAAAGCACGCAATGCGCACTTGCCGGTGGTGCTGATCACCGGCCACGGCGACGTGGCGATGGCGGTGCGTGCGATGAAGGCCGGCGCCAGCGATTTCATCGAGAAGCCGTTCAACGACCAGGTGCTGCTCGACGCCGTGAACCGCGCCCTGGCGCGCGCGCGCGACGGCCAGGGCGCGGGGCGCGCCGTGACGGAAGCGCGCATCGAGGAGCTCACCCCGCGCGAGCGCGAAGTGATGCTGCTGGTCGCCGAGGGCCGGCCGAACAAGGTGGTCGCCACCCGGCTCGGCCTGTCCACGCGCACCGTGGAAGTGCATCGCGCGAAAGTGATGGAGAAGATGCAGGCGCGTTCTCTGGCCGAGCTGGTGCGCATGGCGATCCTCTGCGACCTGATGCGCCCCTAGAAGCGCCGCGGCCCCGCCGGTTGCCCGGCGGGGCCGCGAACGTCCTGCGCAAGATTGCTTCTTAGTAGTTCGGCACCCACAGGCGCGGTTGCGCCGGCGCCTTGGCGGCGTCGGCCGCCGCCTTGCCCATCACGCCCGCGGGCTGCGCGCGGTACTGCTCGGGATGGTCGTTGAACGAGGGCGTCACGGCCAGCGCGGGTGCCGCCGCCAGGGTGAACAGCGTAGCGATCAGGATGCGTTTCATCGTCGGTCTCCAGTTCGTTGTCGTACGCGCCGCACCATGCGCCGCGCTCGTATCCCTTAGACGTTCCAGCCCCCGCATTGGATGCTGCGTAGAAGTACGTAGAATGGCAGCGTGAGACTACTGAGCGTCGCGCTCGCCGCCCTGCTTCTCGCCGCCGCGCCAGCGCGAGGCGCGAGCAATGTCCAGGTGCGCGTCGCAGACGCCGACTGGGGCGAGGCCGAGCCGCTGCGCATCGCCGCGGTGCTCGAGGCCACGGCACGCGAGTTGGCACACCTGTTTCCCGGCGATGCGCCGCTGCGGGTGCTGGTCTCGCCCACCTCGGCCGCGCCCATGGTGCTGTTCCAGCGCACCCCGCAGGACGAGCACCACGTGCTGCTGCGCGCGCGCGGCGCCAACTGGGCGCATTACGCCTACGAGTTCGCCCACGAACTGGGCCACATCCTGACCAACTACGGGCGCCACGCGTGCGACCCGTTCGCCGCCCGCCACCAGTGGTTCGAGGAGGCGCTGTGCGAGATGCTGTCGGTGTATGCGCTGCGGCGCATGGCGGCCCGGGCGCCGGACGCCTCCGGCGCGCCCTACGCCGGCTTCGCCGACCTGGTGCTAGGCGAGCCGCACCGGCGCGCGGCGCAGGGCATGGACCTCGCCGCCTGGCTGCAGGCCAACGAAGCCGCGCTGCGCGCCGATCCCTACCAGCGCAAGCGCAACGAGGCGGCGACCACGCGGCTGCTGGAGATCTTCTCGCGCGAATCGCGGCTGCGCACTCTTGCCTACCTCAACCTGGGCGAAGCGCAGATGCCGGCGACGTTCCGCGGCTACCTCGAGGAATGGCGCGACCGGACGCCTGAGCACATGCGGACGCCGGTGCACGAGGTGATGGCAGCATTCGGCTTTCGCAAAAGCGAAAAGCCACCGGCCGCTGTGGCGGCCGGTGGCCTTTCTTCGAGCTACTAGGCGAAGCCTAGTACGCCGGGGTCCAGATCACGGTTTGCGTGCCCGTGATTTCCGTCGCGGCGCGGCCCGCCAAGCCCGCGACGCGGCCAGCGTCGAGGTCGGCCTGGTCGTTGAACGACGGGGCGATCGACACGCTCACTGCGCGGCCCGCTTCCAGTTGGCCCTGCTCGGCGAAGTCGTTGAAGGACGGGGTCGTCGCGAGCACAGGGGCGGCGGCCAGGCTGAACAGCGAAGCGATCAGAACGCGTTTCATGGTAAATCTCCTTGAGTTGGGTTTAGGGGTCCGGCGCTCCATGCGCCGCACTTGTCACTTAGACGCGGCGGGCAGCCAAGAATGGCTAAGGACCAATACGTATCCGATTACGTAGTCGTGGGGGCCGGCAGCGCCGGCTGCCTGCTCGCGAACCGCCTGTCCGCCGATCCGAGGAATTCAGTGCTGCTGCTGGAGGCCGGCGGCCAGGACGACTGGTTCTGGATCGACGTTCCCGTCGGCTACCTCTATACCATCGCCAACCCACGCACGGACTGGTGCTACAAGACCGAGCCCGACGCGCATCTCGCCAACCGCTCCATTCACTATGCGCGCGGCCGCGTGCTTGGCGGCTGCTCCTCGATCAACGCCATGATCCACATGCGCGGGCAGAAGGAGGACTGGGAGCATTGGGCGTCGCTCGGCAATCCCGGTTGGTCGTGGATGGAAATGCTGCCGCTGTTTAAGCAGTTGGAGGACTACGAGCACGGCGCGGTGGATTCGTATGGCGCGGGCGGCGAGGTGCGCGTGGAGGATCCGCGCGTACGCTGGGAGATTCTGGATGCATGGCGGGCGGCCGCCGAGGAATGCGGCATTGCACCCATTCGCACCTTCAACACCGGGGACAACACGGGCTGCGCGTATTTCCAGATGAACCAGAGGAAGGGCGTGCGGTGGAGTGCAACCAAAGCCTTCCTCAGACCAGTTCTCCGCCGACCGAATCTACAGGTACTGACCGGAGTCCACGCAACGCGCGTACGTTGCGAGGGCCGTGCCGCCGCGGGCGTCGAGTTTCGCGCCGGCGGCGACTCGCGCTACGCAAAAGCCTCGCGCGAGGTGATCCTCTCCGCCGGTGCGATCGGATCACCCCAAATTCTTCAGCTTTCCGGTATCGGCTCTGGCGCCTTGCTGCAGGGTCTGGGCATTCCCCTGGTGCATGATCTTCCGGGGGTGGGCGAGAACCTGCACGACCATTTGCAGATCCGCATGCAGTACAAGGTGAGCGGGGTGAAGACGCTGAATGAGACGGCCAACAGCCTCTTCGGAAAAGCAGCGATGGCGCTGGAATACCTGCTGTTCAAGACCGGCCCGCTCACCATGCCGCCGTCGCAGCTCGGCGCCTTCGCGAAGAGCAGTCCTGCCGAACCCAGCCCGAACATCGAGTGGCATGTGCAGCCGCTGTCACTCGACAAATTCGGCGACCCGCTGCACCCCTTCCCCGCGATCACGCCGAGCGTGTGCAATCTGCGGCCGAACGCGCGCGGGTGGGTACGCATCCGGTCCAAAGACGCAGCGACCTACCCCGAGATCAAGCTGAACTATCTGTCCACGCCGGAGGACCGCAAGGTCGCGGTGGACGGGATGCGGTACACGCGCCGCATCATGGCGGCCAAGGCGCTCGCGAAGTACCGGCCGGAGGAGTTTCGACCAGGGCCCTCGATCCAGTCCGCAGAGGAACTCGAAAAAGCGGCGGGCGAACTGGGCACCACCATCTTCCACCCCATCGGCACCTGCAAGATGGGGCAGGACGAGATGGCGGTGGTAGACGAGCGCCTGCGCGTGCGCGGCGTCGGGCGCCTGCGCGTGGTGGATGCTTCAATCATGCCGCGCATCACTTCGGGAAACACCAACGCGCCGACCTACGCGATCGCCGAGAAAGGCGCGCGCATGATTCTCGAGGACACGCCCCGCTAGGCGGCGTTCAGCGTCCAGTCGAAATCGGCGTAGCGCAGGCGCACGCGACCGCCGCGGCGGTCCACGGCTTCGATGTCTTCGTCGCGGTGCAGGCGCGCAATGACGAAATCGCGCACCCCGCTGGTACCCCCGAAATCCACGCCGTACCAGTCGAAAAGCTTGGGCACGACGAGCGTCGCGCCGCCGTCGGCGACCCGTGCATGCGCTGCAATATAGGCGCACGCGGCCTCCTCCAGCTTGGCGCCGAACCCTTCGTCGGCGTAGGCCGCCGGGCGCGGAGACGACCGACAGGCCGAATACATGGCGAAATGCACCCGCTCGTCGAACATGAAGGGCGCCAGCGCGAGGCGCGGGTCGCCGGCAGGCAAGGGTTTCGCCCCCACGCGCAGACGCGGCGCATTAACCCGCAGCAGCCCGTGCTCGATGTCGTCAAGCGAGAACTCCTGCCCGCTGATCAGGTACCGGGAGCCGGAGAAGAAATCGCTCAGGGCGCGCACGCCCTTGTCCACCCCTCGCGCGACCACTGCATGCAGCACCAGCGCGTTATATACATTGAGCCAGAACGACAGGCGCTTGCCCACGCCGAGCGCGGCACAATCGAACCCCGCCAGGGCGCGCGCGACCGCGCGCAGTGACTCGTATTCGGGGGAATTCACGAACTGCCGGTAGTCGAAAGCGTTGTCGGCCGCACGATAGTGCGACGCGCAAGCGCCGTCGAGGGCCTCCCGCAGCGCTGCCGGCACGTTGCCCGGGAAGGGAGCCGCACGCACCTCGTCGCGATTCAGCACTGGCATGCGTGCCGCCGCTAAAGCTCCTCGTCCAGCTCCGCCTGCGCCAGGGAGAGCGTGCGCAAGCGGAAGCGGCCTTCGTCGTCGAACAGCCAGGTCTGGGTGAACGCAAGCCGCCCGTCGCCGTTCATCAGTTGCGGCAGCGGCCTTGGCAACTGCGGGCCGAGCCGGCGCCAGGCGCGCTCGACCTCGTCGACCAGCTCGGGGGTATGCAGCGGCGCCCGGTAAAGTTCCAGCCGCACCAGCTCGCCGCCGGAGTTCACCTCCACGTACACCACGATGACGGCGCGCAGGGGATTGGGCGGACGGCCGGGAAAGACGCCCGGAAAGTTGGCGGCGTGCAACAGTTCCGCCACGTGACGCCCGTACTCGGCTAGGGTCCCGGCCTCCGAGAAAGCGACCTGCGGCGCCGCAGCCATCGCGACGGGAACCTGGAGGAACACCGGCGGCTCCAAGACGGGCGGCGGCGTTGCGCATGCCGCCAGCGCGAGGAGCGCGAGCACTTGAAAACGGCGGGCCCAGGCCGCACTTTGGGCTAACATGCCGCGTCCCTATTGGGCGCCATCAGGAGGCAATACTAAGATGAAACGCGTTTTCCTGTTTCTGGCCACCAACTTGGCGGTGGTGGTGCTGCTGTCGGTGATCATCAACCTGTTCGGCCTCAACCAGTGGCTGGCGGCGGAAGGCATCGATTACACCGGGCTGCTGATGTTCTCGGCGGTGGTCGGCTTCGCCGGCTCCTTCATATCGCTGTTGATGTCCAAGACGGCGGCCAAGTGGTCCACCGGGGCCAAGGTCATCGACGGCTCGGAAGGCACCAGCCAGCACTGGCTGGTGCAGACCGTCAAGCAGCTCGCGGACAAAGCCGGCATCGGCATGCCCGAGGTCGCGATGTACGAGGGCGCGCCCAACGCCTTCGCCACCGGCGCGTTCAAGAATTCGTCCCTGGTTGCCGTATCCACCGGCCTGCTGGAGTCGATGACCAAGGAAGAGGTCGAGGCGGTGCTCGGCCACGAGATCGGCCACATCGCCAACGGCGACATGGTGACCCTGACCCTGATCCAGGGCGTGGTGAACACCTTCGTGGTGTTCCTCGCGCGCGTGGTCGGCTTCTTCGTCGACAAGATTATCTTCCGCACCGAGCGTGGCGTCGGGATGGGCTTCTACATCACGGTGTTCGTGTGCGAAATCGTGTTCGGCATCCTCGCTTCGATGATCGTGGCCTGGTTCTCGCGCCAGCGCGAATTCCGCGCCGACGCGGCCTCCGCGCAGCTGCTTGGCACGCCGCGGCCGATGATCAACGCGCTCGCCCGCCTGGGCGGCCTGGAGCCGGGAGCGCTGCCGCCGGCGATCCAGACCGCGGGCATCACCAACAAGCCTTCGGGCATCTTCGCCCTGTTTTCTACGCACCCGCCGTTCGAGCAACGCATCGCCGCGCTGCAGGCGCGCGCCCCCGGGCAGGTCTAAGACCCAGCCTGCTCTACCTGCTACGATTCCGGTCATGCGGATCGGAATTGTCGGCGTGAGCGGCTACGGCGGCAGCGAACTGCTGCGGCTGTGCGCGGGCCACCCGGCCTTCGAGATCGCCTACGTCGGCGGCGAGTCCACCGCTGGCCAGGCGCTCGTGCAGCGCTTTCCCGCGCTCGGCGGCCACCCTGCCGGCAAACTCGTCATCCAGCCGTTCGTGCCGGAGAAGATTGCCGGGCTCGAGCTGCTGTTCGTTTCGCTGCCTACCGGAAAGTCGCGCGAGCCGCTCGCCCGGGTCGCCAACAGCGTGCGCATCGTGGACGTGGGCGGCGATCACCGCTTCGTCGAGGGTTGGACCTACGGCCTCACCGAACTGCCCGGCCAGCGTGACAAAATTCGCCTGACTTCCCGCCTGGCGAACCCCGGCTGCTATCCGGCGGCAGCGCTGCTCGCGCTCGCGCCGCTGGTGAAAGAGGGCTTCATCGAGCCCGAGGGCATCGTCATCGACGCGAAGAGCGGCATCACCGGCACCGGCCGCGGCGGCGCGAGCGACTACGGCTACGCCGAGACCAACGAAGACGTCTTCGCCTACGGGCTGGAAGCGCATCCGCACGTGCCGGAGATGGAACAGGCGCTGACGCAGGTCGGCGGAAGAAAATCCACCATCGCCTTCACGCCCCACCTCGTGCCGATGACGCGCGGCATCCTCGCCACGTGTTACGCCCGGCCGAAGGGCAGCGCGAGCGCGCAGCGTATCTACGATGCCGCGCAGGCCTGCTACCGCGGCGAACCCTTCGTCAGGGTGCTGCCGCTTGAAAAAGGGCGCAGTGCGCACACCGGCTGGACCACCGGCTCGAACCTCGCGTTCCTGTCCTACGCGGTGAACGCGCGCACCGGGCTGGTGGTGGCGCTGGGCGCCATCGACAATCTCGGCAAAGGCGCCTCGGCCCAGGCGGTGCAGAACGCCAACCTGATGACGGGTCAGCCGGAGACCGCCGGCCTCGCCGGATTGCCGCTCTGGCCGTAGAACCCGCAGGTACGCGCCGCTGGGTCGACACCCTGCTGGCGTGGTACTTCGTTTCGGTCTGGGGCTCGGGCTACCTCGCCACGAAAATCGGCATTCAGTACGCGGCGCCGTTCACTTTCCTCTCCTTGCGTTACCTGTTCGGCCTGCTGTGCCTCGTGCCACTGCTGCTGTGGCTGCGTCCGGCGTGGCCCGCCTCGCGGCGCGAGTTCGCGCACGTCGTTCTGGCCGGGCTCCTGATGCACGGTATCCAGCTCTCGGGCAGCCACTACGCGCAGTACCTGGGACTGTCCGCCGGCATCGTGGCGCTGATCCTCGCGACGCAACCGCTGTTGACCGCGGTGGTCGCGCGCCGCTGGATGCACGAACGGCTCGCGCCGCGGCAGTGGACCGGCGTCGCCATCGGCCTGGCAGGCGTGCTGCTCATCGTCTGGCACAAGATCGACGTGCGCGAAATGACCCTCGGGGCCCTGGTCGCCATCACCGTGTCACTTGCTGGCGTCACCGCCGGCACGCTCTACCAGCGCGTGTTCTGCCCCACCGTGAACCTGTACAGCGCCGCCTGGATCCAGTTCGCCGCCTCGCTCGTCCTGCTCGCGCCGCTGGCGTTCGCCTTCGAAGACGCGAAAGTGAACTGGAGCTGGCCGCTGATCGGCTCGATCGCCTTCCTGGTGATCCTCGCCTCGATCTTCGCCGTCAACGCCCTGCACACCCTGATGCGCCATGGCCAGGCCACCAAGGTGACCAGCATCCTGTACCTGACGCCGATTTTCGCCGTGGTGCTGGAGTACCTGATGTTCGACGTCGTGCCGAGCGCGCTCACGCTCGCCGGCATGGCCATCACCTGCCTTGGCGTTTCGCTGGTCACCGCCGGCAAGCTGCGACAATCCATAGCGTGAGGCTTTCCCTGGCGATCCTGCTCACCGTGCTGACCCACGTCGCGTTCGTGGGCAGCCGGGTGACGGTGGCGCTCTACGGCATCCATCTTGGCGCCACGCCGCTCACCGTCGGCGTACTGATGTCGCTGTATGCGTTCCTGCCGATGCTGCTCGCGGTGACCGTGGGCAGGATGATTGATCGCATCGGCCCGCTCCAGCCCATGCTCTACAGCTCCGCGGCGCTGGTGGCCGCAGTGGCGTTGCCAGGACTGTGGCCGAGCCTCGCCGCCCTGCACCTCGCCGCAGTGCTGATCGGCATGAGTTTTCTCTTTTATCACGTGGCACTGAACAACGTGATCGGCCAGCTCGGCACGCCCGCCGACCGCGCGGTGAATTTCAGCTGGTTCGCGCTCGGCTATTCCATCAGCGGCTTCTTCGGCCCGCTGCTCGCCGGCTTCGCCATCGACGGAGTCGGCCACCGTGCAGCGTTCCTGATGCTGGCTGCGTTTCCCGCACTCGCCACGCTGGTGCTCTACAGGCGCCGCCACCTGCTGCCGGGCGCGGCCGGCGCGCAGCACCAGGGCGGCGAGCGCCGCATCGGCGACCTGTTGCGCCAGCCGCAGTTGCGCGGCGCCTTCATCGCCAGCGCGGTGCTGGCGATGGGCTGGGATCTCTACACCTTCGTCATGCCGGTGTACGGCTCGAGCATCCGGCTTTCGGCCTCGACCATCGGCGTCATCATGGGCACCTTCGCCGCTGCCACCTTCGTGGTACGGCTCGCGATGCCGGCAGTGTCCCGGCACCTCAAGGAGTGGCCCATGGTGATCGCCGCCATGACCATCGCCGGGGTCTCCTACGCGTTGTTCCCGCTCGCGACGAGCGTGCCGCTGCTGATGGCGCTCTCGTTCCTGCTCGGCCTCGGGCTGGGCTGCGCCCAGCCCTTCATCATGTCCCTGCTCTACGCCGCCTCGCCGCCGGGGCGCCAGGGCGAGGTGGTCGGCGTGCGCACCACGATGCTGAATGGCAGCCACACCTTCCTGCCGCTCGCCATGGGGGCGCTGGGCTCAGCGCTCGGCATGGGGCCGGTGTTCTGGTCGATGGCGACGTTCCTGCTCTGCGGCGGGTGGTTCGCGTGGCGCCGGGTAAAATGAGGATCGTCATGCGCCGCGTCACGCTCACCCAGTTCCTCATCCGGCGCCAGCATGCGGGCAAGATCAACGCCGACCTGCGGCTGCTGATCGAGACCATCGCGCGCGCCTGCAAGGCGATCAGCACGCGCGTCAACAAGGGCGCCCTCGCCAACGGGCTCGGCTCGGCGGGCACCGAGAACGTGCAGGGCGAGGTGCAAAAGAAGCTCGACGTGCTGTCCAACGAGATCCTGCTCGAGGCGAACGAATGGGGCGGCAACCTCGCCGCGCTCGCCTCCGAGGAGATGGAGACCCCGCATCCCATCCCGACGCACTTCCCCAAGGGCGAGTACCTGCTGCTGTTCGACCCGCTGGACGGCTCCTCCAACATCGACGTCAACATCTCGGTGGGCACCATCTTCTCGGTGCTGCGCTGCCCCAAGGTGGCGAGCGGCGAGCTGTGCGAGCCGAACGAGGCCGCTTTCCTGCAGCCGGGGCGCAGGCAGGTGGCGGCCGGCTTCGCGGTGTACGGGCCGACTACCGTGTTGGTGCTCACGGTGGGCGACGGCGCGCACGGTTTCACCCTGGACCGCGAGACCTACACCTTCGTCCTCACCCATCCCGAGATCGGCATTCCGGAGGACACCGCGGAGTTCGCCATCAACGTGTCGAACCAGCGGCGCTGGGAGCCCCCGGTCAGGCGCTACATCGACGAGTGCCTCGCCGGCAAGGACGGGCCGCGCGGCAAGGACTTCAACATGCGCTGGGTGGCCTCGATGGTGGCGGACGTGTTCCGCGTGCTCTCGCGCGGCGGCATCTTCATGTATCCGCGCGACGCGAAATACCAGGACGGCCGGCTGCGCCTGATGTACGAAGCGAACCCGATGGCTTTCATCGTCGAGCAGGCGGGCGGCGGCGCCACCGACGGCAGGACCCCGATCCTCGACCTGCAGCCCAAGGGCCTGCACCAGCGCGTGGCGGTGATCCTGGGCTCGAAGAACGAAGTCGAGCGCGTCACCGCCTATCACCGAAAATAGGGACCGACCCCTTTTGCAAACAAAAAGGCCGGGGGCTCACGCCGCCCGGCCTTTTTCCTCACTCTCCTGAACCGGTTACTTGAGGTGCTTGCTGACCAGCTTGGTCATCTCGAACATCGAGACTTGCCCCTTGCCGCCGAACACCACCTTGAGCTTGTCGTCGGCGTTGATCATGCGACGGTTCTTCTTGTCCTGCAGGCCGTTGCGCTTGATGTAGCCCCAGATCTTCTTGGTCACCTCGGTGCGCGGCTGGGCGCTCGAGCCGATGACCGCCGCGAGCGACGCGCTCGGGTTCATCGGCTTCATGAACGCCGCATTCGGCTTACGCTTCTTGCCTGCCTTCTTCGCTTTCTTCTTCGCCATCTGTGTTTCTCCTCTGAACGGAACGGAACTCTAGAGATCCGGATTTTCCCCGCCGCGATGCAGCGGTGGGCGAAAGATGCCGAATCCAGAGGAGCATGTCAATGTCTCCGAGTGAAAAGCCCGAATTATTTCGGCTCGGCGCGACGTGCACGCCTTAGGCGCACCGCCGCATTGGCGCAGTGCGCGCGCTCGCCGCGCTCATGCATCGGATACTCAGCAGCGCGCAGCAAGCTGCTGATTTTCGCGTCCAATCTTATAGAATCCCCCTTATGAAGATCATCGACCTGCGCCAGGAGTACATGCGCGCGGGGCTCGCTGAAGCCAACGCGCACGCGGACCCCCTCGCCCAGTTCCAGCGCTGGTTCGAGGAGGCGCAGTCGGCACAGTTGCCTTTGGCCAACGCCATGACGCTCGCCACGGTGGCGCAAGGCGGCACGCCCGCCGCGCGGGTGGTGCTGCTGAAAGGCCTGGACGGCGGCGGCTTCGTCTTCTACACCAACTACGCGAGCCGCAAGGCGCGCGAGCTTGCCGCGCAGCCAGCCGCCTGCCTGGTGTTCCTGTGGTCCGAGCTCGAGCGGCAGGTGCGCGTGGACGGCCGCGTGGAGAAAGTCGCGCCCGCCGACTCCGACGCCTACTACGCCAGCCGCCCGCTCGGCGCGCGGCTCTCGGCGTGGGCCTCCGCGCAGAGCGCGCCGGTCGCCGACCGCGCCACGCTGGAGCGCTCGCTCGAGCAGATGGCGCAGCGCCATGGCGAGCACCCGCCGCGCCCGCCCCACTGGGGCGGCTATCGCCTGCTGCCGGAGGCAATCGAATTCTGGCAGGGGCGCGCCAATCGCCTGCACGACCGGCTGTTGTACCGGCGCGCGGGCGCGAGTTGGAAGATTGAGCGCCTCGCTCCCTGAGCCGGTGCTCGCCTTCCTGCGCGGCGCCGGCCTCGCCACGGCGGACGAAGCGCCGGCGGCGGTGGCGCTCACCGGCGGCGTGTCCTCGGACATCTGGCGCGTCGAGCTGCGCTCGGGACCGGTGTGCGTCAAGCGCGCCCTGCCCCGGCTGCGCGTGGCGCAGCTGTGGGAGGCGCCAGTGGAGCGCAACCGCTACGAGTGGCGTTGGATGCAGGCGGCGGCGCGCATCGCGCCAGGCAGCGCGCCGCGCGTCCTGGCGCACGATGAGGCCGGATTGTTCGCCATGGAGTTCCTAGAGGGCGCGCGCCACGTCCTGTGGAAGGACGCGTTGCGCGAGGGCCGGGCCGATGCGCAGTTTGCACGCCAGGTCGGCGGGCTCCTCGCGCGCATCCACGCGGCAACGGCGCATGACGCGAGCATCGCGAGCCAGTTCGCCACCGATGCCAGCTTCCACGCCATCCGGCTGGAGCCCTATCTGCTCGCGACCGCGCGGGCGCACCCGGATGTCGCCGCGCAGCTACAGTCGCTCGCCGAGCGCACCGCGGCGACGCGGCTCGCCCTGGTGCATGGCGACGTGAGTCCGAAGAACATTCTCATGGGACCGCAGGGGCCGGTGTTCCTCGATGCCGAATGCGCCTGGTACGGCGATCCGGCTTTCGATCTTGCGTTCTGCCTCAACCACCTGCTGCTCAAGTGCTGCTGGGTGCCAAGTGCCCAGGCGCGCTACCTTGCGTGCTTCGATGCGCTTGCCGCCGCCTATCTCGCACGGTATGCGCCGGCCGGCCTCGAACAGCGGGCGGCGACGCTGCTGCCCGGCTTGCTGCTGGCGAGAGTGGATGGCAAATCGCCCGTCGAATACCTGACAGAGGAAGCGCAGAAGGCGCGGGTGCGCCGCGTGGCGCGTGCGCTGCTCATCGCCCCACCAACGCAGCTTGCCGAGGTGCGCCAGGCATGGCAAGAATCGTAGACGTCGTGGCGCGAAGGGTTTGGGACTCGCGCGGCCGCGCGACCGTGGAGGCCGAGGTCCACCTGAAGGGCGCGCGCGGGCGCGCCATCGCCCCGGCAGGAGCCTCGACAGGCACAGGCGAAGCCAGGAGCCTGGACGCCGCCACCGCAGTACGCAATGTGAACGCGGCGATCCGCTCTGCCCTGCTCGGAGTGGATGCACGCGACCAGGAGGCGGTGGACCGCAAGCTGATCGCGCTGGACGGCACGCCGGACAAGTCGCGCCTCGGCGCCAACGCCATCGTCGCAGTGTCGCTGGCCTGCGCCCAGGCCTCGGCCGCGGCGGCGAGGAAGCCCCTGTGGCAGCACCTTGCCGGCGACAAGCGCGTGGCCATGCCAGTGCCGCAGGTGCAGATTTACGGCGGCGGCGCGCACGCGCGCGGCCGGGTGGACATCCAGGACTACATGGTGGTCTGCCCCGGCGCCGGCAGCTTCGCCGAGAGTCTGGAGTGGATCGCCGAGGTGTACCGTGCGGCGGGCGCGCGCCTGGCGAAGAAGGGCGCGCTGCAGGGCGTGGCCGACGAAGGCGGCTGGTGGCCGGCCTTCAAGTCGAATGAGGAAGGTCTCGTGGAATTGGTCGGCGCCATCAGCGACGCGGGCTTCGATCCGGGCGCCGACGTCGCCATCGCGCTCGACGCGGCAGCCACGCAGTTCTATCGCGGCGGGCGCTACCTGCTCGCGCTCGAGAACCGCTCGCTCTCCGCTGAACAGCTGCATGCCCTGTGGCTGCGCTGGCTCGACGCCTACCCCATCGTGTCGATCGAAGATCCGTTCGCGGAGGACGATGCGGTGGCGATGCGGTCTTTCACCAAAGCCGCCGGCGGCCGCGTGCAGATCGTGGGCGACGACCTGTTCGTCACCGACGCGGGACGGCTGAACCCGGAGCTCGCGAACGCCGTCCTGCTGAAGCCCAACCAGGTGGGAACCGTCACCGAAACCCTCGCCTGCTGGACCGCCGCACAGGCGAAGGGCATGCGCGCCATCGTCTCCGCGCGCTCCGGCGAGACCGAGGACGTCGCCATCGTCCACCTCGCGGTGGGCTGGGGCGTGACCCAGCTCAAAGTCGGCAGCTTCGCGCGCTCCGAGCGCATGGCGAAGTGGAACGAGGGGCTGAGAATCGAGGAATCATTGGGTGGCAAGGCCTTGCCCTACCCCGCGCGCAAACTGTTCAAAAAATAGGCTCAGAGCCCTTTTTCTAACCCAGCTTCAGGCCCTCGACGCTCAGCCGGTATTGACGGTCGCAGGTCGCCGCCGCGGCTGCCGAATGCGTGACCAGGATGCCGGCGGCGCCGTGTTGCTTCACCTGGCCGCGCAGCACCTCCAGCACCTGGCGCGCGCTGTCGGGGTCAAGATTGCCGGTCGGCTCGTCGGCAAGCACCAGCTTGGGCTGCCCCACCAGCGCGCGGGCGATCGCTACGCGCTGCAGTTCGCCGCCCGACAGCTCGCGCGGCATCGCCGCCTCGCGCCCGCCCAGCCCCACCGCACCGAGCAGCGCGCGCGAGCGGCTGCGGATTTCCGCCGGCGGCGCGCCGCGCAGCAGCAGCGGCAGCCCCACGTTCTGCTCGGCATTCAAGTGCGGCAGCAGGTGGAAGGCCTGGAACACGAAGCCGAAATGATCGCGCCGCACGCGCGTCGCCGCGTCGTCGGAGAGCGCCGCCATCTCGAAGCCGTCATAGGCGATGCTGCCTGCATCCACCGGCTCCAGGCCGGCGATGACGTTAAGCAGCGTGGACTTGCCGATGCCCGACTCGCCCAGCACGGCGACATGCTCGCCGGGGGCCACCTCGAGCGACACCGCGTTGAGCACGGTACGCCCGCCAAAGCGCTTTGTGACGCCCGAGAGCCTGAGCATGCGGCAAGTCTAACCGCTCGCTGCCTAGACACCCCTCGGGGGCCCTTGTAGACTGGCCGCGCACAATACCCGAGGAGAAATATCGTGCGCATCCCGTTCCGTTTCCTGACCGCCGTGGCCTGCGCCGCGGCGCTCGCCTTTGCCGCTCCGGCCACGGCGCAGCAGAAAATCAAGATCGGCTTCATCACCACGATGAGCGGCCCGCAGGGCGTCATCGGGGCCTACATGAAGGACTCGGTCGAGCTGGCGCTCGATCACCTCGGCCGCAAGGTCGGCGGGCTGGAGACCGAGATCATCTACGGCGACGACCAGACCAAGCCCGATGTCGGCGTGCAGCTCGCCGAGGAAATGCTGAAGAAGCACCAGGTCGACTTCGTCGCCGGCATCATCTGGTCCAACGTGATGCTGGCCGTGATGCCGGTGGTCACCGGCGCGGGCAAGATAATGGTCGGCACCAACGCCGGCGCGAGCCCGCTCGCCGGCAGCCAGTGCAACGAGCTGTATTTCTCCACCTCGTGGAACAACGACCAGACGCCGGAGGCGATGGGCAAGTTTCTGCAGGAGCAGGGCACCAACGACCTCTACGTGATGGCGCCGAACTACCAGGCCGGAAAGGACATGGTGGCGGGCCTCAAGCGCTCCTACAAGGGACGCATCGTCGAGGAGATCTACACCGCGCTCGGCCAGCAGGACTACCAGGCCGAGATCACCCAGTTGCGCTCGAAAAACCCGAAGGCAGTGTTCGCCTTCTACCCGGGGGGCATGGGGATCCAGTTCCTCAGGCAGTACGACCAGGCCGGGTTGCGCGGGCAGCTTCCGCTCTATACGGTGTATACCGTGGACGAGATCTCGATTCTTGCAGTGAAAGAGGCCGCGCTCGGCGGTTGGGAGACGCGCTTCTGGAGCCCGGACCTGAAGAACGACGCGAACCAGAGATACGTCGCCGACTACAGGAAGAAGTACGGCAAGCTGCCGGTGTTCTACGGCGCGCAGAGCTACGACGGCATCCTGCTGATCGACTCGGCGGTGAAGGCGACCAAGGGCAATCTCAAGGACACCAAGGCGCTGGTCGCCGCGATGCGCAAGGCCGACTTCAATTCGATCCGCGGCCCGTTCCAGTACAACGTCAACCACCACCCGATCCAGAACTTCTACCTGCTGAGGGCGGAGAAGGTGGCGAGCGGCGATATCGAGATGCGCATCCAGAAAACGATCCTCGAAAAGCACAAGGATGCGTACTCCCAAGACTGCAAAATGAAGTGGTAGCCGCCGCATAGACGGAGACGAGGGCGCGCCGCACGCGCCCTCTTTTTTTTTGATGACCTGGGGACTGGTCTTCGAGCAGTCGCTGAACGGCCTGCAGTACGGCGTCATGCTGTTCCTGATGGCCGCCGGACTGACGCTGGTGTTCGGCATCATGAACCTGGTCAACCTGGCGCACGGCTCGCTCTACATGATGGGCGCCTACTTCGCCGTCGCCGCCACGCAGTGGACCGGCAACTACCTGGCCGGCGTGGCGCTCGGGCTGGTCGCGACCCTCGCGGTCGGCATGCTGGTCGAGGTGGTCGCGCTGCGCACGCTCTATGAACGCGATCACCTCGACCAGGTGCTGGCCACCTTCGGCCTGATCCTGTTCTTCAACGAGCTGGTGGCGATCGTCTGGGGGCGGGCCGCGCTCTACACCTCGCTGCCGTCCTGGCTGCAGGGCCACATCGAGCTGTTCACCGGCTCCCGCTACCCGGTGTACCGCGTGGTGGTTATCGCCGTGGGGCTGGTGGTCGCGGCGCTGCTCTGGTACCTGGTGACGCGCACGCGCCTGGGCATGCTGATCCGTGCCGGCGCCTCCAACCGCACGATGGTCAGCGCGCTGGGCGTGAACATCAAGCTCCTGTACACGATCGTATTCGGCTGCGGCGCGGCGCTCGCCGGTCTTGCGGGCCTGATGGCCGGGCCGATCTACTCGGTGCAACCGGGCATGGGGGAGCTGATCCTGATCCAGGTGTTCGTGGTCATCGTCATCGGCGGCATCGGCTCGATCCGCGGCGCGCTGCTGGGGGCCATCATCGTCGGGGTGGTCGACACGCTCGGACGCGCCTTCCTCAAGCCGCTGCTCGGCCAGGTCATCTCACCCACCGCAGCCGAGTCCGCCGGGCCGGCGCTTGCCTCGATGATGATTTACCTGCTGATGGCGGTCGTGCTGGCGGTGCGGCCGGCGGGCCTGTTCCCGTCACGCGGCTGATGAGAAAGCCGCTGATTTTCTGGGGCCTGCTGGTCGTCGCGCTCGTCGCGCTGCCCCCGCTGGCGGTCAAGCTCGGGCAGCCGTTCTACATCGACCTGGTGAGGCGCATCATGATCCTCGCCATCGCCGCCGTCAGCCTGAACCTGATCCTCGGCTACGGCGGCCTCGTGTCCTTCGGCCATGCCGCCTATCTCGGCGTCGGCGCCTATGCCGTGGGCATCCTCGGCTTCTATGGCATCAGCAATGGCTGGGTACATCTGCTGGTAGCGGTCGCCGCTTCGGCGCTGGTCGCCGCGGCCATCGGCGCTGTTTCTATCCGCACCAGCGGCATCTACTTCATCATGATCACGCTAGCATTCACGCAGATGCTGTATTACCTCGGCATCTCGCTCGCCGAGTTCGGCGGCGACGACGGCATGCGGCTGAAAGCGAAGAGCCGGTTCGCCGGCCTGGTGGACCTGCGCGACCCAGTGCAGTTCTACTACCTGGCGCTCGGCGTGATGCTGCTGTTCGTCTACCTGATCGACCGCATCGTCAAGTCCAGGTTCGGCATGGTGCTGCGAGCCTCGAAGTCGAACGAGGCGCGCTCCCGGGCCATCGGCTTCTCGCCGTACCCGTACCGCCTCGCCGCCTTCGTCATCGCCGGCGCCATGTGCGGGGTGGCCGGCGCGCTGTACGCCAACCACACCAACTACATCACGCCGGGCCTGATGAGCTGGCATCAGTCCGGCGAGCTGATGTTCATGGTGATCCTGGGCGGCATGGCGACCGCGGCGGGACCTGTGCTGGGCACCTTCGCGCTGCTGCTCATCGAGGAGGTGCTGAAGGGCTGGACGCAGTACTGGCAGGTGGTCTTCGGCCCGCTGCTGGTGCTGTCGGTGATCTTCTTCAAGCGCGGCCTGGCCGGCCTGTTGCAGAAGCCCGATGCCTGAAGCCCTGCTCGAGGTGCGCGGCCTGGCGAAGAACTTCGGCGCCCTGCGCGCGACCGACGACGTCGACCTCGAGATCAGCGAGGGCGAGACGCACGCCATCATCGGGCCGAACGGCGCGGGCAAGACCACGCTGATCAGCCAGCTCGCCGGCGACCTGCGCCCCGACGCCGGAGGCATCCGCTTCGCCAGCGAGGACATCACGCTGCTCGGTGCGCCCCAACGCGCGCGCAGGGGCTTCGCGCGCTCGTTCCAGATCACCAGCGTGTACCGCGACTTCACCGCGCTGGACAACGTCGCCCTGGCCGTGCAGGCGCACGCCGGCCACAGCTTCCGCTTCTGGCGCCCGGCGCGCGAGGAGCGCGCACTGCGCGACCCTGCGCGCGCCGTGCTCGAGGAAGTCGGCCTGGGCACACGGGCTGACGTGCTGGCGGCCAACCTGGCGCACGGCGAGCAGCGCCAGCTCGAGGTGGCGATGGCGCTCGCCACGCGGCCGCGGCTGCTGCTGCTCGACGAGCCCGTCGCCGGCATGGGATTGGAGGAGTCGCAGCGCATGGTGCAGTTCCTCTCCGGACTCAAGGGCCGCCAGACCATCATCCTGGTCGAGCACGACATGGACGCCGTGTTCACGCTCGCCGACCGCATCTCTGTGCTGGTCTACGGCCGCATCATCGCCAGCGGCAGGCCCGAGGAAGTGCGCGCCAATGCCGAAGTGCGCCGCGCCTACCTGGGCGAGGACGCTTGATGCTCGCCGTCTCCGCGCTGCAGACCGCCTACGGCCAGAGCCAGGTGCTATTCGGCCTGGACCTCGAAGTGCGCGCGGGCGAAGTGGTGACGCTGCTCGGCCGCAACGGCATGGGCAAGACCACCACCGTGCGCTCGATCATGGGCATCGTGCGGCCGAGAAGCGGGATCATTTCGTTCCAGGACCAGCCGCTGCAAGGTCTGCCCTCGTACCGCATCGCACAGGCGGGCCTCGGCCTGGTGCCCGAAGGGCGCCAGGTGTTCCCCAACCTCACGGTGCGCGAGAACCTGGTCGCCACGGCCGCCAACCGCAGCCGGCAGCCGGCGCCCTGGACGCTGGAGCGGGTGTTCGACCTGTTCGGCAACCTGAAGGAGCGGCAGCACCATTACGGCAACCAGCTCTCCGGCGGCGAGCAGCAGATGCTGGCGATCGCACGCGCGCTGATGACCAACCCGAAGCTGCTGCTGCTCGACGAGGCCACCGAGGGGCTCGCGCCGCTGGTGCGCGCCGAGATCTACCGCGCGCTCAAGCAGCTCAAGGCCGCGGGACAATCCATCCTGGTGATCGACAAGGACGTGAAGGCCCTGACGCGCTTCGCCGACCGCCACTACATCCTGGAGAAGGGCCGCGTGGTATGGAGCGGCGACTCCGCCCAGCTCGCGGCCAGCGTGGACGTGCAGCACCGCTATCTGGGGGTCTAGTCATGATCAGCGCAGAACAGAACGAACTCATGACCCGCATCGGGCCGGGAACACCGGCCGGCAGCTTGCTGCGCAATTACTGGCAGCCGGTTGCGCTGGTCGACGAGTTCGAGGGGCCGCGGCCGGTCAGGCCGATTCAGGTGCTCGGCGAGACTTTTGTATTGTTCAAGGATCAGCACAACCGCTACGGACTGCTCGATCGTCACTGCCCGCACCGCGGCGCCGACCTCGCCTACGGGCGCTGGGAGGACGGCAAGCTGCGCTGCGTGTTCCACGGCTGGCTGTTCGACGTGCAAGGCAAATGCCTGGAGACGCCTGCCGAGCCACAGGGCAGCCGGATGTGCGAGCACATCCGCCAGCGCGCCTACCCGGTGGTCGAGCGCAGCGGCATCCTGTTCGCGTGGCTGGGCGCCGGCGAACCCTCTGCGTTCCCGCACTTCGACTGCTTCACCGCGCCGCAGGCCTATACCTTCGCCTTCAAGGGCTACTGGGACTGCAACTGGCTGCAGGCGCTGGAAGTCGGCATCGACCCGGCGCACGCCTCGTTCCTGCACCGTTACTTCGAGGACCAGGACACCGCGGCGAGCTACGGCAAGCAGTTCCGCGGCCAGCCGCTCGATTCGGACCTGCCGATCTCCAAGGTGCTGCGCGAATTCGACCAGCCGGAGATCGCGGTCGCGCGCACCGACTACGGCATGCGCCTCGTCACGCTGCGCAGGATCGACGAGCAGCAGACGCACGGCCGCTCGACGCACATCGTCTTTCCTCAGGCCTTCGTCATCCCGATGAACGCCGAGATGACCATCACGCAGTGGCACGTGCCGGTGGACGACCACGGCTGCTACTGGTATTCGATCTTCACCAGCTTCACCACGCCGGTGGACAAGAAGACCATGCGCGAGCAGCGCCTGCAGACCTATCCCGCGCCGGACTACAAGCCGATCCACAACCGCGCCAACGGCTGGGGTTTCGACGCCGAGCAGCAACGCAGCTCGACCTACACGGGGATGGGCTTCGACATCAACATCCACGACCAGTTCGCCTGCGAATCTCCCGGGCGCATCGCCGACCGC
This sequence comes from Betaproteobacteria bacterium, assembly GCA_031394435.1. Classification (GTDB taxonomy): domain Bacteria; phylum Pseudomonadota; class Gammaproteobacteria; order Burkholderiales; family SG8-39; genus JAABQT01. The sequence goes on from JANNTQ010000085.1 coordinate 34,013, forward strand.
ACGCGCGAAAATCTCGGCAGCACCGACAAGGGCATCGTGCTCTACCGCCGCCTGCTGGTGGACGCGATCCGCAAGGCCGCCAAGGGAGAGAAGACGATGATGATGCTCGACGATGCCGCCGCGAGCACCCTCACCGGCCCGGCAGCGATCGACGGCGTCGGCCCGACCAGCCGCTGGGACGACTACTGCAAGGAGTCCGACGCCGCCCGCCGCCTGCGCGCACCCTGGAGCGCGAAAGCGCCATGAACGTACTGAAGGAGATCGAGGCGCGCGGCCTGCAGGCGGTGCGCTTCTCGTTCGCCGACCAGCACGGCGTGCTGCGCGGCAAGACCCTCGCCGCCGCCGAGGTGAAGGGCGCGCTCGAGCGCGGCGTCACCGTCACCAGCACCCTGTTGCTCAAGGACACCTCGCACCGTACGGTGTTTGCGGCGTTCACGCCGGGCGGCGGCATCGGGATCCCCGAGATGCAGGGCGCGGCCGACGTGCTGATGATTCCCGATCCCACGACGTTTCGCGTGCTGCCCTGGGCGCCGGAGACGGGCTGGCTGTTGTGCGACCTGCAGTTCCAGGACCGGCGGCCGGTGCCTTTGTGCACCCGCGCCTTGCTGAAGAAAGCGCTCGGCGAGCTCGCCGCCACCGGACACGAATTCATGGCCGGGCTGGAAGTGGAATTCCATGTCTTTCGCATCGTGGATCCGCACCTCAAGCCCGCGGACGCCGGCCAGCCGGGCGAGCCGCCCGAAGTCGAGCTGCTCACCACCGGTTACCAGTACCTCACCGAGCACCGGTACGACCAGATCGACCCGGTGGTCGAGTTCCTGCGCAAGGACCTCGCCGCGCTCGGCCTGCCGCTGCGCTCCTTCGAAGTCGAGTTCGGGCCAAGCCAGTTCGAGTTCACGCTCGGCGTGCTGCCCGGGCTCGAGGCGGCCGATGCCATGGTGCTGATGAGGAGCGCGATCAAGCAGAGCGCGCGCCGCCGCGGCTACCACGCCACCTTCATGTGCCGGCCCAGGCTGCCCAATGTAATGTCCTCGGGCTGGCATCTGCATCAATCCCTGAGCAAGGGCGGGAAAAACGCCTTTGCATCGGACAAGGAAGACCTGTCGGAGACTGGCAAGCGCTGGTTGGCCGGCCTGCTCGCGCACGCGAGCGGCGCTGCGGCACTGACCACGCCCACCATCAACGGTTACAAGCG
>JANNTQ010000119.1:0-3264 GCA_031394435.1 Betaproteobacteria bacterium
AGGCGCCGCCGGCGCCGACGATCACCGCCTTGGCGCGGAACACGTAGTAGTCGCCCGTGCGTACATTGAAGCCCACCGCGCCGGAGACGCGCTTCGCCTTCTCGTCCATCAGCAGGTGCGTGACCATGATGCGGTTGTAGATCTCGCTCGCGGCCTTGCGCGCGGCCTCGGCGACGATCGGCTTGTAGCTTTCGCCGTGGATCATGATCTGCCACTTGCCCTCGCGCTGGTAGCGTCCGGTCTTCGGGTCCTTCATGATCGGCAGGCCCCATTCCTCGAACTTGTGCACCGTGGAGTCCACATGCCGGGCGATGTCGTAGCCCAGGTCCTCGCGCACCAGGCCCATGAGGTCGTTGCGGGCATAGCGGACATGGTCCTCGGGCTGGTTCTCGCCCCATTGCATGCCCATGTAGCAGTTGATGGCGTACAGGCCCTGGGCGACGGCGCCGCTGCGCTCGATGTTTGCTTTCTCGACACAGACGATCTTCAGATCGCGCCCCCAGTACCGGGACTCGTAGGTTGCCCCACAGCCGGCCATGCCGCCGCCTATGACGAGGATGTCGGCGTCAACGAAAACCGTTTTCCTGCCTCCGAACAGTCCCATCAGACGACTCCCCGCTTGAGTTGATCCGGGCGCAAAGCGGGCAATCCCCCTTTGATGTTGAGCGCTTCCGGTTCGTGTGCGAGATCCTGCTTGGCGAAATCCTCGGGGCGAGGCGCGTCGTACTCGGCCGGCCCCTTGATCGATCCCCAAGGCGTCGTCCGGATCGGGGACACGAAGTTCTTCTCGCGGCCGTCGCGGAACTTGAGCCGCCACGAAACCGTGGCCTTGGCCTCTTCCCGAAGCACCCGGACACTGTGGCCCAGAGGGGCGAAGTCGGCGTAGCCGCGCACATCGATGGCGTTCTGCGGACAGGCCTTCACGCAGGAGTAGCACTCCCAGCACATGTTCGGCTCGATGTTGTAGGCCCGCCGAGTGGTCTTGTCGATGTGCATGATGTCGGACGGGCAGATATCGACACAATGCCCGCAACCGTCGCAGCGGGTCATGTAAACGAACGTAGGCATGGCTTTCGTTGTCTCCGATCAGTAGTGCCGGGGTTGTTCGCCCGCGCCGCCGAACAGTTCGGGTTTGTCGGCAGGCGCGGGCAGGTTGCTCCGCGATCCGTTTGCGTTGGAAACCCTTTTTTCCAGGGCCGCTGCAGGCTTGAAAAACATGTGCGCGAACTTCGACCACGGCACCGAACCGAACAGCACCGTCGTGGCAATGAGGTACAAGCCGAAGAACACCGTGGCGCCGGAACTGCCCCTCGCTTGCAGGACGGCCCAAACCAGGCCCAGTGTTGCGCTGCCCAGCAGCGAAAGGATGAATAGATCCGCGCGCATGATGCGCAGCGGCGAATTGCCCTCGGCGGCGACATCGACGCGGATGAAGAACCAGAACCAGTATCCGCCAAGGCAAACCATCAAGCCGCCGATCCACCAAAGCAGCGGCAGGAAGCCGGGTGTCGGAGTCGCGGGCGTCGGGTAGCCGAACACCATCGCGGCGGTGGTGGCGAAGTAGATCACGAACCCGTACATGGTCAGCAGATGGGCGACCCGGCGACGCGCGTTGCAGAATTCCCCGGATGCCAGGACGTCGACCAGTCCGGTCTTGATGGCGAGCGACGCCAATTCGCCGCTACCGATTTGCTTCGCAGCTTTGCTATTCGATTTGCGCCAGTTGTCGAAAAAATACTTGGCGCTCCCCTTGTGTACGATGTCAAACAGCGTGCCTGCCGCAACCAGGACGATCATGATGACGACATAGGTCTGCATGACCGCAGGCGGTATGGACGCCGAAAGCTCGGCAAACGGATTGCTGGTGAACATTTCTTGTCTCCTCGCCTTACGCCGCGAGGATTCTAAGGGGCGTGCGGCGCGCCCCTGTCCTCAATCTTCGCTATGCGCATATAGAGCCGATGAATGCTAGCGGCCGAGCTCGCGCAGCTCGAAGCGCATCGCCGCGAGATCGCCCAGCGCCCACGTCGCAGGCGCGGCGAGACCTGCCACCGTGCCGGGATTGACGAGCCAGGTCTCAGCGCCCTTCACGCTCGCGACCTTGCGCGCTTCGGCCTGGTGCGAGTGCCCGCAGCACACCAGTTCCCAGTCGCCGGTGCACGCCATGGCGTAGCCATAATCGTGATAGTGCACGACGAAGACCCGCCGGCCGGCGAGCTCGATGCGCGCGTCGGCGCCGTGGTACTGCAGGAGCCCGCCGCTGGCGCGCGACAGCTTGTGCAGGGCCTGCGGATCGCCGATGTTGTTGCCGTGGATGAGGTGGAGCGGCAATCCCAGCGCGATGGCGGGCTTGAGCGTCTGCGCGCCGATGAGGTCGCCGCAATGGATCACCGCCTCGGCGCCCTGCGCTTTCGCCTCGCGCACTGCTTGCGCGAGCGCATCGGCGCGGTCGTGGCTGTCCGAGACGATGCAGATTTTCACTGGCGCTCCATCTCAGGCATGCCGGTGGCCGCGCACCATCGCGCCGGCGATGATGATCGCGCCTGAAGCGAGCGCCAGCACCATAAACACGAAGCTCGCCCTTTCCAGCAGCAGCATGCTCGTCCGGCCGAGTGAGAGCAGGCCGAGTTGCGTCAGATAGACCGGCACGACGAACGCGCGGCTTACGGCGACAGTCAGCATGATGGTGGCCATCACGACCTTGATCACGAACGGTTTGACGAAGGTGGTGCCGATGGCGCCAAGCTGCACGCCGAACAGCGACCCGAGCAGGATCAGCATCGCGAGGCGGATGTCGACCAGCCCGCCGAGCGCGAATTTGAAGGTGCCGGCGAGGCCCATTACGAACGCGATCACCAGCTCGGTCGCGCTGGCCACCAGGCTCGACGCCCCGAGCACGTACATCATGCCGGGTACGCCGATGAAGCCGCCCACGGCGATGGTCGAGGCGAGCAGACCGGTAGCGAAGCCCAGCGGCAGCACGAACAGGACCGAGACGCGCACCTTGGCCACCGGGAAGCTGACCATCGTTCCCGGAATCTCGATTGACTGCACCCAGCGCGCGAGCCGCGAGACCTGCTCGGCTGCGCCGCTGCGGTAGACGCGCACCGCGTCGCGCAGCACGAACAAGCCGACGACCGTCAGCACGATGACGAATGAAAGGCTCACGTACAGATTGGAGCCCGCCTCGCCGTAGAGCCTGCGGATGTCCTGCTGCAGCCCCGCACCCCACCACATGCCCAGCGTCGCGGTCAGCGCCATCCA
>JANNTQ010000140.1:0-4842 GCA_031394435.1 Betaproteobacteria bacterium
TCGAGAAGAACCGCCGCGACGGCCTGCCCACCGATTACATGAGCCTGCCGATGCCGGCCGAGACGCGCGGCTACGTGCCCAAGCTGCAGGCGCTGAAGAACCTGATCCTCAACCCGCAGGCCTACGGCGTGACGCTCGAGCCGATTCCGAACGAGGCGTACTTCGCCACCATCACCAAGGCGCGCGACATCGACGTGCAGCTGGCGGCCAAGCTGGCCGAAATGCCGGTGGACGAGTTCATCGCGCTCAACCCGGGCTTCAGCCGGCCGCTGATCCGCACCGCGATGACGCCGCGCATCGTGCTGCCGGCCGACAAGGTGGAAATCTTCCACGAGAACCTGGAGAAGTTCGAGGACCGTTCGCTCGTCTCCTGGAAAGCCTACGTGCCGCAGCACGGGGAAAACCTCGAGGCGATCGCCAGGAAGCACGGTCTCACGCTGGGCCAGCTGAAGGAAGTGAACGGCATCGCGCCGCGCTCGCGCACCGTGCCGAATCTGCTGGTGGTGCCGATCAAGGGGGGGGCGGAAAAATTCAGCCGCCTGCCGATCATGTACGCCCCGCCGATCGTCAAGCAGACCCAGCACAAGCTGATTCATATCGTCAAGGCAGGCGAGACCGAGTACGGCATCGCGCGGCGCTACCGCGTGAGCATCGAGGACCTCAAGCGCTGGAACCGCATCAGCACCCTGCAGGCGGGCCAGCGGCTGGTGATCCAATCGAGCATCCGCACACCGTCCAAGGGGCGGCCGGTGGCCAAGGATGTCAAAGGAAAACCAAAGCAACAAGCCGAAAAGAAAGTTAAAAAAACAGCATCTTAGGGTATCTTCCTAAGACAATTTCTAGTCCAGTTTAGGCACCGCCGCGAGCAGGGCCTGCGTGTAGGGATGCCGGGGATGCCGCAGCACCTGTTGCGCTTCCCCGAACTCGACGATACGCCCGCCCTGCATCACCGCGACTTCGTGCGCCAGGTGCTCCACCAGCGCCAGGTTATGCGTAATGAACAGGTAGGCCAGCCCCAGGCGGTCCTGCAGTGATTTGAGCAGGTTCAGGATCTGAGCCTGCACGGACACGTCCAGAGCGCTGGTCGGTTCGTCGCACACGATCAACTTCGGCTCCACCGCCAAGGCGCGCGCAATGGCGATGCGCTGGCGCTGGCCGCCCGAGAACTCGTGCGCATAGAGGCCCTTGCACTGCGCAGGCAAGCCCACCTGCTCGAGCAGCGTGTCGATGCGGCTCGTGCGCTCCGCTTCGTCCCGCCCTACGCCGAGGCTGCGCATGCCCTCGGCCAGGATGTCCGTGACGCGCATGCGCGGGTTGAGCGAGGCGTAGGGGTCCTGGAAAATGATCTGCATGCGCGCCCGGTGGCGCTTGAGCGCGCTGCGCGACAGGCGCGTGAGTTCCACTCCCTGGTGCCGCACGCTGCCGCCAGTCGGCCGCACCAACTGCAGGATCGCCTTGCCGAAAGTGGTCTTGCCCGAGCCGGACTCGCCCACCAGCGCGAGCGTGCGCCCCTCGCGCACCGTGAGCGTGACCCCGTCCACGGCCTTGACCTGCCCGACCGTGCGCCGAAACACACCGCGCCGGATCGGGAAATACACCTTGAGGTCGCTCGCCTCGAGCAGCGCCGGCGCCGGCGCCGCCTGCCGGCCCGGTCCCGGCCCGGCGATCGCGGCGCGCGGGCCCGCCCGCTCGGTTTCGCGCAAGTGGCAGCGCACCAGCTGCCCTTCCCCGGCGTCGCGCAGCTGGGGCACTTCACTGCGGCAGCGGTCGTAGGCATGGTCGCAGCGCTCGGCAAAGCGGCAGCCGGGGAACTGCGTGGTAAGCGCGGGCACCTGCCCGCGGATCACCGCCAGCTCGCCGCCGCGACCGGGCAGCGCGTCGAAAAGCTTCTGCGAATAAGGATGCTGGGGCGCGCGCAGGAATTCGTCGCGCGCCGCGAGCTCGACGATCTCGCCCGCATACATCACCGCCACCCGCGTGGCCATCTGCGCGACGATCGCCAGGTCGTGGGTGATCAGCAGCAGCGCCATGCCGCGTTCGGCCTGCAATTTCTTCAGCAGCTCGAGGATCTGCGCCTGGATGGTGACGTCGAGCGCAGTCGTCGGCTCGTCCGCCACCAGCACTTCGGGATCCACGGCGAGCGCCGCGGCGATCATCGCGCGCTGGCGCAGGCCGCCGGAGAGCTGGAACGGGTATTCATCGTAGCGCCGCTGCGCGTCGGGAATGCCGGCCGCTTCGAGCAGCTGCAGCGCGCGCTTCCTCGCCGCGGCGCCGCGCACCGCGCTGTGGCGCTCGATCACTTCGAGTACCTGCCGGCCTACGGTGAGCACTGGGTTGAGCGCGGTCGAGGGCTCCTGGAAGATCATCGCCACGCGCTTGCCCCGCACGGCGCGCATGGCCGCTTCGGGCAATGCGAGCAGGTCCTGCCCGTCCAGCCGCACAGCGCCGGCGGCGATACGCGCCACCTCGGGCAGCAGGCGCAGGATGGACAACGCGGTCATCGACTTGCCGCAGCCTGATTCGCCCACCAGGGCGAAGCACTCGCCCGGGCGGATGTCGAAATCCACGCCGTCCACTGCGCGCAGCACGCCTTCGGGCGTATCCAGCTGCGTCCTGAGGCCCGCGACTTGCAGCGCGCTCATACGCGCACCCGCGGGTCGAAGCCATCGCGCACCGCATCAGCGAACAGATTGGCCGCCAGCACCAGCGCGAACATGAAGATGAAGGCCGCCGCGAGCGACCACCACACCATCGGCTCGCGCGCCATCTCCAGGCGCGCGGAGTTGATCATGGTGCCATAGCTGGTGGTGGACGGGTCCACGCCCACGCCGACGTAGGACAGCACGGCTTCGGCCAGCACCAGGCCGGAGAAATCCATCACCAGCGCGATGACGATGATGTGCGACACGTTGGGCAGGATGTGCCGCCCGAGGATGCGCGCATGCGACACGCCGAACGCGTGCGCCGCCTGGATGTACTCCAGCTCCGAGAGCTTGAGCGCCTCGCCGCGCAGCAGGCGCGCCAGACCGGTCCAGCTCGTCAAGCCAAGGATCGCGCACAGGGCCAGCAGGCGCACGTCGGCGCGCTCGGCCGAGGTCGGGAACCAGGCGCTGTGGTTGTCGAGAAACACCTGCAGCATGAGCACGAATGCGGCAATCAGCAGAACCCCCGGAATGGAGTTGAGCGTCGTGTACAGATACTGAATGACGTCGTCCACCCAACCCTTGAAGTAGCCCGCGGCGACGCCGGCCGCGATACCCAGGGGCAGGAGCACGAGCGTGGTCAGCGTGCCGATGACCAGGCTGGTGCGGATGCTCTTCAGCGCCTGGTAGAGCACGTCCGAGCCCACCCGGTCGGTGCCGAACACGTGGTAACCGGTGGCGAGCATCGCCACCGGCCCGGCCACGAGCAGCAGGGCGCCGAGCGCCGCGGCGGCCGCGCCCCAGTGCACCGCGCGCCAGCGCCGTACGAGGGTCCTGCGCGCCACCAGCGCAGCGAGCGACCCAAGCGCGATCGCCGCCGCCAGGCCGGCCAGGACGCGCCAGGCCACGTCCCCGCCCCAGGCTGCCTCGTCCTTCAGGTGCGCACCGCCGTGGCGCAGGCGCGGAAAGTCGCGCGCCAGGCGGCCATCGGGCTGTTCGACCTGCTCCTTCTGGAACAGGCGCGTGGCGAGCGGCGCAGAGTAGGTCTTCTCCAGGCGCGTGCGCAGCGGCGTGAGCGCAACGTCGAGCAGCGAGCGCGCCTCGACCGAATAGACGGCCGGCGCGCCCGGCTCCTGCGCGGGCAGCTGCGGCCGGTAGTGCACCGAATCGAGCAGACCGACGCCTACAAAGGCGGCAAGGATGACCGACGATGCGACCGCCGTGCGGCTGCGGAACACGCGCGCCCACGGTGCGGCGAGGTGCGCACTGCGGCTGGAGGTCCAGGCGAAGATTGCCACCGCGGCGACCAGCAGCCAGACCAATGCGTCCGTAGGCAGGAATACCGGCACGCTAGTTCAGCCTCACGCGGGGATCGACCAGCGTGTAGGAGATGTCGGTGAGCAGCAGCCCCACGATGTAGAGCACCGAGCCGATGAACACCATCGAGCGCACCACGGCGAAGTCCTGCGCCTGGATAGCGTCGATGGTGTAGCTCCCCAAGCCGGGGATGCCGAAGAAGGACTCGGCAATCAGGCTGCCCATGAACAGCAGCGGGATCACCACCACCACGCCGGTGAGGATCGGGATCATCGCGTTCTGCAGCACGTGGCGGAACAGCACCCGCAGCTCCGAGAGGCCCTTGGCGCGCGCGGTGCGCACGTAGTCCTTGTTGATCTCTTCCAGGAAGATGGTGCGGTACCAGCGCGTATTCGCGCCGATGCCGCTCACGACGCCGACGATGACGGGCAGCACCAGGAACTTGAATGCGTCGGCGCCGCCGGCATAACCCGAGATCGGCACGAGACCCAACAGCTTGCCGACGAGATACTGCCCGCCGATGATGTAGAACAAGCCCGAAATGGACATCATTGCCACGCACGCCACCACGCCCCAGAAATCCACGTAGGTCGCCCGGAAGAACGCCATCAGCAGCGCAAAAGTGATGTAGGCGACGAGGCCCAGCAGGAACACCGGCAGCGCGATGGCGAAGCTCGCCCACATCCGGGTGCTGATGTCGTAGCCGATGTCCCGCCCCTGGTCGGAGGAACCAAATTCGAAGACAAACAGCTTTACCGACTTTTCGTAGAAGATGGTGTCGGTCAACTGCTTCGCGCCAGCCGCGGCGCTGTTGTAGAGCAGCGGCTTGTCGTAGCCGCGCTCCTCCTTCCACTTCTTCACCGCCTCCGGCGTCACGCGCTTG
>JANNTQ010000142.1:0-3964 GCA_031394435.1 Betaproteobacteria bacterium
GTTCAGCTCCGCTTCCAGCATCGGGCGCTCGCGGCCGAGCTTGATCAGCTCCTCCAGCATCTTCGACACCTGGGTCTGGGCCTTCAGCACGTCGGCCTGCGTGCTCTGTCCCACGCCGTAGCGCGCCTCCGCGATCGACAGAAACTGCTCCAGCACCCGGCGGTTTCTCTCCGCGAGCCGCAGCGACTCGTCGGTGAGGCCCAGGTCGAAGTACGCGACCTTCACGTCGCGGCGCACCCGGTTGACGAGCTCCTGGAGATTTTGCTCCACGGCTTCCGCCTCCTTCTCTGCGAGGTCGCGGCGCAAAGCGCGCTTGCCGGGATAAGGCAGGCGCTGCGTAAGACCGATCATCTTCATCGTCATGTCCTCGCGCCGCAGGCTCAGCGATTCGGCGGGCACGTTGATCACCCCGAGTTCGAGCATCGGGTCGTCGAGCGCGCCGGCGGGCCCGATCCGGCTGCGCGCAGCGGCAGCCTCGCGGCGCGCCGCCTGCACGTCGGGATTGCGCTCCGCCGCCTCGGCGACGAGCGCGGCGAGCTGTGGATCGGCAGCGTCCTGCGCTGCGGCAGGCAACGCCATGAGGAACATGAGCGCTGCGGCCGGCAACCAGCACCTGACGTTCGCGCGATGCGATTTGTTCATCCAGTCACTCCCATCGATAAGAACAGTAAACTCGACCGGCGCGCGCCGGAATCGCGGCGGCTACCGGCAACCTGGGGTGCGGCCCGCCTTGGCAGGCGGGCGCCCGATCAGATGAGCAGCGACTGGAACAGAATACGCAGTGGGGGTGCTGAGGCCGCGAGCGGCCGCTCGCGGCGCGAAACGCGCTGAGCGGGTGAAGACACGGCAGGCGCGATGAACAGGACCGCCGCAGGGGCAAGCGCGGGGACGGCAACGGACGGCTTGTCGAGACTCTGCAGCTCCCCAAGGCAGTGGGGCAGGCACAGGCCGGAATCGAGCGCGGTCTTCCCCGATTCGTCGCAAGGCGCGTCGCCGCTGCCTGCCGCAACCGTCACCGCACGGGCCGCATCGCGCGCGCCCCATTCGCACGCCGCAAGCGCCAGCGCGGCCTGCGCGAGCAGGAAGGCCCCGAGCAGCAGGCGGGTCGTGCGCAACAAGGTGCGGCGCGGAAGCATGGCTGGATTCTAGCCTAGTGGTGCCGCATCGATGCGTGCACGCCTCAAGCGCAGCGCATTCGTCACCACAGACACCGACGACAGGCTCATAGCCGCGGCAGCAACGATCGGGCTGAGCAGCCAGCCGAACCACGGATACAGCACGCCTGCCGCCAGCGGGATGCCGAGTGCGTTGTAGCCGAAGGCAAATGCGAGGTTTTGCCGGATGTTGCGCATCGTCGCGCGCGACAGCAGCGCCGCGCGCGCGATGCCGCGCAGGTCTCCTTTCACCAGGGTTACGCCGGCGCTTGCCATCGCCACGTCAGTGCCAGTGCCCATCGCGATGCCCACCTCCGCCTGCGCGAGCGCCGGCGCGTCGTTGATGCCGTCGCCCGCCATCGCCACCTTGTGGCCCTCCGCCTGCAGGCGTTTCACGTGCTTCGCCTTGTCTTCTGGGAGCACTTCGCCGATCGCTTCGTCGATGCCCAATTGCAGCGCTACGACTTGTGCCGTGCGTTTGGCGTCGCCGGTCAGCATGACGATGCGGATCCCCAATTGCTTAAGTGCCGCGATCGCCTCGGGCGTGCTTTCCTTGACCGGGTCGGCGACAGCCGCCAGTCCCGCCGCCATGCCGTCCACGGCGAAGAACACCGCTGTCTTCGCCTGGGCGCGCAGGGCATCGGCGCGCTCCTGCCAGCGCGCGGGGTCGACGCCTTCGCCGACGAGGAACTCGCGGTTGCCCACCAGCACGCGCCGGCCGCCGACCGTCGCGCGCACGCCGAGGCCATTGAGGGCTTCGAAGGAAATCGCGGGCTGCGAAGTTGCACCGCGCGCCTTCGCACCTTCGACGATGGCGCGCGCGATCGGATGCTCGGAGAGTTGCTCCACGCTTGCGACGAGGGCCAGCGCCGCTTTTTCTTCCAGCCCTTCGACCATGAAGTCCGTCAGCGCGGGCTTGCCCTGCGTGAGCGTGCCGGTCTTGTCCGCCACCAGCACGTCGATACTGCGCATGCGCTCGATCGCCTCGGCGTTGCGAAACAGGATGCCGCGCCGCGCGCCCTGCCCCATCGCCACGGTCATCGAGATCGGCGTGGCGAGCCCCAGTGCGCAGGGGCAGGCGATGATCAGCACGGCCACAGCATTCAACAGCGCGTAGGCGAGCTTCGGCTCGGGGCCGAACACCCACCAGGCGATCGCGGTGAGCCCGGCGATTGCCACCACGACCTCGACGAAATAGACCGCGATCAGGTCGGCGAGGCGCTGGATCGGCGCGCGCGTGCGTTGCGCCTCGCCCACCATGTGCACGATGCGCGCGAGCAGCGTGTCCGAGCCGACGCGCTCGGCGAGCATCACAAACGAGCCGCTGCCGTTCACGGTGGCGCCGGTTACGCGGTCGCCCGCGCGCTTGGCCACCGGGATGGGCTCGCCGGTGACCATCGATTCGTCGACGTAACTCGCGCCGTCGACGACGGAGCCGTCCACCGGGATCTTCTCGCCCGGCTTGACGCGCAGCGTGTCGCCCGCACCCACGCTGTCGAGTGGCACCTGCTCCTCCGTTCCGTCGGCACGTAGCCGCCAGGCAAGGTTGGGCGCAAGGCGCAGCAGTTCCTGGATCGCCTGGCTGGTCTGGCCCATGGCACGCAATTGCAGCACGTCGCCCAGCAGGACCAGCGTGACGATCACCGCCGCGGCCTCAAAGTAAGTGCCAACCGCGCCGTCGTGTTCGCGGAATTCGGTCGGGAACAACTGCGGCGCCAGCACCGCGGCGAGGCTGAACAGGTAGGCGAGCGCCACGCCGAGCCCGATCAGGGTGTACATGTTCAGCGCCCAGTGGGCGAGCGAATTCCAGAACTTCCGCAGAATCGGCCAGCCGACCCAGAGGACGACGGGACTTCCCAACACCAACTCCACCCAGCTGCGCGCGCGCGGCGCCAGGCCGAAAGCGTCATGCACGCCGAGCATCGGTGCCATGGCGAGGACGACGAGCGGCAATGAGAGCGCGATGCCGAACCAGAGGCGGCGAGAGAGATCGCGCAGTTCGCTGTCGTCGCTGACGCCGGTGCCCGCGATCGATACCAGCGCCATGCCGCAGAGCGGGCAGTCGCCGGGCGAGTCGCGCAGGATTTCCGCATGCATCGGGCAGGTGTAGCGCGCGCCGGTGGGCGCGGGACTAGCCGCCTTGGCCTTGCCGACATATCGCCCGGGCTCGGCTTGAAACGCGTGCAGGCAGTGCTTGGAGCAGAACAGGTAAGTCTTGCCGCCGTAGGGGAAGCTGCCCGCCTCCTTGCCCGGCGCGACCTGCATGCCGCAGATTGGATCGGTCGTCGCCAACTGGATTGCCTCCGTCAATTTGCCGCCTCGATCCTCGTCACCGTGTATTGCCCACCGACCTTCTCGGCGGAGAACCTCACCTTGTCCCCTGCCTTTACCTGTTCGAGCACCCCGGCGTCCTTTACCTGGAACACCATGGTCATCGCGGGCATGTCCAGATTTTGCAGCGGCCCGTGCTTGATGGTGAGTTTCTTCGCATCCTTGTCCACTTTGCGGATCTCGCCATCGGAGAGACCACCCGGGTGATGCTTGTCTTCGGCAAGCGCATTCGACACCGCAAAGGCGGCGACGAGGATGAGTGCAGCAATCCGTTTCATCGTTTCTGCTCCTTTTGGTAAGTCCTGCATCGCATCAATGCTTGGCACCATGAGCGCATTCGTTCTCATGGATTGATCCTTTGTGCGTCACATTCCGGCAAGCGCCTCAAGTGCCGCTGGCGGAATCGAGTACCTCGAGGAAGCGCTCCGAATTCTGGTAGCCGATCACACGCAAACCCTTGATCTCTCGACCCTGCGCGT
>JANNTQ010000146.1:0-2964 GCA_031394435.1 Betaproteobacteria bacterium
CTGCTGCCCCTCACGCAGAACGCCATGTTCTTCGGCGAGATCGCCTATCACGACTACGAAGGCCCGGCGATCGACCTCGACGAGCAGCAGCGCCTGGTGCGCGACCTTGGCACGGCGCCTGCGATGATCCTGCGCAACCACGGCCTGCTCAGCGCCGGGCGCACCGTGTGCGAGGCCTTCGTCGTGCTGCATTGGCTCGAGCGCGCCTGCCAGGCGCAGTTGATGGCGATGGCCTGCAATACGCAGCTCAACCATCCCGGCGCGGACGTGATCCGCACCACCAACGCGCGGTACGCCCCCGGCCAGCGCCGCAAGATCACCGAGATCGAGTGGCCGGCGCTGCTGCGCATGCTGGACCGGCGCGATCCCTCGTTCCGGGAGTAATGAAGCCCGCCGATCCCGTCGCGCAAGCCGCGCTGCCCGACAGCCGCGGCATCAACCTGTTTCAAGCCGACCCGGATTTCGCCGGACTGCTGGAGCATTACCTCGAGCCGAAACTCTACGCGCACCTGCTGCCGCATTTCGAGCGCCTGGGCGCGCTCGCCGGCGACGAGCTCGACCGGCTCGCCGCCACCGCCGACCGCCACCCGCCTGTGCTGCACCAACGCACGCGTTCGGGAGAGGACCACCAGTGGATCGAGAAGCACCCGGCGTACCGGCGCCTGGAGGAAATCGCGTTCGGCGAGTACGGCCTCGCGGCCATGTCGCATCGGGGCGGCGTACTCGGCTGGCCGGAGCCGCTGCCGCCGATCGCCAAATACGCGCTTACCTACCTTTACGTGCAAGCCGAGTTCGGCGCCTGCTGCCCGCTCTCGATGACGGATTCGCTCACGCGCACGCTGCGCAAGTTCGGCGATCCGGTGCTCGTCGCGCGCTACCTGCCCGGCCTCACGCAGCAGGACCTCGACGCGCTGACGCAGGGCGCGATGTTCATGACGGAGCAAGGCGCGGGTTCGGACGTGGGCGCCACGGCGACGCGCGCGGTGCGTGAAGGCGACGACTGGCGCCTCTACGGCGACAAATGGTTCTGCTCCAACGCGGACGCAGGGCTTGCCCTGGTGCTGGCACGGCCGGACGGCGCCCCGGCGGGAACCAAGGGCTTGTCACTGTTCCTGCTGCCGAAGCAGTTGCCGGACGGTTCGCCCAATCACACCCGCATCGTGCGCCTGAAGGACAAGCTCGGCACGCGCGACATGGCGAGCGGCGAGATCCGGCTGGAAGGCGCACTCGCCCACCTTGTTGGCGATCCGCGGCGCGGTTTCCTGCAGATGGCCGACATGATCAACATGTCGCGCCTGTCGAACGGCATGCGCGCCGCCGGCATGATGCGGCGCGCGCTCACCGAAGCGCTGTTCGTCGCACGGCGCCGCGTCGCCTTCGGCAGGCCCCTGATCGACTTGCCGCTCATGCGGCGCCAGCTGCTCAAGCTCATGGTGCCGACCGAGGCTGCGCGCTCGGTCATGCTGTACACGGCGCTGGAGCTGGCTAAGGCGGATGGCGGGGACGAAACCGCCCGCCGCCGCGTGCGCCTGCTCACGCCGCTGCTCAAGTTCCGCGCCTGCCGCGACGCGCGGCGCGTCACCGGCGACGCCATGGAAGTGCGCGGCGGCGCCGGCTACATCGAGGAATGGCCCGACGCGCGGCTGCTGCGCGATGCGCACCTGGGTTCGATCTGGGAGGGCACCTCCAACATCGTGGCGCTGGATGTCCTGCGCGCCATTCGGAAGGACAAGGCGCTGGAGGCGATGGAGTTCGATCTTGGCAAGGCCGCGGTGTTTGCGCGGACCGCGGACGAAACCCATGCGCGCCAGGCCGCCACCGGCCTGTACTACGCCTGCGCCGCCGCGATCCTCGAGCGCGAGGGCCGCAAGGTGCTTGCACGACTGGTGCGCAAGCATCGCCTCGAGCCGCGCGACCCGCTGCAGCCGGTGGACGACGCTTTCGCCGAATCCCTGCTGCAATGAACCGCGTGCTCCTCGCCGATCCGATCGACCCATCGGGAGTGGAACTGCTGCGCTCCCGCGGCGCCGAGGTGGTGCTTGCGCCCGAGGGCAGCCCCGACACCATCCGGCGCCTGGCGCGCGAGGCTGACGGCGTCATCATCCGCTCCAAGCTGCCCGACGATATTTTCGAAGCGGCGCCACGCCTGCGCGCCGTCACCATCCATGGAACCGGCACGGACCTCGTGCCGCTCGCCTCCGCCAACGCGCGCGGCGTGCTGGTGGCGAACCTGCCCGGTGAGAACGCGCAGTCGGTCGCCGAGTACTGCGTCATGGCGATGCTGATGCTGGCGCGCAATATCGCCGCCATCACGGCCGCCATTCGCACGCAACCCTGGGATCAGGCGCGTGCATTGAGCGGCGCTGCGCGCGAGATCGCCGGCCTGACGACCGGCATCGTCGGCGTGGGCGAGATCGGCAAGCGCGTGGCGCGCATATGCCGCAATGGCTTCGGCATGAAGGTGCTGGGCAACCAGCGGCGCATGGACCGGCTGCCGCCGGAGGCGGAGCCGGCGAGCTTGGAGCAGCTGTTGAAAGAAGCAGATTTTGTCGTCATCGCGTGCCCGCTCACGCCCGAGACGCAGCACCTGTTCAATACCTCCCGCCTCACCGCGATGAAGTCCACGGCCTGGCTGATCAACGTGGGGCGCGGGCCGGTAGTCGATGAGACCGCGCTGATCGAAGCCCTGCGCACCAGGCGCATCGCCGGCGCGATGCTCGATGTCTACGAGCACTACCGCATCGCACCCGGCCACCCGCTGTTCGACCTCGACAACGTGATCCTCACCCCGCACCTCGCGGGCAGCACGCGCGAGTCGCGCGTGCGCGCCAGCGTGCGCGCCGCGGATGAGACGCTGCGCATGCTGGCGGGCGAAAAACCCGTCAACCTCGTCAACCCGGAAGCCTGGCATGCCCGCCGACCTGAAAATCGCTGAAATCAAGGCCTATCCCACTTCGTTCCCGG
>JANNTQ010000167.1:0-46981 GCA_031394435.1 Betaproteobacteria bacterium
CATGACGATGAGGTGGTTGCTGCCGGTCTCGGCGATGAACGACATCCCTTCGCCGGACCAGCGGATCGTGCATTCCATGGATTACCTCCGGAAAATCAGTATCTTGCGCTGTGCAGCACAGTCGCAAGCCGCGACTGTTTCAGGGGTCTTGGAAAGCTGGCCAGAAAATCTATTGCAACGCAGCAAACGTTCCCGCATAATTTTGCTCAGTGTAGCGCGCTGTAGGGCGCCAGGCGGTTTGTCTCCTCCACCCTTCTCCTTTGGTGGATCCAGCGCAACTCTTCGGAGTTGCGCTTTTTTTATCTGCAACAAGGGTTTGACGTTGGCACTGGGGTCCCATAAACTCCGCGCCTTTTCTCGGGTCGCTGTCCTATGAAAACGTTTACGGCGAAAGCGCACGAAGTGGTGCATGGCTGGTACCTGGTGAATGCCGAGGGCAAGGTGCTCGGCAGGCTCGCCTCGCAGATCGCCGTGCGCCTGCGCGGCAAGCACAAGCCCGAGTACACCCCGCACGTGGACACCGGCGATTTCATCGTGGTGGTCAACGCCTCGAAGATCCGCGTCACAGGCAAGAAGGCGCTGGACAAGAAGTATTACCGGCACACCGGCTATCCCGGCGGCATCCGCGAAACCAATTTCGCCAAGCTGCAGGCGCGCCATCCCGAGCGCGTGCTGGAAAAAGCGGTCAAGGGCATGCTGCCCAAAGGCCCGCTCGGCTACGCGATGCTGAAGAAACTGAAGGTCTATGCCGCGGGCACGCATCCGCACACGGCGCAACAGCCCAAGGCTCTCGAGGTATAAGGCAAACACACATGGTCGGCGACTACTACTACGGCACGGGACGGCGCAAGAGCGCAGTGGCGCGCGTCTTCATCAAGCCCGGCAAGGGCCAGTTCATCGTCAACGGCAAGCCGGTGGACGAATTCTTCTCGCGCCAGACCGGCCGCATGATCGTGCGCCAGGCGCTCGAGGCGACGAAGAACGCGGCCAGCTTCGACATCATGGTCAACGTCTTCGGCGGCGGCGAGAACGGTCAGGCGGGCGCGGTGCGCCACGGCATTGCGCGCGCGCTGATCGAGTTCGATGCCAGCCTCAAGCCGACGCTGCGCACGGCGGGCATGGTGACGCGCGATGCGCGCGAGGTGGAGCGCAAGAAGGTCGGCCTGCACAAGGCGCGCCGCCGCAAGCAGTTCTCCAAACGCTGAACTTCCGGCCCGCAGCCGGAAGCACGCCAGGCCGCCCGCGGGCGGCCTTTTTGTTTTTTGCACGCCGCCGATGCATCATCGCCCCGTGCACCTGATCGCCAAGCTGCTGAAGCTGCGCCAGCGTTTCGGCATCGCCGCGCCTCGAGTGTCCGTGCGCTCCGAGGTGGCCTGGTACCTGCGCTGGGTCGGCATGATCCTGGTGCTGGCCTGCTCGGCTGCGCTGGCCGCCTGGATGTACGACGCGGGGCGCCGTTTCGCGGGTTTCGACCGCAGCGAAGTCGAGCAGGAGCTGGCCGAGGCGCGCCGCGACCTGGATTCCACACGGGCGGAGCTGGCGCGCGTGCGCGCGGTGGCCAACGCGGCGGACGCCAAGCTGTCCATCGAGCGCACCGCACAGCAGAAGTTCGCGCAGCAGATCCGCGGCCTGGAGCAGGAGACGGCGCGGCTGCGCGAGGAACTGGCGATCTTCGAGAGCATGCTGTCGGCGGAGTCGCGCGCCGCCAATCCGCTGTCGATCAACCGCTTCACGGTGGTGCCCGACGTGCTGCCAGGGGAGTACCGCTACCGCCTGTTGCTGCTGCTCGCGCCAGGCAACCGCCGGGACCGCGACTTCCAGGGGCGCCTCGAGCTGGTGGTCAGCCTGACGGAGGGGGGCAAAAATGCTATGATGACCTTCCCTGAAAGCGGGGACCCCAGCATGACCGCTTTCCGGTTGACTTTCAGGCACTTCCATCGCGTCGAAGGCATCTTCCGCGTGGACCCGAAGGCCAAGGTGGAAAGCATTCAGGTGCGGGTCTACGAATCAGGCTCGGACCAGGTCAGGGCGGCGCAGAGCGCGACGCCCAGTTGAAGTAGAGCAGGAGATCGGATCATGTTCAGCAGGACCGTGAAGCCGCAGAGCCGCATCGACAGCCTGATCGGCGCCACCACGCGCATCGAAGGCAACGTGTTCTTCAGCGGCGGCCTGCGCGTGGATGGCATGGTGCGCGGCAACGTGGCGGCGCTGCCCGACCAGCCGGGCACGCTGGTGGTGTCCGAGCAGGCGCGCATCGACGGCGAAGTGTCGGCCTCGCACATCGTGGTCAACGGCGCCATCCACGGCCCGGTGCACGCGGCGGAAACGCTCGAACTGCAGGCCGGTTCGCGGGTCAAAGGTGACGTGCACTACAAGAGCCTGGAGATCCAGCAGGGCGCGGTGGTGGAAGGGCGGCTGGTGCACCACGGCGGAGTCGAGTTGAAAAACGTCGAGCTCAAGCTCGCGTCGATCACCGACAAGCCGCGCTGAATTTGAACGCAGAGTCAACGGAGCAGCAGATGAACGCAGTCAGCGAAACAGTCACGGAAATGCCGGCGCCGCTGGTCTTCTCCGACAGCGCGGCGTCCAAGGTCAAGCAGCTGATCGAAGAAGAGGGCAACGCGGAGCTCAAGCTGCGCGTGTTCGTCTCCGGCGGCGGCTGCTCGGGCTTCCAGTACGGCTTCACCTTCGACGAAGTGCAGAACGAAGACGATACCGCGATGCAAAAGGCTGGCGTGACGCTGCTGATCGACCCGATGAGCTACCAGTACCTGGCGGGCGCCGAGATCGACTATCAGGAAGGCCTCGAAGGCGCGCAGTTCGTCATCAAGAATCCGAACGCCACGTCGACCTGCGGCTGCGGATCTTCCTTCTCGGCCTGAGCCGGAAACCTAGGGCGGGTAGACAGCCCCCAGCACCCGCGCGCCACGCGCCCCGGTGACCGAGGGCAAGCTCGCCGGCTTGCCTTCCAGCGCTTGCCGCGCGAGCCAGGCGAAGGCGACCGCTTCCACCAGTGCCGGATCGATGCCGTGCTGTCCGCTCGAATCGACGGGCATCGGCGCCAACAGCTCGCGCAGCCGGGCCATCATTGCGCGGTTGTTCACTCCGCCGCCGCACACGATCAGGCGCCGCGCGCCCCGGCAATGACGCTGCAGGGCATCGGTCGCGCTGCGCGCCGTCAGCTCGAGCAGCGTTGCCTGGACTACCTGCGGGGGTTCACCGCCAGCCAGGTGCGCGCGCAACCACGACTCGTTGAACAGCTCGCGTCCCGTGCTCTTGGGCGGCGGCTGCGTGAAATAGCGATCCTCCAGCAGCCGGGCGAGCAGTGACGCGTCGGCGCGCACGCCCGACGCCCAGGCGCCGTCGCGGTCTACCGGAGTTCCTAGATGCAACTCGGCCCATCGGTCCATCAGGCAATTGCCGGGTCCGCAGTCGAAGCCGATGACGGCGCCGCTGGACGGCAACCAGGTCAGGTTGGCGATGCCCCCCAGGTTCAACACGGCCCGTGGCTCGCTGCTGGCGCGAAACGCCGCCGCGTGGAAAGCCGGGACGAGCGGCGCGCCCTGTCCGCCCGCCGCGACATCGCGGCTGCGAAAGTCCGCGACCACCCGCGCGCCGCAGAGCTCGGCGAGCAGCGCGGCATTGCCCAGCTGGATGGTGTAGCCCGCCTCGGGCCGGTGGCGCACGGTCTGCCCATGGCAGCCGATGGCGCGCAGGCCCGAGGGCTGCAACGCCGCCTGCGCCAGTACATCGCCGACGGCGCGCGCGTAGATGCGTGCGAGCGCATTGGCGCACAGTGCCGCGCGCTCGAGTTCGCTGCTCCCTGCAGCGTTCAGCGCGAGGAGTTCGGTTCGCAGCGCGGCGTCGAACGGGCGATGCGCGGAGGCGAGGATGCGCGGCGCCGCGCCTGCGAAGTCGACCAGGACTGCATCGACGCCGTCGAGGCTGGTGCCCGACATGAGGCCGACGTAGAGCTCGCTGCTCACTCCAGCAGGGCGAGCGGATTGGCGGCGAGCAGCTCGAGCCTGGCGAGCAGCGGCTCCACGTGGCGCCGGTAGGCGGCCAGTTCGGCTGCCGGCACCGGTTCGCCCGCCGGCATCGCGATGGCGTACGGATTGCGCGACTGTCCAGCGACGCGGAACTCGTAGTGCAGGTGCGGCCCGGTCGCCCAGCCGGTTTGCCCGACGAATCCCACCACGTCGCCCTGCGCGACGCGCGCGCCGCGGTGCGCGCCGGGCGCGAAGCGCGACAGGTGCGCATACACCGTCGAATACTGGCCGCGATGGCGCACGATGACCAGGTTGCCGTAACCGGCCTTGGGGCCCGCGAATTCGATGGTGCCGTCGCCGGTGGCGCGCACGCGCGTGCCGGCCGGCGCGGCGAAATCGATCCCGCTGTGCGCGCGCCAGCTGCGCAGGAACGGATCGCGGCGCATGCCGAAGCCCGAGCTGATGCGCGAATACTCCAGCGGCGAGCGCAGGAACGCCTTGCGCAGGTTGCCGCCGTCAGGCGCGTAATAGCCGCTGCCGCCCTGCGCTAGCGAATAGTGCAGAGCACGGTAGGTCCTGCCCCGGCTGGCGAACTCGGCCGCCAGCACGCGCCCCGCGTGCACCGGGCGCCCGTCGAAGTAGTACTGCTCGAAGACCACGGCGAAGCGATCGCCCTGCCGAAGTTCGCGGTGGAAGTCGATGTCTCCGGCAAAGATGTCCGCGATCTGCACTGCCACCGAGTCCGGCACGCCCGCCGCGTCCGCCGCGACGAACAACGAACTGCTGATCACGCCGGTGCGCATCAGCTGCTCGACGCGCAGCGGCGCCGCTCCCTCCATGACGCGAAAGCCGTCGCCGGCGCGCTCGACAGTGGTCAGCGTGCCGCGCCCCGACAGGTAGCTCAGGCGCCGCAATTCACCGTCGGCGCCAACCTGGCCGGTGACCGTGTGGCCTGGGCGCAGCAAACGCAGCGTGGGCGTGCGCACCAGCCTGCGCACCTCGGCATCGGCCACGCCGAGCCGGCCGAGCATTCCCGCCAGCGTGTCGCCGCGCTGGAAACGCTCCTCGCGCAGGAACGACGTGGGCGCCGGCAGCAGCCGATCGCCGGAGCGCAAGGCGAGCGGTTCGATCACCGCGGCCTCGGCCATCGGCGCCGGAATTTCGGGCGCCATGGTAGCGAACGCCGCCACCGCGACGCACAGCGCCAGAGCGGCGACGGCGACGCTGCGACCAAGCGGCGTGTAATTCCTCATGGATCGGCTAGAATCCGTTGATATTCAGATGCCTGCGGCAGTCTAGCAAAGATCGCCGCCGAGGCACAATGCGATGCCCTCGGTCCACGAAGCCCTGCAATTGATCAAGCGCGGCAGCGAAGAGCTGATCGTCGAGCAGGAGCTCGCGCGCAAGCTGGCGCGCGGCACGCCGCTGCGCGTCAAGCTCGGGCTCGATCCGACGGCGCCCGACCTGCATCTGGGCCATACGGTGGTGATCAACAAGCTGCGCCACTTCCAGGAACTCGGCCACCGCGTGCAGTTCCTGATCGGCGATTTCACCGGGATGATCGGCGACCCCACCGGCAAGAACCAGACGCGGCCTCCGCTGTCGCGCGAGCAGATCCTGCAGAATGCCAAGAGCTATCGCGAGCAGGCGTTCAAGATCCTCGACGCGGACAAGACCGACATCCTGTTCAATTCGGAGTGGTCGGACAAGCTCGGCGCGGAGGGCATGATCCGCCTCGCGGCGCGCTACACGGTGGCGCGCATCCTCGAGCGCGACGACTTTGCCAGGCGCTACAAGTCGGGCCAGCCGATCGCGATGCACGAGCTGCTCTACCCCCTGATGCAGGGCTACGATTCGGTGGCGATGAAGTCCGACGTCGAGCTGGGCGGCACCGACCAGAAGTTCAACCTGCTGGTCGGCCGCGAGCTGCAGAAGGATTTCGGCCAGGAGCCGCAGTGCATCCTCACCACACCGCTGCTGGAAGGCCTGGACGGGGTCAACAAGATGTCCAAGTCGCTGGGCAACTACGTCGGCATTTCCGAGCCGCCGCAGGAAATCTTCGGCAAGCTGATGTCTGTTTCCGACGAACTGATGTGGCGCTACATCGAGCTGCTGTCCTTCGAGCCGCTCGCGGCGGTGCGCAAGTGGCGCCAGGAGGTCGCCGGCGGCGCCAATCCGCGTGACGTCAAGGCGCGCTTCGCGCAGGAGATCGTTGCGCGCTTCCATGGCGCCGCCGCCGCGCGCGTGGCGCTGGATGCCTTCGAGCAGCGCTTCCGCCACGGCCAGCTGCCGGAGGACATGCCGCAGGTGACGCTCAGCGCGCCGGCAGGCGGGCTTGCCATCGCGCAGGCCATCAAGCAGTCGGGCCTGGCGCCGAGCGTGTCGGAGGCGGCGCGCAACATCGAACAGGGCGGCGTGCGCCTCGATGGCGAGCGGCTGGCGGACAAGGCGCTCAAGCTCGCGCCCGGCGCGAGCGTGGTGATCCAGGTCGGCAAGCGCAAGGTCGCGCGCGTCACCGTGAAATGAACGCGCCGCCGTACGAGCTGTACGCGATCAGGTATGCGCACCACGAACGCAATGCGAGCGCCAATTTCCTCGGCGGAGTGCCGCACGATGCGCACGACGGCCCGATGCCGATGGACTATTTCGTCTGGCTGATCCGCGGGCAGGGGCGCGAGATCGTCGTCGACACCGGGTTCAACGTGCCGATGGCGGCCAAGCGCGGGCGCCGCATCACGCTGCCGGTCGAGGAAGGCCTGCGCTTGATGGGCGTGAACGCCGCAGAGGTGAAGGACGTGGCGATCACGCACCTGCACTACGACCACGTGGGAAATTTCGACCTGTTCCCGGCAGCCATCTTTCACCTGCAGGATCTCGAGATGCACTACGCCACCGGCCGCTGCATGGCGGTCGAGGCGATGCGTCACGCGTACGAAGTCGAGGACGTGGTGGGCATGGTGCGGCGCGTATACGCTGGACGAGTCAGGTTTCATGATGGCGAGGGGGAAATCGCTCCCGGGGTGACGCTGCACCACGTCGGCGGCCACACGATGGGTCTGCAGATCGTGCGCGTCGCCACGCGGCGCGGTTGGGTGGTGCTCGCCTCGGACGCCAGCCACTACTACGCGAACATGGAGCAGGAGCGCCCGTTCCCGATCGTGTACAACGTCGGCGACATGGTCGAGGGCTGGCACAGGGCGCGCGCCCTGGCGGATTCGGCGGCGCATGTCATCCCCGGGCACGACCCGCTGGTGCTGGCCCGGTATGCAGCTCCGGCGAAGGACCTGGAGGGCGTCGTCGCTCGGCTGGACTGAAGCCCTGTGTGCGGGCACCGCGCGTTTCGTTGACACTCCCAATTCAAGCTCCTAACATCGCCGTTTTCCGCACCATAACCGCATGATGATGAGGAGACATCCAATGCGAACCGCATATCGCAAGGCGCTTGCGCTGAGCGCGATCACAGCGGCGCTGGGCTTCGCCGCTCCGGCAGTCGCGCAGGAAGCCGTCAAGAACTTCAAGTTCCAGTCCACCTGGCCCGCCAGTCTGACGCTGCAGGACAACTTCAGGATGTTCGCGGAGCGCGTGGACAAGCTCACCAGCGGGCAGGTCAAGATCGAGGCGCTCGCCGCGGGACAGATCGTGCCCGCGTTCGAGATCCTCGACGCCACGCACAAAAAGGTGATCGACGGCGGCCACGGCGTCGCCTATTACTGGGTCGGCAAGCACAAGGCCGCGACGCTGTTCGCCGCGACGCCGGCCGGTCCCTTCGGCATGGACCACTTCGACTTCCTCGGCTGGATGAACGAAGGCGGTGGCATGGACCTGTACTGGGAGTTCTACCGTGACATCCTGAAGCTGAACGTTGTCGGTTGGCCGATCGGCGGTTCCAGTCCCCAGGCGTTCGGCTGGTTCAAGCGCCCGATCAAGAACCTCGCCGACTTCAAGGGCCTGAAGTGCCGGCAGACCGGCATCGTGGCCGAAATCTACCAGCGCATGGGGATGCAAACGGTCAACATGCCCGGCGGCGAGATCGTTCCCGCGGCGCAGCGCGGCGTGATCGACTGCGCCGAATGGGTGGGCGGCGTCGAGGACCTGCGCCTTGGCCTGCCGCAGGTGTGGAAGTACCACTACACGCCCGGCATGCACGAAAACAACTCGATGCTCGAGCTGATCATGAACGGCGACGTGTGGAAGAGCCTCACGCCGCAGCAGCAGGAGGCGGTGCGCGCGGCAACCTTTGACACCTTCGTGCGCTGGGGCATCAAGTGGCAGAAGCAGAACGCGGACGCGATCGAGGAGATGCGCACCAAGCACGGCACCCAGATCCTGCGCACCCCGCCCGAGATCCTGATCGAATTCATGAAGACCTGGGACAAGATGGCGGCCGAGGAGTCGGCCAAGAACCCGTTCTTCAAGAAGGTCTACGAGTCGCAGCGTGACTACGCGGCGAAGGTGGTGCCGGCCAAGCGCTTCATGTTCCCGCCCTACTCGTTTGCTGCAAACCACTACTGGCCCGAGAAACCGGCGGCCAAGCCCGCGGCGAAGGACAAGAAGTAGCGGGCGTCGCAACGGTGCATTGCAGGGAAAGGGCCGCCGCGGCGGCTCTTTTCTTTGTTATCCCGTTGACCGGGCTATTTCCAGCGTGTAGTCTGCGCTTCGCCTTGCGAAATCAACTTGGAGGAGGAGAGTCATGAGGCAATTCGTCCGTTCGGCCGTCGCGCTTGCGGCCACAGCAGCATTCGCCGCGGGAGCACAGGCCCAGACGAATCTCAAGATGCAGGCTTCGTGGCCCGCGACGCTCACGCTGTACGAAAACTTCACGTTCTTCACCGACCGGGTCAACAAGATGACCGGCGGCTCGCTCAAGATCGAAGCGATGCCGGCGGGCCAGGTGGTGCCGGCGTTCGAAGTGCTCGACGCGACCCACAAGAAGGTGATCGACGGCTACCACAGCTGGGCGGGCTACTGGGTCGGCAAGAACAAGGCGGGGATCCTGTTCACCGGCGCGCCCGGCGCGCTCGGCATGGATTTCGTGGACGTGATGGGTTGGCACTACGAGGGCGGCGGCCTGGACTTGTACCAGGAGTACTACCGCGACATCCTGAAGCTGAACGTGGTGGCGATTCCGATCCTGCCCGCCGGCCCGCAAGCCTTCGGCTGGTTCAAGCGGCCGATCAAGAACCTGGCCGACTTCAAGGGCCTCAAGTGCCGCCAGACCGGCATCACTGCCGAGATATTCCAGCGCATGGGCATGCAGACGGTCAACATGCCCGGCGGCGAGATCATCCCCTCGGCGCAGCGCGGCGTGATCGACTGCGCCGAGTGGGTCGGCGGCATCGAGGACCTGCGCCTGGGATTCCACAACGTGTGGAAATACCACTACGCGCAGAGCGTGCACGAGAGCGTGACGATCGGCGAGCTGGTGATCAACGGCGACGTGTGGAAGAGCCTGCCGCCTGTGCAGCAGGAGATCATCCGTTCGGCCGCGACCGAGACCCTGTACCGCTGGTGGGCGAAATGGCAGAAACAGAACGCCGACGCGCTCAAGGAGCTGCGGGAGAAACACGGCGTACAGATCCTGCGCACGCCGCCGGACATCCTGACCGCGTTTCTGAAGGAATATGACAAGTGGGTCCTGGAGGAGAAGGAAAAGAACCCGTTCTTCAAGAAGACGCACGACTCGATGAGTGCGTACGCGAGCCTGGTGGTGCCGGCGAAGCGCTTCATGCACCCGCCGTACTCGTTCCTCGCCAATTACTACCACCCCGAGGCCGTCGCCAAACCGGCCGCAAAGACAGACAAGAAATAGCGTGAAGGTCCCGAACGGGGGCGGCGATCCGCCCCCGTTTTTGCTTTAGCAGGCCAGTAATCGCAAAATGCCAGAACTAGCGCCCGCGCACATCCGGCTGGTCCGGATCATCGACAAGTTCACCGACACCACCGGCACCTGGGTGGCGTGGCTGAACGTGCCGCTGGTGCTGGCGGTGAGCTTCGAGGTGGTCTCGCGCTATGCGTTCAACGCGCCGACGATCTGGTCGTTCGACGTCACCTACATGCTCTACGGCACCATCTTCATGCTCGGTTCCGCGTACGCGCTGCATAAGGGCGCCCACATCCGCACCGACTTTTTCTTCGAGAAGTGGTCGATCCGCACCAAGGGCGTGATCGATTCGATCGCCTACCTCGTGTTCTTCTTCCCGTCGATCTTCGTGTTCCTGCTGGTGAGCGGGGCGGAGGGCTGGTACGCGTTCGAGATCGGCGAGACTTCCGAGCAGACGCCGTGGCGCCCGATCCTGTGGCCGTTCAAGTGGGTGGTGCCGCTTACCTGCCTGTTACTGCTGATCCAGGGCGTGTCGGAGACCATCAAGTGCGTCTCGGCCGCCCGCACCGGCATCGAGCTGGAACACAAAGAGAAGGTCGAGATCTAGGCCATGTCCGGTCTCGCCCTGCTCGGCCTGATCATGCTGGTGGTGATGATCGGCGTTATCTTCATCGGTTTCCCGATCAGTTTCACGCTGCTGTTCCTCGCGCTCACCTTTGGCTATTTCAGCCTGGGAGAGATGGTCTTCTCCCTCGCCTACTTCCAGACCATCGGCATGATGAAGGAGGAGCTGCTCGCGGCGGTGCCCCTGTTCATCTTCATGGGCTTCCTCACCGAGCAGGCGGGACTGATGGAGCGCCTCTTCATCGCGCTGCGCCTGCTGCTCGCGCCGATACGCGGCTCGCTGTTCGCAGTGGTGATCCTGACCGCGACCATTTTTGCGATGGCGACCGGCATCGTGGGCGCGGCGGTCACGGTGCTCGGCATCATGGCGAGCCCGATCATGATCAAGACCGGCTACGACGGGCGGCTTTCCGCGGGCGCCATCACCGCGGGCGGCACGCTCGGCATCCTGATTCCGCCCTCGGTGATGCTGATCGTCATGGGGCCAGTGCTCGGTGTCTCGGTCGCGGACCTCTATGCCTCGGCGTTCGGCCCCGGGTTCCTGCTCGCCGGCATGTACCTCGTTTATCTGCTCGCGCGCGCGTTCTTCAATCCGAAGCTCGGCCCGCCGGTGCCCAAGGAAGAGCGCATCCACAGCGTGCCGGTCATCATCAAGGAAGTCCTGATCGGCGTCGTGCCGCTGGTGGGGCTGATCGGCGCCGCGCTCGGTTCGATTCTCGCGGGGCTCGCGACGCCGACCGAAGCGGCCGGAATCGGCGCCCTGGGCGCGATGCTGCTCGCCGCCGCCTACGGGAAGCTCACCTACGCCGGGGTCAAGCGGGCCGTGCTCTCGACCACCGCGACCTCGGCGATGGTGCTGCTGCTCGCGGTGACCTCGAGCATTTTCGGCGCGGTGTTCGCGCGCATGGGAAGCGCCAACTGGATCACCGAAATGATGCTCGCGCTGCCGCTGTCGCCGGTGATGATGCTGGTCGCGGTCCTGTTCCTCATCTTCCTGCTCGGCTGGCCGTTCGAGTGGCCGGCGATCATCCTGGTGTTCCTGCCGATCTTCTACCCGGTGATGGAGGCTCTCAAGGGCCCGCTCGGCGTGTCGCTCGGCATCGCGCCGGACATGGTGATGGTCTGGTTCGGTGCGCTGGTCGCGGTGACCTTGCAGACCGCGTTCCTGTCGCCGCCGGTGGCGATGTCGGCCTACTATTTGAGGCAGGTGGTGAAGGAATGGTCGCTGGCGACGATCTACAAGGGCATGTTCGAGTTCATGATCCTGCAGTGCATTGCGATCGCGCTGATCGTGGCCTTCCCGCCGATTGCGACCTGGTTCCCGGAGGTCTTGCAGGCGGAATCGCGCGCCATCAAGACCGAGCCGGTGGATGACAGCATGAACCGACTGGAGGCCGATCCGCTGAAGGACGCGCAGGACGAGGCGGCTGGCAAGGAAGTTGAGGAGGAGGGTGGGGAGGCAGACAAGAGCAAGAAGTAGCAGACGATAGTCCCCTGATTTCGACGCCGGGCCCTGCCCGGCGTTTTTGTTTTACCCTTCGCCCATGCAGTTCGATTTCGACGCGCCGGTGGACCGCGTCGGCACCTGGTCTTCGCGCTGGCAGCGCTACGCCGGCCGCGACGTGATCCCGCTGTGGGTCGCCGACTCCGATTTCCGCGCGCCTCCCTGCGTGCTGGACGCGCTGGCGGCGCGCCTGCGCCACGGCGTGCTCGGCTACACCACTCCGCCGCAGGAATTGCGCGAGGCGGTGGTGGCGCGCATGCAGCGCCTGTACCGCTGGCGCATCGAGCCGGACTGGATCGTCTTCCTGCCGGGCGTAGTGCCCGGGCTGCACCTGGCTGCGCGGCACCTGATCGGCTCGAACGCCCACGCCCTGGTGCCGACCCCGATCTACCACCACTTCAAGCGGGCGCTCGAGCTAGCACCGCGGGCGCACACCGACGTTCCGCTCGCGCTGCACGCCGGCCGCTGGGTGTTCGACGAACAGCGGCTCGCCGCCGCGGTGCGGCCGGATACGCGCCTGCTGTTCCTGTGCAACCCGCAGAATCCGGGCGGCACCATCTTCACGCGCGGCGAGCTCGAGCGGCTCACCAGCTTCGCCCTCAGGCACGGTCTGGTGATCTGCTCGGACGAAATCCACGCCGACCTGCTGCTCGACCCCGGCAAACCGCATGTCCCGATCGCGAGCCTCTCGCCAGAAGTCTCGCGCCGCACGGTCACGCTCGCTTCGCCCAACAAGACCTTCAATTTCCCCGGCGCCGGCTGCGCCTGGGCGATCGTCGAGGACGACGCGCTGCGCCGCGCGTTCTCTTCGGACCACCACGCGACATTGCACGACGCCTCGCTGTTCGGCTACATCGCGGCTCTCGCCGCGTACCGCGACGGCGATGCCTGGCTCGCGGAGCAGATCGAATACTTGCGCGCGAACCGCGACCTCGTCGAGGGCGCCGTGGCCTCCATGCCGGGCTTGACGATGGCGCACGTCGAGGCGACCTACCTTGCGTGGATCGATGCCTCTGGCCCCGGCGTCAAGGACGCGGCGGCGCATTTCCTCGCGCACGGGGTAGCGCTGTCACCCGGCGAGCAGTTCGGCGCACCGGGCTACGTCAGGCTCAATTTCGGCACTCAGCGCGCGCGCCTGGAGGGAGCCCTGGCGCGGATGGCCTCCGCGGTTTCCAGCACCCGTGCGAGGTGAGGGTCGGTGACGCCGAGCGCGTACATGTGCTCGAGCGTGTGGCGGATGTAGTCGGTGCAGCGTCCGCGCTCACCGACGCCCTGCGCGACCAGTTGCGCGCGGCTGTGCAGGTTGAGTTCGCGCGTGAACTGCGCATGGCCCGGATCGGCGATGAAGGCCAGCGCGCGGATCCGCCGGCCGCGCGAGATGCGCACCGGGACCAGCCTCGCGTAGTACACGCTCCGGCGCATTTCCCGGTGCCACAGGCGGCCGAGGGCGGCGGCGACCTGCGCCGCCGGAATGCGGAACGCCATGCCCCAGCAGGATCCGCCACGGCATAGCCCCATCACCAGGCCCGGGCGCCGGTCCGTGCCGCGGTAGCGCGTGGAAAAGATGCACAGCGCGCGGTGGTAGCCGCGCAGCAGGCCCACCGAGCTGTCGCGGAAAGGGAATCCCGGCGACCACATCAGCGAGCCGTAGCCGAACACCCACAGGTCGCCGCGCGGCAGCGCGGCGCGAAACTGCGCCAGGTGCATCAGTTTGCGCTCAACGCCACTTCGAGCCAGGTCTTCGTCGCCATGAGCAGTACGCCGCGCATTATAGAATCGGCCGCAGGATAACCACGATGTCCCGCCCCACGCGCCGCCCGCCGATTGTCGGCCGCTACACGTTCGAGGAGGTCGCGCTCGCGGCGCGCAACAGCGGCATGCCGCTCGAGGCGCTGCGCCACGACGTCACCCCGGCCGGGCTGCACTTTTGCCTGATCCACTTCGATATTCCCCACCTCGAGGCGGCGACGTGGCGGCTGGAAGTGGGCGGGCTGGTCGAGCGGCCGCTCGGCCTGTCGCTCGGGGACCTGCACGCCATGCGCGCGAGGACGCTGCGCGTGACGCTGGAATGCGCGGGCAACGGCCGCGCGCAGTTGTCGCCGCGCTACCCGTCGATCCCCTGGGTGGAAGAGGGCGTTTCCACGGCGGACTGGACAGGGGTCCCGCTGCGCGACGTGCTCGACGCTGCCGGACTGCGCGCGCAAGCGCAGGATGTCGTGTTCCACGGCGCCGACCGCGGCATCGACCGCAACGTCGAGCACAGCTTTTCGCGCAGCCTGGTCCCCGCGCAGGCGCTGCACGAGGACGTGCTGCTCGCCTGGGCGATGAACGGCCAGCCGCTGCCGCCGCAGCACGGCTTCCCGCTGCGGCTGGTGGTGCCGCGCTGGTATGGCATGGCGAGCGTCAAGTGGCTCGAGCGCATCGAGGCGATCGACCGGCCCTTTGACGGCGTGCAGCAGGCGCACAGCTACCATTTCAGGCATGCGCGGGGCGATGACGGCACGCCCTGCCGCTTGATGCGCGTCAATTCGTTGCTCGCGCCGCCTGGAGTGCCCGACTTCTATTCGCGCCAGCGCGTGCTCGGCGCGGGGCGGGTCGAGATTCTCGGCCGGGCGTGGTCGGGCGAGGCGCCGATCGCGCGGGTCGAATTCGCGGTGGATGGCGCATGGCTCGATGCGCGGCTCGGTGCGCCCGCGGGCGAGCATGACTGGCGCGGCTGGTGCGCAACCTGGGACGCTGCAGCGGGCGAGCATGAAATCTCCTGCCGCGCCACCGACGCGGCGGGCAATGCGCAGCCGCTCGAACCGCCCTGGGATATCACCGGGTTCGGCAACAACGCGGTGCAGCGAGTCGCGGTGCGCGTGGTTTAGAATCGCCCCGCTTGAACGCTCCCCTGACCGCTGCCGCAGATTGGCCGCTCGCCGTGCACCAGGTGCTGTCGCAGCATCGCGTCGGCATGGTGGGATACGTGCCTGACGCCGGGCACAAGCGCTTGATCGAACTGTGCCAGGCGGATGCGCGCATGCGCAGCGTGGTGCTCACCACGGAGGAGGAGGGCGTCGGCCTTGCCGCCGGCGCCTGGCTGGGTGGGCAGCGCAGCGTCCTGCTCCTGCAGTCGAGCGGGGTCGGCAACGTGATCAACGCGCTCGGCATGGTTCGTGAGTGCCGCTTCCCGCTGCTGATGCTGGTCACCATGCGCGGCGAGAACGGCGAGTTCAATCCCTGGCAGGTTCCGATGGGGCAAGCGACGCCGGAAGTCCTGCGCGCCATGGGCGTCGCAGTACACCAGGCGTCCACTGCGGCGGACGCGGCCGCCCAGGTGGATGCCTCGATGCGCCTCGCGCACGGCAGCTACTGCGGCGCGGCGGTGCTGATCTCGCAGCGCCTGATCGGCATCAAGAGCTTCCAGGAGCAGGCCAACCAATGACGCTGCACCGGCGCGATGTGGTGAACACGCTGCTGGCGGAACGGGGCGGCCTGCTGGTCGTCGCCGGCCTCGGCTCGACCGCTTGGGATTGCACGGCCGCGGGCGACCACGACCTGACTTTCCCGCTGTGGGGCGCGATGGGTTGCGCGGCGATGATCGGCCTGGGGCTTGCGCTGGCGCAGCCGCAGCGCCGCGTGCTGGTGGTCACGGGCGATGGCGAGATGCTGATGGGCTTGGGCTCGCTCGCCACCATCGGCGTGCAGAAGCCGAAAAACCTGTCCGTGGTGGTGATCGATAACGAACGCTACGGCGAGACCGGGATGCAGGAAACCCACACCGCGCATGGCGTGGACCTGGCCGCCATGGCGCGCGCCGCAGGATTCGCGTCCTGCGTCCTGCTGCGCGATGCGGCGGGCGCCGCGGCGCTGCGCAAGACGATCCACGAGGCCGCGGGACCGAACTTTGCTCAAGTGAAGGTGGCCGCGGAAAAGATCCCCCTGGTATTGCCGCCGCGCGAAGGGGCGCTGCTGAAGAACCGCTTTCGCGCCGCGCTGCTGGGCGAGGGCGCGGCGCTGGAATGAGGCTCGCAGCGGCGGCATTGCTGCTGTGGTGTGCGGCAGCGAGCGCACAACTGTCGGCCTGGAGCGGCGGACCGACGCCGTCGTTGCGCTTGCTCGACCTGGATGGCAAGGAGCACACGCTCGAGGCCTATCGCGGCAAGGTGGTGCTGGTGAATTTCTGGGCCACCTGGTGCGAGCCCTGCAAGGAAGAGATGCCTTCCATCGAGCGGCTGCGCAGCTCGCTGCGGGGCCGGCCGTTCGCCGTGCTGGCGGTAAACCTGGCGGAGCCCGACTCGCGGGTGCAGCGCTTCCTGCGCGAAGTGCCGCTGGGATTCCCGATCCTGATGGACCGCGATACCTCCGCGTCCAAGGCCTGGAAGGCGCGCCTGCTGCCCGCCACCTTTATCGTCGGCCCCGACGGCCGCATCCGCTACAGCTACCTCGGGGAGCTCGATTGGTCGAGCGAGCCCATACACCAGCAGATCGCCGAATTGCTGCCGCGCTAGCGGCGCTGCTCTTCGCGACCTGCGGCGCGCGCGCGCAGGATGGCGAAGTGCGCGCGCCCTTCATCACCACGCCGCCCGAAGTAGTGGCGCGCATGCTGCAGCTCGCGAACACCGGTCCGCAGGACACCGTCATCGACCTTGGCTCCGGCGACGGGCGCATCGTCATCGCTGCGGCGAGGGATTTTGGTGCGCGCGGCCTCGGCATCGAGCTCGAAGCTGGCCTTGTCGCGCAGGGCCGCGAGAACGCGCGGCGCGCGGCGCGCGGGCGTGGCCGAGCGCGCGCGCTTCGAGCAGGGCGACGCGCTCAAAGCGGACTTGTCGCAAGCGAGCGTGGTCACGATCTACCTGCTGCCCTTTCTCCTCGACCAGTTGCAGCCGAGGCTGCTGCAGCAGTTGCGCCCGGGCGCGCGAGTCGTCACCCACGCATTCGCATTCAAGGGCTGGAAGCCAGACCTCGCCGAGACAGTGCGGCTGTCCGCAAGGCACGAAGGCCAGGGCAACGAGAGCCGGGTGTTCGTCTGGGTTGTGCCCGCCCAGGTGCGCGGCTCCTGGCGCTCAGGCAGCGGCTGGCGGCTGCGCATCCAGCAGAATTTTCAGGAGGTCGAGGTCGAGGCCGCGCTGGGAGAAAAGCCAGTGGCGGTGAGCGCGGCGCGGCTGGAGGGGAGCGCTCTATCCTTCCTCGGGCCGGACTTCTCGTTCCGCGGACGCGCCGAGGGTTCCCGCCTGCGGGGGGAGCTGCAGCGCGGCGATACCCGCACGCCGCTCGTATTCGAGCGCGCGCGCTAGAGGACTTTGCCCGGGTTCATCAGCGCTTGCGGGTCGAGCGCGCCCTTGATGGCGCGCATCAGTTCCAGCTCGAGCGGCGCCTTGTAACGCGCGATTTCCCCGCGCTTGAGCTGTCCCAGGCCGTGTTCGGCGGAGATCGAGCCGCCGAGCGCTGCGACGGCGTCGTACACCACCCGGTTCACTTCGCCGCGCCGCGCAAGGAGCGCCTGGTCGCCGACGTTGTAGTGGATGTTGCCGTCACCGATGTGGCCGAAGGCGTACACCGGGACGCCGGGAAAAGCCGACGCGAGCCCGGCATCGGCGCGCTCGATCAGCTCGGGGACTTTCGAGACGGGCACCGAGACGTCGTGCTTGACGTTGGCAAACTGGGCTTCCGGAATCGTTTCGCGGATCTTCCACAGCGTCTGCGACTGCGAAGTGCTCGCTGCGAGGACCGCGTCGTCCACCAGGTCCGAGCATGCCGAGATCGCCTGTTCCACCTGGGCCGCGAGCACCCCGGCTGCGCCGGTATCCGCGATCTCCACCAGCACGTACCAGGGGCGCGCGCGCGGCAGCGGGTCGCGCATGGCGGGCGCATGCTGCAGCACGGCCTCGAGGCAGCGCCGCGAGACCAGTTCGAAGGCGCTGATGCGCTCACCGACGTGCCGGCGCAACAGCGCGAGCAGCGCCACCGCGCGCGCCGGGCTCTGCACGGCGATCCACGCCGTGGCGTTTGCCGTCGGTTTCGCATACAGCCTCAGCACCGCCGCGGTGATCACGCCGAGCGTCCCCTCGGCGCCGAGGAAAAGCTGCTTCAGGTCGTAGCCGGTGTTGTCCTTGCGCAGCGCACGCAACCCGTCCCACACGCGGCCATCGGGCAGCACCACCTCAAGGCCGAGCACCTGCTCGCGCGCGTTGCCGTAGCGCAGGACGTTCACGCCGCCCGCATTGGTGGAGAGGTTGCCGCCGATCTGGCAACTGCCCTGCGCGGCGAGCGAGAGCGGAAACAGCCGCCCCGCCTCGTCGGCCGCTCGTTGGATATTCGCCAGCACGCAGCCGGCTTCGACCGTCATGGTGTCGTTCAGCGCATCAATGTTGAGGACGCGGTTCATGCGCGACAGCGAAAGCACGGCCTCGGGCCGCGCGCCGGTCGGCACCGAGCCGCCGGAGAGGCCGGTGTTGCCGCCCTGGGGCACCACCGCGATGCCCTCGCGCGCGCAAAGACCCACGAGCGCCGCGACTTGCGCAGTGCTCGCCGGCCGCAGCACGCACAGGGCGTGCGCGCGGTACTGCTTGCGCCAGTCCGCGGTGTAGGGCGCAGTGTCCTGCTGCGCGACGAGCACGTTGTTGTCGCCGATCAGCGCAGCGAACGCGGACTGCAGGCGGGCATCCATGTTCGGTATTATCGCCCGATGAACTCTTCCACCCACGATCCCGCGCAGGGCGCGCTGCCCTTCGCCGCGGGCAGCGTCGCGCGCAGCCTCGAAGAAGCGATGCTTTCGCGCCGCAGCCTGCGCGCCTTCCGCGGCGACCCCGTGCCGCGCGAAACGGTCGAGCGCATCCTTGCGCTCGCCAGCCGCGCGCCGTCGGGTACCAACATCCAGCCCTGGCATGTCACCGTGGTTACCGGCGCGGTGCGCGAGCGGCTGGTCAAGGCCATGCACGCGGAGTTCATGCGGCATGGCGAGGGGGCCTGGCGGCGCGAGTACGAGTACTACCCGACCAAATGGCGCGATCCCTACCTCGCGCGCCGGCGCAAGCTCGGCTGGGACCTGTACGGGCTGCTGGGCATCGGCAAGGGCGAGCGCGAGAAGACGCACCGGCAGCACGCGCGCAACTATCTGTTCTTCGACGCACCGGTGGGGCTGGTGGTGACGCTGGAGCGCGACCTGCCGATGGGCGCCTGGCTCGACACCGGTATGTTCCTGCAGAATCTGATGCTCGCGACGCGCGCCTTCGGGCTGGATACCTGCCCGCAGGCGGCGATCGCCTCCGCGCACACCGTATTGCGGCGCGAGCTGCAGATTCCCGAGCAGGAGATGGTGGTCTGCGGCATGTCGCTCGGCTACGCGCGCGCCGACGCGATCGAGAACACCCTGGTGACCGAGCGCGAGCCGGTGGCGAAATTCGCGCGCTTCCTAGGTTTCTGATGCGTGCCCTGGCGCTCCTGCTGACGCTGGCCGTGGCGCCGGCCTGGGCGCAGCCGCTGGTGGTTGGCGCCGTGCTGCCACAGACGGGTCAGCTCGCCGAGCTTGCCGCCGACATGCATAAGGCGCTGCTGCTGTGGCAGGAGAGCACCAACGCGGCTGGCGGTTTGCTCGGCCGCAGCGTGGAGATGAAGTTCCTGGATGACCGTTCGGAAGCTTCGGCCTCCGCGCGGCTTTACGAGCAGCTGATCGACGTCGAGCACGCGGAGCTTCTGGTCGGCCCCTTTGGCAGCGCCGCCTCGGTGAGCGCGGCGAGCGTCGCCGAGCGCCGGCGGCGCGTGCTGGTGAATGCGACCGGCGTCGCACGCAGCGTGCACCGCGCCGGGACGCGCTACGTGTTCCAGGTGCCCGCGCCGCTCGCCGTGTATGGCGAGGGAGCACTGGAGATCGTGCGCGCCATGGGCTACCGCCGCCTGCAAGTGGTGGCGCGCAGCGACCCGGCCTCGCTCGAGGCTGCCGCGCAGCTCGTCGAGCGCGCAACTGCCGCGGGCCTCGAGCCCGGGCCAGTCGAATCGGTGGCGGCGGGCGCGACCGACTATAAGCCGCAGATCGCGAAGGCGCGCGCGCGCGACGTCCAGGCCTGGATCGCGTTCGGCCAGCCCGAGGATGCCGCCGAGATGGTCAAATCATTCAAGCGCATCGGCTACGCGCCGTGGATGTTCCTGGCGCAGGGTGCGGCGAATCCGAGGTTCCTCAAGCTGGTGGGGCGCGACGCCGAGTTCGTGCTCGGCATCTCGGCCTACGAGACGCGCTTGCGCACGCGCGGCAACCTTGAATTCGTGCAAGCCTGGCGCAAGCGCTGGTCCGCGGATCCCGGCGCGATCGCGGCAAACGCCTGGGCCGCGGTCTTGATTCTCGAACAGGGAGTGCGCAGGGCAGGT
The DNA here is from genome assembly GCA_031394435.1 of Betaproteobacteria bacterium. Taxonomy (GTDB): domain Bacteria; phylum Pseudomonadota; class Gammaproteobacteria; order Burkholderiales; family SG8-39; genus JAABQT01. The sequence continues at coordinate 20,285 of JANNTQ010000167.1, forward strand.
TCGGTGGAGGCGGAGCGGCTGCGCGCCGCGCTGGTCGAGCTGGACACCGAGACCCCGATCGGCCGCTACCGCGTGGATGCGGGCGGAATGCAGACCGCCGCGAAGCCTGCCGTGGTGCAGATTCTCGCCGGCCGCCGCGAAATCGTGTGGCCCGAGGCGCTCGCCACGGCAAAATGGCGCCTTCCCTATCCGCGCTGGGACGAAAGGCAGGCCCGTGCCGCTCAATAGCGGCGTCTTGCTGCCGCTTTCGGTCACTTTCGCGATCCAGACGCTGGTCGCGTTCGCGGTCTACTGCGCGCCGGTGATGGCCCCGGTGGTTGGACCGGCGCTCGGCGTTCCACCCGCCGCGGTCGGCTACTACATCGCCGTCGCCTACCTCGGCAGCATGCTCGGCTCGGCGGCGGCTGGCGGCTGGGTGGCGCGCTTCGGCCCGATCCGCGTGAGCCAAGTCGGGCTGCTGCTGTGCTTCGCCGGCCTGTCGCTCGCGGCAAGCGGCCAGCCGGTGCTGGTCATGCTCGGCGCTTTCGTGGTCGGCCTTGGCTACGGCCCGACTACGCCCGCGAGCTCGGTGATCCTGGTGCGCGCCGCGCCGCCGTCGCTCTTTTCGCTCACCTTTTCGATCAAGCAGACCGGCGTGCCGGCGGGCGGCGCGCTCGCCGGAGCCTTCGTGCCGGCGCTGATCCTGGTGCTCGGCTGGCAGTGGGGCGCGGTGGCCATCGGAGCTGCCTGCGCGCTGCTCGCGGCGCTGATCGCGCCCGTGCGCACGCGCTACGACACCGGGCTCAATCCGCAGGCGGCGATCTCGCTCAAGGCGGCGTTCGTGCCAGTGGGCATGGTGGCGCGCTCGCCGCGGCTGCGCGAGATGGCGGCGACGGGACTCGTCTACGGCGGCGTGCAGATCACACTGGTGACCTACCTGGTGAGCTTCCTCACCGGCGATTTCGCGCTCACGCTGGTGCTCGCCGGCCTGGTGATGGCCGCCTCGCAGGTGGCGAGCGTTGCAGGGCGCGTCGTCTGGGGCACGCTGGCGGATCGCGCGGTGTCGCGCCGCACGATGCTCGGATTGCTGGGGCTCGGCATGGGAGTGTCGGCGGTCGCCACGCTCGCCGCGGGCCCGAACTGGCCAGGCGGCTTGCTGTTCCTGTTCGCCTGCGTGTTCGGCGCCACGGCGGTGGGCTGGAACGGCGTCTACCTCGCAGAAGTGGCGCGCATTGCGCCAGCGGGGCAGGTGAGCCAGGCGACCGGCGGCTGCCTGTTTTTTACTTTTCTCGGCGTGGTGGTGACGCCGCCCCTGTTCAACCTGGTGCTGGCACTAGGCGGCGGTTATGCGGTGGCCTACGCGCTGCTCGGCTTGCCGGCGCTGGCTGCGGGCGCGCGCTTGCTGCTGCGGCGCGCGGGCTAGCGCCTGGGCCTGGGCCCAGGCTACCGGATGCCCCGGGCTACAATCGTCCGGTGAGCGACGTTCCCGCGCAATTCAAGCCGCTTCCTTCCACAAGCCCGTTCAACGAACTGATGGGGCCGTTGCACGAGAAGCGCGGCGAGGGCGTGATCTCGCTCGGCCTGCGCGTCGCGAAGAAGCACTCCAACTCGCGCGGCATCTGCCACGGCGGCGTGCTGGCGACGCTCGCCGACCTCGCGCTGGGTTACGGCATGATGGCAAAGACCGGTGGGCGCGGCGGTTTCGTCACCGCGCACCTGGACCTGGATTACGCCGGCGCGGCGCAGATCGGCGACTGGATCCACTCCGAGGTCGAGGTGCAGCGCGTCGGTTCGCGCCTCGCCTTCGCCACCGGTTACCTGTGCGTCGGTGCGAACCGCATCGTGCGCATGAGCGGCATCTTTGCCTTGCCCGGCCGCGCTGCAGCCTGAGCGCGCAGCGCGATATCGTGAGGGTCGCGGTGCGCGAAGTCATCCTCGCCCACGGGCTGTGGGTGCCAGCGCTGGTGATGACGCCGCTCGCCGCGCGCCTGCACGACGCGGGCTTCCGCTGTCATCTGTATGGCTATCCCGGGCGCAAACGGCCGCTGGAGGCGCACGCCGAGCGCCTGGCGCGCTACGCGCGCGGCATCGGGCCGGCGCATTTCGTCGGCCACAGCCTGGGCGGGGTGGTGGTATTGCAGGCGCTGGAGCAATATCCATCTGTCGCGGCGGGAAACGTTTTGCTGCTCGGCGCCGCCGTCAGGGGAAATTTTGCGGGACGCAGGCTGGCGCAGCACGGCTGGGGCCGCTGGTTCCTCGGCGCGAGCGAGCCGCTGTGGCGCGAAGGGCGCAGCGCGCGCTGGACGCGCCCGGAGCCCCTCGGCGTGGTGGCGGGAACGCTGCCGATCGGACTGGGGCGGCTGTTTGGCGCGCTTCCTGGCCAGAATGACGGCGTGGTGCGGCTGGCGGAAACGGAAGTCGAGGGCATGCGCGAGCGCGTGATGCTCGCGGTGGGCCACAGCGCGATGCTGGTGTCGGCGCGCGTGGCGGCGCAGGTGGTGTCCTTCCTCAACGATGCGAAATTTATCCCTCGCGCTTAGCGCACTCGTCCTCTGCGGCTGCGAGACGCTCGCCTACTACGGGCAGGCAGTGGGCGGGCATCTTGCATTGATGGCGAGCGCGCGGTCGCTGCAGGAGGTCGACGCGGATCCGGCGCTGAAGGATCGGCTGAAGCTGGCGGGCGGGATCCGCGATTTCGCCACGCGCGAACTCGGCCTTCCCGACAACGGCTCCTACCGCAGCTATGCGGACCTCGGACGGCCCTACGCGGTGTGGAACGTAGTGGCGGCGCCCGAATTCTCGCTTCGACCAGTGCAGTCCTGCTTCCCGGTCGCCGGCTGCGTGTCCTACCGCGGCTACTATGACAAGGCCGCGGCGGAGCAACACGCGGGCGGACTGCGTGCTGCGGGGAACGACGTGGTCGTCTATGGCGTGCCCGCCTACTCGACGCTGGGCTGGTTCGACGACCCGCTGCTCTCGACCTTCATCGGCTACCCGGATGCGGACCTGGCGCGCCTCGTGTTCCACGAACTCGCCCACCAGCTCCTCTACGTGAAGGGCGACTCGACCTTCAACGAGTCGTTCGCGGTGGCGGTCGAGCGCGAGGGCCTGCGACGCTGGCTGGCGGCGCAGGGGCGCAAAGAGGAGCCGCAGCGTGACGATGCGGTGCAGGTCGCGGCGGTGCGCGCGCGGCTCGAGGCCCTCTACCGCACGCGGCTCGCGCCCGAAGCGATGCGAGAGAGGAAGCGCGCGGAGCTGGAGACCCTGAAGCCCTGGCTGGCCTCGCGCAAGGGATTCGAGGGACAGGAGCCGAACAACGCGCTCATCGCGTCCTTCGCCACCTACACGGATCTCCTGCCGGCGTTCGGAAAGCTGCTGGCGGAAGCGAAGGGCGATTTGCCGGTGTTCTACGGCCTGGCCCGGAAACTCGCTAGCGAGCGGTCCACCCCAAATCCATCGTCAGCGCCGCGCCCGTGATGGTGCCGGCCGCGTCGCCGCACAGGTAGGCGACGAAATCCGCGACTTCGCGCGGCTCGATCAGGCGCTTCACCGCGGCCGGCGCGAGCATGATCTTTTCGATCACCTCGTCCGGCGACATCTTGTTTGCCTTCGCCTGGTCGGCAATCTGGCTGTCCACCAGCGGCGTCCTGACGTAGGCCGGGCAGATGGCGTTGACCGTGATGCCGTGCTCGCCGCCTTCGAGCGCCGCGGTACGGGTGAGGCCGATCAGGCCGTGCTTGGCGGAGATGTAGCCGACCTTGAACGGCGAGGCGATGAGCGCGTGGATTGAGGCGATGTTCACCACGCGGCCCCACTTCTGCTTCTTCATCGCGGGCCAGCAGTAGCGCGTGAGGAGGAACGGCGCGGTGAGCATCAGCGAAAGCATGCGCTCCCACTGATCCTCGGGAAATTCCTCGATTGGCGAGACGTGCTGGTAGCCGGCAACGTTCACCAGCACGTGCACCGTGCCGTGGGCCTTCAGCGCCTGGTCGACCAGGTTTCTGCAACCGCCGCGCGAGGTGAGGTCGGCGGCGACGAAGGTTCCGCCCAGGCGCTTCGCGTGCTCCGCGCCCGCCTTCTCGTTCACGTCTGCAAGCACCACTTGCATCCCGTCGGCCGCGAGCCGCTCGGCGCAGGCGAGGCCGATGCCGCTGGCGGCGCCGGTGACGATGGCGACCTTGCTCATGTCAGCGGCAGGTCCACGTGCTGCCGGAAGGGCGCGCGCTGGCCAAGGCGCTCGAACCATGCCTGGACGTTCGGCAAGGAAGGGCGATCGATCGGCACGCGCATCCAGCGCTGCACCTCGCAGCCGATCGGGATGTCGCCCATGGTGAAGGCGGCCCCCGCGACATAGGCCTTGTCCTGCAGGTTCTTTTCGAGCACTGCGAGGAGCTCGGCGCTCTTCCTGCGGCCTTCGTCGATCGCCTTCATGTCGCGCTTCTCGGGCGGCGTGCGGATCAGGCCCCAGAACACGTTGCGCATCGCGCTTTGGAAGGTGAATGCCCAGTCCATCCACCTCTCGGCGTCGGCGCGGACCTTCAAGTCGGCGGGCCACAGCGTGCCGGCGCTGTGTTTTGCGCAGAGGTAGCGCACGATGCTATGCGACTCCCACAGCACAAAGCCGTCATCGTCGATGGTCGGCACCAGGCCCGTCGGGTTCATCCTGCGGTACTCGGGCGTGTTCACCACCCCGTACTGCATGCCGGCGTCGATGCGCTCGACCTTGAGCCCGAGCTCTTCCACGCACCACAACGCCTTCTTCACGTTGACCGAGTTCACCCGGCCCCAGATTTTCAGCATCTCCTCTCCAGAAAATAGGGACAGACCCCATTTTAAAAATGGGGTCTGTCCCTATTTTTTTAGAACCCTACCGCCTGTCCATCCCTTCTGGGGTCGCTGGCGGCGATGTAGCCGCCTTCGGTCTTCCAGATGAGCTGCGCGCTGCCGAACTGGTTGTAGTCGTCCACGTTGACGATCCTGTGGCCGCGGTGCTGCAGGTCTTGCAGCGTCGCGCTCGAGAACCCACCTTCCTCAACGCTCACGTCCATGCCCTGCACGAAACGGAAGCGCGGGCCGTCGCACGCGGCCTGCGGATGCTGGCCGTAGTCGGCGATGCGCACGATCACCTGGGCGTGGCCCTGCGGCTGCATGGTTCCGCCCATCACGCCGAAGCTCATCACCGGCTTGCCATCCCTGGTGAGGAAGCCCGGGATGATGGTCTGGTAGGGGCGCTTCTTCGGCCCGACGCAGTTGGGGTGGCCGGGCTTGAGCACGAAGGTGCCACCGCGGTTCTGTAGCGAGATCCCCGTGCCCGGCACCACCACGCCCGAGCCGAAGCCTATGTAGTTCGACTGGATGTAGGAAATCATCATCCCCGAGGCGTCGGCCGCGGTGAGGTACACGGTGCCGCCCTTCGGCGGATTGCCGTGGCCGAAATCCTGCGCCTTCTTCAAGTCGATGAGCTTGGCGCGCTCCTTGAGGTAACCGGCGTCGAGGAGCTGCGGCGGCTTCACGTCCACCATGTGCTCCAGGTCGGCGACGAAGCGCCATGCGTCGGCGAAGGCAAGCTTCTGCGCCTCGATCTGCAGGTGCAGGCTGTCCGGTCCGTCCACCGGATGGCTGCGCAGCTCGAAATGCGCAAGGATCCCCAGCGCCATCAGCGCGACGATGCCCTGGCCGTTCGGCGGCAGCTCGTGCAGCGTGTACCCGCGGTAGTCCATTTGCAGCGGCGCAATCCAGTCGGACTTGTGCGCGGCCATGTCGGAGACGCGCAGCACGCCGCCGTTCTGGCGCGAATGCGACTCGAGCCGCTCGGCGAGCGGCCCGTTGTAGAACGCCTCGCCCTTCGTCTTGGCGATGGCTTCGAGCGTCGCGGCATGATCCGGAAACTTGAACACTTCGCCGGGCTGCGGCGCGCGGCCGTTGGGCATGAAGGCTTCGGCGAATCCCGGCTGCACCTTCAGCTCCGGCACCTGCCTGGCCCACTGGCCGGCGATGGTGGGCGAGACGAGGAAGCCCTCGCGGCCGTAGCGGATCGCGGCTTCGAACAGCTTTTCGAACGGCAGCTTGCCGAATTTCTCCGACAGCATCCTCCAGGCAGACACGCAGCCCGGCACCGACACACTGTTCCAGCCGCGCTGCGGCATTGCGGTCTGGCCCTTGAAGAACTCGGGCGTCCAGCCCTCGGGCGAGCGGCCCGAAGCGTTCAGGCCGTGCAGTTCCTTGCCATCCCAGATGATGGCGAAGGCGTCCGAGCCGATGCCGTTGGACACCGGCTCGACGAGCGTGAGGGTGATGGCAGTGGCGAGGATCGCGTCCACCGCGTTGCCGCCGGCCACGAGCATCTGCAGGCCGGCCTGCGCCGCGACGGGCTGCGAAGTGGCGACGATGTTCCTGGCGAGGACCGGCTTGCGCGGCCACGCATAGGGGTTGGTCCAGCTGAATGGCGTCACGTCGCTTCCTGTTCCATGTCGATGACTACTCGCCCGAGGACCCTGCCGGCCTTCAGCTCTTCCAGCGTGCGGTTCACCTCGCTCGGGCGGCGCAGCTCCACCGGTGTGGCCTTGAGTTTTTTCTTCTTCGCCAGCGCCACCACTTCCCTCAGCTCCTGGAGGTTCCCTACGTAGGACCCTACGATGCCGATGGCGCGCTGCGCGATCGGCGGCAGGGGATGCACCAGCTCCCCGCCGTACAGGCCGCAGAGCACGTAGCGGCCGCCCTTCCTCAGCGCGCCCGTGCCGAGCATCGCGGTGGCGGGCATGCCGACGAAGTCGATGGCGCCGGCGAGGTTGCCCATCGCGAGTTGGCCGAGCTTCTGCACCGCGTCCGGCGCGCGCGTGTCGAGCGTGAGTTTCGCGCCCTGCTTCTTCGCGGCCGCGAGCTTTGCTTCGTCCACGTCGCAGGCGATCACGTTTTTCACTCCCTTCGCCTTGAGGATGGAAAGGGCGACCAGGCCGAGACCGCCGCAGCCGATCACGGCGACCCAGTCCTTGGGTTCGAATTTCGGCAACTTGTTGATGCCGCTGTAGGCCGTGATCGCAGAGCAACCGAGCGTCGCGGCAAAGCCTTCGTCAATGCCGGCGGCGTCCACCAGGTACTTGGGGTGCGGCACTAGCACGTGCGACGCATACGCGCCCGGCTTCATCACGCCGAGAAACCGCGCCTTCATGCAGTAATTGTCTTGTCCCGCCTTGCACACCGGGCACTTGCCGCAGCCGATCCAGGGATAGACGATGCGCTTCTGCCCGACTTTCACGCCTTTCGCGCGCGCTCCTACCGCGGCAACCACGCCGAAGGGCTCATGGCCCAGGGTGAAGGGCGGGATGCAGCCGCGATCCTTCACGTAGAAGCGCTTGCCGCCGCCCCAGTCGAAATAGCCATCCCAGATGTGCACGTCGGAGTGGCACACGCCCGAGCGCGTGACGCGCACCAGCACCTCGGTGCCGGCGGGCTTTGGCGTCTCCTGCAGGACTCTCTGCAAAGGCTTGCCGTGCTCGATGATTTGGTAGCTGATCATGCTTTCCCCGCTTCGGTAAGTGCCTGGTCGATGTCCCACAGGATGTCGTCGAGCGATTCGATGCCCACCGACATGCGCACCATGTCGGGGGTGACGCCCGCTTTCAATTGGTCCTCGTCCGACATCTGCCGATGCGTGGTGGAAGCCGGGTGGATGATGAGGGTCTTCGCGTCGCCGATGTTGGCGAGGTGGCTCATGAACTGCGCCGCCTCGATGAAGCGCACGCCCGCCATTGCTCCGCCCTTCACGCCGAAGTTCAGCAGGCCCGAGGCGCCCTGCGGCAGGTACTTCCGCGCGAGCTGGTAGTACTTATTGCCGGGCAGCCCGGGGTAGTTCACCCAGGCCACCCGCGGGTGGCCCTGCAGGAACTTCGCCACGGCGAGCGCGTTGGCGCAGTGCCGGTCCATGCGCACGGCGAGCGTCTCGATCCCCTGCAACAGCAGCCAGGCGTTGATCGGCGCCAGTGTCGGGCCGAAGGTGCGCATGATCTCCATGCGCGCCTTCATGGTGAAGCCGAAGTCGCCGAAGGTCTCGTGGAAGATCACGCCGTGGTAGCCCGGTGAGGGCGTGGTGAACTCGGGAAACTTGCCGTTGCCCCAGGGAAACTTGCCGGATTCGACGATCACCCCGCCCATGGTGGTGCCGTGCCCGCCGAGGTACTTGGTCGCCGAGTGCACCACCAGGTCCGCGCCGAATTCGATCGGGCGGCACAGGTATGGCGAGGGCACGGTGTTGTCCACCAGCAAAGGCACACCCGCGTCCTTGGCGATGCTCGCAATTGCCTCGATGTCCACGATGTTGATCAGCGGGTTGCCCAGCGTTTCGGCGTACAGCAGTTTGGTATCGGGCTTGAGCGCTCGCCGGAAATTCTCCGGGTCATCCGGCTGCACGAACGTAGTGTCGATGCCGAGCTTCTTCAGGTTGACGCCGAGCAGGGTATGCGTGCCACCATAGAGCGTGGAGGCCGAGACGACATGGTCGCCCGACTTGCACAGCGTCAGGATGGCGGTGGCTTCCGCCGCCTGGCCGGTGGCGCAGGCGAGCGCTGCGCGCCCGCCCTCCAGCGCCGCCACGCGCTCCTCGAGCACCGCCACCGTGGGGTTGGAGATGCGCGAGTACACGTTGCCGAAAGTCTGCAGGTTGAACAGGCTCGCGGCGTGATCCGCCGAGTCGAAAACGAAGGAAGTGGTCTGGTAGATCGGCGCCGCGCGCGCCCCGGTGGCGGGATCGGGGATCTGGCCGGCGTGCAGCGACAGCGTTTCGAAGCCGAACTTGCGGTCGGACACTCGTCAGCCTCGGCGTTTCACTCGCGCGCCGGGCGCCCGGCGCGCGCGGTAGGCCGGCCCGCTCTGCTCCATCGCGTGTCTGAAGGGCGACCGGATATGCAGAGAACCATCGATCGCCTGACCGTCATGCATGTCCTCCGAATAGAGCGTTTGCGCGCCGGCGGCGAGGGCCGCGGCGACGATCTGGCTGTCGTAGAACGCGTAACGATACTTCTCCATGACTCGCAAGGCATCGCCGGTGATGGACGGCGTGACCGCCACCACCTCGCAACATTCGGCAATGCTCAAGATGCGGATGCGCGTTTCCGCAGGGGTGAATTCGAGCCGGCGCGTGAGCACATGCGCGAGTTCCGAAAGGACCTGAGAGCTGATCACGGCGTTCTCGGATGCGACCAGTGAACGCGCAATGCCGCGCTTGCGCGAATCGTTTTCGGCGAACGAGTAGACGATGACATTGGTGTCCAGGAAAACCCGCGCCACAGAGCGTCAGCGGCGCGAGTTGGCGTCTTCGCGGTCAAACTTGAAACCGCTCAGGTCGACGAGCCTGTCTCCCCAGTCGATCGGCCCCTTGCGGCGCGTGAGCCGCCGGAACTCCTGCTCGGAAACCAGTCGTGCGACCGCACGGCCGCGACGCGTGACGGTCACGACACCGCCTCGTTCGGCGGCCTGCACCAGCTCCGAGAAATGGTCCTTCGCCTCGGCGATCGAAACCTGCCTGCCCATGCCGCCCCCAAAGTTGGCCATCCGCATGGCCATCTTATAGGGCCACCGCCCGCGCGTAAATGGCCGCTAGCCGCTCGCGGGGCGCGATCGTGATGCGGACTTTCAGCGCGCCGCGTCGCCCATGCGGTACTCGTGGCTCAGCTGGTCGAGGGTTTGCTTCAGTTTCGGGTCGAGGCGGTACTCGGCGGCGGCGATGCTTGCCTGCAGTTGCTCGGGCCGGCTCGCGCCGATCAGCGGCGCTGTCACCGCCGGGTGCGCGAGCACCCAGGCCACGGCGAGCGTCGCGGGCTCGACGCCCGCCGCTTTCGCCAGTCCGACGAAGGTGTCCACCGTGGCGAACTCGCGCTCCTGCCAGTAGCGCTCGGAGTACGTCTTGCCCGCGGTGCCGAGGGTGAAGCGCGAGCCCTCGGGCGGCGGCGCGGCGCGCCGGTGCTTGCCCGTCAGCAGGCCGCCGGCGAGCGGGTTGTAGGGAATCACCGCGAGCTTCTCTTCCTCGCACAGCGGCAGCAGTTCCCTCTCGATCTGGCGGAACAGCAGGTTGTAGCGCGGCTGCACCGAGACCAGCTTCGCGAGGCCGAGCGCTTCGCTGCGGCCGAGCGACCGCGCCACGCGGTAGGCGTGGTAGTTGGAGACGCCGACGTAGCGCGCTTTGCCGCTTTTCACCACGGCATCGAAGGCTGCGACCGTCTCGTCCACCGGAGTGTTGGGATCGAAGTGGTGCACCTGGTACAGGTCCACGTAGTCGGTGCCCAGCCGCTTGAGCGAGGCGTCGATCGCGCCCATCACGTGCTTGCGCGAGGTGCCCTGCTGCCAGGGCGCGTTGCCCATCTTGCCGCTGCACTTGGTGGCGAGGATGAAATTCTCGCGCTTGCCCTTGAGCCACTTGCCGACGATCTCCTCGGTCCTGCCGGTGTCCTCCACCTTGCCGCCCAGCGGATAGGCGTCCGCGGTGTCGAGGAAGGTGATACCCCCTTCGGAGGCGGCGTCGAGGATGGCGAAAGAGGTCTTCTCGTCGCACTGCAGGCCGAAGGTCATGGTGCCCAGGCACAGGCGCGAGACTTGCAGGCCCGTGGGGCCGAAGCGGACGTGCTGCATGGATTCTCCTATTCCTGTTTCTGCCAGAAAGCGCCGCTCCAGTCGATGAGCATGATCTCCTCCGCGATGCCGTGCCGCGCCCGGTACCCGAGTACGGCCTGGCGGCAGGCGGGAATATCGCCGTAGTCGTCGATGATCACGTAGCCGCCGCTCGACACTTTCGGGTACATGTGGACGAGGGCGTCAATGGTCGACTCGTAGAGGTCGCCGTCCAGACGCAGCACCGCGAGGCGCTTGACCGGGGCGGCCGGCAAGGTGTCGCGGAACCAGCCTTTCAGGAACCGCACCTGGTCGTCGAGCAAGTCGTAACGGCGGAAGTTCTGCTGTACCTCCTCGAGCGACACTGCCAGCTCCTTGAACCGGTTGAACGTCAATGACGCGTCCAGCGGGTACTTGGCCGGGTCGGGAGGCGGCAGGCCGGCGAAAGAGTCCGCGGCCCAGACGAGGCGATCGGTCACGCTGTTGGCCTTGAGAATGGCGCGCATCAGGATGGCGGCGCCGCCGCGCCAGACGCCGGTCTCCATCAGGTCGCCCGGCACACCGCGCGCCAGGACGTCCTCGACGCAGAAATGCAGGTTATCGAGCCGCTGCAGGCCGATCATGGTGTGCGCCTGCGCCGGCCAGTCGCGGCCCTCGACACGGTTGCCCAGGTTGAATGGCCGGTCCTCGCCGAGCAGCGTACTGTGATCCTGGTAGATCACGTTGCTCAGGCAGCGCTTGAGGAGATCAAGGTAAAGCTGCTTGGCGCTTTGCATCAATTTTTCGAACTTCTCTCGCGGGCGCGCCCGCGTACCAGCGCGTGACGTCCGAAGCGCTAGCCGCGGTTCTCAGGCTCCGGGCCTGCGCCCGCCTCGGACTCGGGGCGGGACGCGGCGCGCCGGTATGCCGAAGGGGGGATTCCGACCTGGTTGAGAAAGAAGCGTGTGAAATTGCTTTGCGCCGAGAAACCCAGCTGGGCCGACACGTCGGCGATCCGGGTCTGGCCGGTGGACAGCTTGGAAATGGCGCTTTCCACGCACAGCAGGTCGAGGTAGGAACGCGGCGAGCGCCCGGTGCAGATCTGGAACAAGTCGTAGAAACGCGAGCGCGACAGCCCCACCTGGCTCGCCAGGTCGTCGATATTGACGTCCTTGTTTGGCCGGGCGCGCAGCAACGCAATCGCCTTGCGGATGCGCGTGTCGGCAAAGCGCGAGCCGCGCCACAGCGAGGCTCCTGCGCGGCGGCGCGCCAGATACGTCTCCACCACCGAGAGCATCAGCTCCTGCAGCATGAATTCGAGGCGCTCGGGCGACAGGAACTGGTCGTTCAGGGCTTCGATCGCCAGCGCGTCGGCTAGTTGCCGGATGCGCGGAGTGATCGTCTCGTGCGAACGCGGGAACATGCCGCCACGGGTCTCCTCGAAGGCCGCTGGGAAGCTTTCGTGCAGCCAGGCCGTAGAGGGGTGGAACGCGATGACGCGCGCTGGCGCGCCATTGGCATTACCAAGGAATTGCGTGGCCTGGGTGGGGTTGGCGAACAGCGCGCCCTTGCGCGTAAGCGGTTGCGGCGTGCCGGCAATGGAGAACATGACGTCCGCGCCGTCGTGTTTGAGGAGGATCAACGGCTCGGCAAGGGCCTGTGGTTCTCCAGGGGCGGAAGCGTCGGCGAGGACCACGCGGCCGAAGCGTCCCTCGAAGATGCGGATTGGTTTGGGCATGGACACTAGGATAATGACGCATTCATGCGCGCGCTAGTGGCAGATGCGGCTCCAACCATCAGAAAAACAGATACCTGCCCCGTTCAGTAGGCGAGCCAGCGGGGGCGTTTGGCCGAAATCACCTGCGTATTGACCCCGACCCAGTTCAGGCCGCCGAACAGGCGGCCGTGCTCGATCTTGACGCAACGGTCCATGACCGATTCCAGCCCGGCGGCGCGGGCCTTGGCGGCCGCGGCCTCGTTCTTCACCCCCAACTGTTGCCACAGCACCTTGGCGCCGATGGCGATGGCGTCGTCCGCGATCGGCATGATGTCCTCGGTCTTGCGGAAGCAGTCCACGATATCCACCTTGAGCGGGATCTCGCGCAGCGACTTGTAGCATTTCTGCCCAAGCACCGCGGCATGGCGCGGGTTGACCGGGATCACCATGTAGCCGTGGTCCTGCAGGTACTTGGCGGCGAAATAACTCGGCCGGAACCAGTCCGCCGACAGGCCGGCCACGGCGATGACGCGGTTCTGCGAAAGGATGCGGCGCAGCGTGTTGATGTCGTCCATGGGCCGGATACTATAATCGACCAACCCCAAGGAGGAGCCCCATGTACGTGGAAGAACGCATGTACCTGCTGCAGGTCGGCAAGGCGCCGGAATACTTCAAGCACTACGAGGAAGTCGGCATGAAGATACAGCTCAAGCACCTGCCGAACCTGGTGGGCTACTACGTCACCGAAGTCGGCATGCAGAACCTGGTGACGCACATGTGGGCCTACGATGACCTGCTGCAACGCGAGAAGATGCGCGCGGCGATGCAGGCCGACCCGGACTGGCAGGCCTACCTGCCGAGGATCCGCCCGCTGATGGTCACGCAGGAGACGAAGATCCACAAGTGCGCGCCTTTCTTCGTCGAGCGCCTGAAGAAGATGCTGGCTGCGGTGAAGTAGCGGTGAGCCTGCACCCGCAGGTCGCGCTGCTGCTCGAGCGCGCGGCCAAGTCCCCGCTGCCGCCGTACCACGAAGTGCTCGCGCACGTCGCGCGGCGCCTGTATCGCGACACGCGCAGCCTGGTCGCGCCCAAGCCGCCGGAAGTCGCCGAGGCGGGCCTGCTGCTTGCGCCCGGCCCGGTGGCGCTGCGCGCCTACCGTCCGGCGGGCGCCAAGCCGGACGAGCAACTGCCGGCGCTCGTGTACATGCACGGCGGCGGCTGGGTGATCGGCGACGTCGATACGCACGACGTGCTGTGCCGCCAGTTCGCCAATGGCGCACGCTGCGCGGTGTATTCGGTGGACTACCGCCTGGCGCCCGAGCACCCGTTCCCTGCCGCGGTCGACGACTGCATCGCGGCGCTGAAGTTCGTCGCCGGGCGCCACAAGCGCGTCGCTGTCGGCGGCGACAGCGCGGGCGGCAATCTCGCCACGGTGGCGGCGCTGCATGCGCGCGACCACGGCGGGCCGAAGATCTCCTTCCAACTGCTCATCTACCCGGCAACCGACCAGCGCGGCGAGCATCCTTCGGTGACGCGCAACGGCGAAGGCTACCTGCTGACGAAGAAGGTGATGGATTACTTCCAGGCCCAGTACCTGCCGCGCAGAAGCGATTTCCTCGACTGGCGCGCTTCGCCTCTGCTCGCCAAGAGCCTCGCCGGGCTGCCGCCCGCCTACGTGATCACCGCGGGCTATGACCCGCTACTAGACGAAGGCCGCGCCTACGCCGAGCGGCTCGCCGCAGAGGGCGTGGAAGTCGCCTACCGTGAGTACTCCGACATGGTGCACGGCTTCATCCTGTTCGGCGGGGTGCTCGACACGGCTAACGCGGCGGTGGTGGAATGCTGCGAGAAGCTGCGCGGCGCGTTCGGGCGCTGAACAGGGGAGGAACCATGCCGTCCAATGTAAATATGCTGTGGCAGTTGCTGTTCCACTTTTTCATCGTGGTGGTGCTGGTATTCGCCAGCGTCGGCTTCGCCGTGGGCATCGGATTGATCATTTCCAGTGCGAGGACTCTGCGATTTTTTCATGTGATGAATCGATGGATCTCCATCCGCGGCGCTCTCAAGCCGATGGAGATACCGCGGGACACCGATCAGTTTTCGCACCGGCGTCGGCGCTGGGTCGGCGGCGCCCTGATCGCAAGTGGCATTTTTTCGGCGATTGGACTGGCCGCCGGAGTCAACGCCGCCGCGGTCGGCGCGACATTTGCCAAGGGGGGCATGATCCCCCTGGTCGCGGTCGTGGCCGGGACTTTGAAGTGGTTCCTGATCGTCGGCAGCGTGGCCAGTGTGGTGGTCGGTTTGATGCTCTGTTTTTACCCGCACGCCCTGGCCAGCCTCGAAAAATATGCCAACCGTTGGTTTTCCGCCCGGCGCGTACTGCGTGGCGGGGATGACATGATTCTGACTTTCGACAGGTTGGTCGAGGCGCATCCGGCGCCGTCGGGCTGGATTCTCGCGTGCACAGCGCTGGGCGCGGCGGTGTACGCCGCCACGCTGCTGTTCGCGCGTTCCTGACGCATGCAACACGATCTGAAAGTCCGCCACGGCGGGCGCATTCTCGCCGACGCATTGGTGGGACATGGCGTAACAATGGCCTTTGGCGTCCCCGGCGAGAGCTACCTGCCGGTGCTGGACGGCTTGCACGACGTCGCCGACAAGCTGAAGTTCATCGTATGCCGCCAGGAAGGCGGCGCTTCCTACATGGCGGAGGCCTACGGCAAGCTCACCGGCGAGCCGGGCGTGCTGTTCGTGACGCGCGGTCCCGGCGCCGCCAACGGCGCGATCGGCGTGCACACGGCTTTCCAGGACTCGACGCCGATGGTGGTGTTCGTCGGGCAGGTGGGCAACGACTTCGTAGAGCGCGAGGCCTTCCAGGAGATCGACTACCGGCGCATGTACGGGCCGATGACCAAGTGGGTAGCGCAGATCGACCGCACCGAGCGCATCCCCGAATACGTCAGCCACGCGTTCCACACGGCGATGGCGGGACGGCCCGGACCGGTGCTGCTGGCGCTGCCCGAAGACATGCTGTTCGCGCAAGCGGCGGCGGCGGACGTGCCGCACTACAAGACCGTGCGGCCGGCGCCTGGCGCAAAGGACCTGCGCGAGATGCACAAGCTTCTGCAAGGCGCCGAGCGGCCCTTCGTCATCATCGGCGGCGGTGGCTGGGACCGTGCGAGCTGTGACGGTCTGCGCGCGTGGCTCGAAGCCGCTCAGCTGCCGGCCGGCACGTCGTTCCGCTGCCAGGACCTGCTCGACAATCGCAGCACCAGCTTCGCGGGCGACGTCGGCATCGGCATCAATCCGAAACTCGCGCAGCGGGTGCGCGAGGCCGACGTGGTGCTCGCCATCGGCGCGCGCCTGGGCGAGATGACCACCGGCGGATATGCGCTGTTCCAGGTGCCGGTGCCGAGCCAGACGCTGATCCACGTGCACGGCGGGGCGGAAGAACTGGGGCGTGTCTACCGCGCGGCGCTGCCGATCAATTCCGGCATGGCGCAGTTCGTCGAGTCGCTGGCGCAGGTGCAGCTGGACGGCGCGAAGTGGTCGGGCCGCAGCAGGCAGGCGCGCGAGGAGTACCTGGTGTGGAGCCAGCCGCAGCCGATCCCCGGCAAGCTGCAGTACGCGGACATCGTGCGATGGCTGTCGGAAAACTTGCCCGAAGACGCGATCGTGTGCGGCGGCGCGGGCAATTTCTCGGGCTGGGTGCACCGGTTTTTCCGCTACAAGGGATTCCGCACGCAGCTTGGCTCGACCAACGGCTCGATGGGCTGCGGCCTGCCGGCGGCGGTGGCGGCAAAGCTCGCGGCGCCGCAGCGCACGGTGGTGGCCATTACGGGCGACGGCGACTTCCTGATGAACGGGCAGGAACTGGCCACGGCGGCGCAGTACGGCGCGCCGATCATCGCCCTGGTGGTCAACAACGGCATGTACGGCACGATCCGCATGCACCAGGAGCGCGAATACCCCGGGCGTGTCTCGGGGACCGAGCTGAAGAATCCGGACTTCACCGCCTACGCGCGAGCCTTCGGCGGGCACGGAGAGCTGGTGGAGACTACCGATCAGTTCGCGCCGGCCTTCGAGCGGGCGCGCGCCTCGGGCAAGCCGGCGCTGATCGAGCTGAAGATCGACCCGGACGCCATCACCACCACCGGCACCCTGTCGGGTATCCGCAAGCAGGCGCTCGAGCGCGGAAAGTAATTACGTGGTGGCGACGAATTTCTCGTCGTCCTGGTGCTCGCGCTCGAACTTGAGGAACTCGAAGTAGCCGCAGCGCGAGCTGTAGGGGTAGCCCCGGCAGGTGTGCGGGCGCGACTCGTACACCGTGCAGCGGCGCTCCTTGCGGTCGAGGAACATGCACACCGAAGTGAAATGCTCGTCCTGGCGGTGGCGCAGGATGCGCACCTGGTCTTCCCGCTCGAGCTTGGAGTAGCGCTCCTCGGCCTCCGCCTCGCTCACGCCGAAGTGGCGCGCCAGTCGCGCGATGTCCGCCTTGGACACCTCGATCTGCGGGTAGCTGCAACAGTAGGCGGGGCACTTCGAGCAGTCGTAGGCGGGCTTGGTCATGTCCTGTGCGCGGAAAAAAGCGCGCATGTTAACCCTTTTCGGTTGCCGATTCGTTTCATGTGTTGACGGACGGCCGTTTTGGCCGGCCGCACTTCGTGATCCGGCGCGTAAACTGGCAGGGGTGGAGGCCCCGGACGAACAGTTGATGCTCGCTTACCGGCAGGGCGACGCCGGGGCCTTCGAAGCGCTTTACGCACGGCACAAGGGACCGCTGTACCGCTTCGTGCTGCGCTCCGTGAAGGAGCGCGCGCTGGCGGAGGAGCTCTACCAGGAGATCTGGATGCGGGTCATCGAAGCGCGCGGCCGCTACTCCGTCCAAGCCAAGTTCACCACCTGGCTGTACACCATCGCGCACCACCGCCTCACCGATCACTGGCGCAGGCGCGGCCTGCAGCTGGTGGATGCGGAAGGTGCGGATGCGGTGGCGCACCGGTCGTTCGAACCGGAAGCGCGCGCCGAAGGCCGGCAGGACCTGCAGCGCCTCGCGACGGCGCTGGCGGCGCTGCCCGAACTGCAGCGCGAGACCTTTCTGTTGCATGAAGAAACCGGCATGACGCTGGCCGAGATCGCGGCCGCCACTGGCGCGACCGCAGAGGCGGCGAAGAGCCGGCTGCGCTACGCACTTGCCAAGCTGCGCGAGGCGTTGGGCGATGGCTGAAACAGAACGCGACGAGAAGGTATCGGCGGGCTACCGCGCCCTCGGCGGCGAAGAGCCGCCGCGCGCGCTCGACGACGCCATCCTCGCGGCTGCGCGTAGAAGCCCCACGCGCTGGCGAATCCCGCTGTCGATCGCCGCAGTGCTGGTGCTCGCCGTCGGCGTGACGCTGCGCATGCTGCCGCAGCAGCCCGACGCGGAATCGGTCGCGCTCGCGCCGCAGGTGATGGAGACGCCGCGGCCGGTCTCATCTCCGCCAACTCCGGCGCAGGAACAGGCAAAGCCCGCTGCGCGCGCCAAGGCTTCCGCGGAGGTCGCGGCCGCGCCGGCATCCCAACCGGCGGTTGCGGCGGACGCCATGCGCGCCGCGCCGGCAACCGCGGCGGCAGGCGCAGTCGCGCCGAGCCCGATGCGCTCGGAAGTCGGCGCGAAGCTGGCCAAAACCGAATTGACGCCTGACGCCTGGCTTGCGCGCATCGCCGAACTGCGCAAGGAAGGCCGCAAGCGCGAGGCCGACGAGAGCCTCGCCGAGTTCAGGAAGCGCTACCCCGACTACAAGATTCCCGAAGCATTGCGCTAGCGCCAGTTCAGGACGTACCGCTCGTGCGGCGCCACGCCGGCCCTGGTGAACGCGGGTGAGTGCTTGTCCCACAGCAGGCGCGCCTCGTCGCGCTGGCCCGAGGCCTGCGCGCCGAGCATCGCGGCAAGCAGCAGGTAGCGGCCCCATTCGGCCTCCAGCCGCCGCTGGCCTTCGAGCGGGATTCGGGCGCGCGCGAGCATGGCGGGTGCATCGCGTTCGGCGATCGCGCGGTAGATCGCGAATCGCTCGCGTACCTCGGCGGAGGCGCGCGCCAGCGGACAACCCAGCCAGCGCGGCTCGACCCACAGTTCGCGCCGCAGCTTCGGTGCCAGCGTGGCGAGCGTCTGCAGCGCCGCCAGGTGCAGCTGGCCGAGCGCCTGATGGCCGGGTTTCGCGGCGCACAGCGCGCCAGGCTGCTTCAGGGAGAACGCCGGCAAGGGCGCAAGGCGGTCAGCCGGGTACTCTCCCCTGGTCAGCCCCTTATGTACGTCGAGCGCCGCCTGCAGGGCCAGGTTGCGCCAAGTGTTGCCGCCTGCCTGGTCGCCCGACAGATAGGTCACCTCGAATCCCGCGAGCATTTCGTTGATCGGCAGCGTGGCGTTGGCGAGGTCGAGAATGGCGCCGGCGCCCCCCTGCGCGAAGCGCGCCCGTGTCGCTTCGAGCTGCACGAACGGGTAATAGTCGGAGTTTACCGGCGGCTGGAACTGCGCGTACAACGGCGCCAGCTGGCGCTTGCTGCCGATGCGGCGCGCCATCACGTGCTCGCGGCGCGTGATGCCGATCCTCGCCAGCTCGGCGCGAAAAGCCGCCTGCGCTGCCGGCAGCTCGCCTGGCTCGGGTACCGGCCCTGCGCTCACCGCCAGCACCACCAGGTCGCCTTCGCCCGACTGGTAGACGTCGTAATCCGCGAACGCCGCGTCCATTGCGGCGAACATCGAGCCGAGCAACCGGTCGTTCAGCTCGTAGAACTGCAGCCACTGCACGAACACGCCGCCCGGCGCGAGGTAGCGCGAGGTATTGCGGTAGAACTCGCGCGTGAACAGCCCCGCCGCGCCGCTCACCCAGGGGTTGGAGGGTTCGGAAACGATGATGTCGTAGCGCCGGCCATGGCGCGCAAAGTAGCTCTTGGCATCCTCGAAAAACACTTTGGCGCGGCGGTCCTTGAACAGGCGATCGACGCGCGGGTAGAAGGCGTACGCGCCGGCGGCCATTGCCGGCTCGATCTCGATGGTGTGCACTTCCTGCGGCCCGGTGTGCGACAGCATGATCTCCGACGTGAGCCCGGAGCCGAGGCCGATGTTGGCGATGCTCTTCGCATCCGGCTTGGCCAGCAGCGGCAGCGCGGCGAGCAACGCCATCGTGGTCTCGTCCTCGGTGCGCGGCCGCGCCTCGTTCATCTGAATGGCGGCGTCAGGTTTGCCGTTGGTGCTGATGGTGCGCACGCCCTGCGGCGAGGCGCCCACCGCCACCGAGGCGGTCTTGCCGTCGCGGTAGTAGAGGATGCGGTTGTCCGTGGGCTCGGCCTTGCCGTAGCGGAATACGCCGGAGGACAGCCGCTCGGGCGGCAGCACGTTGGCGCGCGCAGCGAAGGTGGCCGCCAGCATCCCGGCGATCAGCGCGCCGTAGGCGTAGGCGCGGCGCACATGCGCTTGCGCGTAGCGCAGCAGCCAGGCGCCGAGCAAGATGTCCAGCGCGGCGCCAACCACCACCGCGAGCTTCACGCCCATCTCCGGCAGCAGCAGGTGCATCGCCAGCAGCACCCCGGCGATGGCGCCCAGGGTGTTGGCGGCGTAGACCTGGCCGATGGCGCGCTCGCCGTGGCCGCCGCGCATCAGCACATGCGTGAATAGCGGCAGCGTCATGCCGGCAAGGAAAGTGGCCGGCAGCATGACAGCGAAGGCGATGGCGTGGCTGACGAGGGTGAACAGCGGATAGGACGCCTCGCTGCGCTGCAGGACGCTCAGCGCCCAGCTCATCCACTCGAAGCTGCGGTGGTAAACGAAAAGCGTGGCGAGCGCGGCGAGCCCCATCGCCACCTGCACCACGCCGGAAAATTGCACCGGGTCGGCAATGCGGTCGATGCGCTTGCGGATCCACAGGCCGCCGAGCGCGAGTCCCGTGATGAACGCGGAAAGCATCAGCTCGAAGGCCTGGAAAGATGCGCCGAGAACCAATGACAGCATGCGTACCCAGGCGATCTCGTAGATGAACGACGCCGCGCCGGTGACGAAGGCGCCGGCGAGGAACAGGCGCACGACCAGCGGGCTGGCGGGCAGCGCGCCCGCGGCCGGCGCCGCGAGCGGGGCCAGCGGCTCCGCGGCGCGTGCCAGGCGCAGCACGACTGCGGCGAGCAGCAGGTTCAACACGCCCGCGACCTGCATGGTGCCCGGCATGCCCACCCAGCCCAGCAGCCAGAACGCCGCCGCGAGCGCGCCCACCGCGGCGCCGAGCGAATTGGTGAAGTAGAGCATGGCTAGGTGGTGGCCGCCCGACGGCCGTCCGGCGGCGTCGTGCGCATGGCGCCGGATCACCGCGCCGCTCATCAGCGGGAACGTCATGCCGAGCAGCACGGTCTGCGGCACGATGAGCAGCGCGCACAGGGCGAGCATGTAGGCCTCTACGATTGCCGGCGAGCCCAGCGCCGGGATGGCATGCTCGAGCGAAACCTCGGTAAGGAATACGTACGCCGGGTGGAAGGCCAGCGCGGCGACGCCGATCAGCGCTTCGATCCAGCCGTAGGCGGCGAGCAGGTTGCGGCGCCGGGCGCTCCAGCGGCTCGCCAGCCAGGCGCCCAGCGCCATGCCGCCCATGAAGGCGGCAAGCACGAACGACTGCGCGAACGCCGCGGCGCCGAGGAACAGCTTCAGGTAATGCGACCACACCGACTCGTACACCAGCGCGGTGAAGCCGGATACTGCGAACAGCGCGAACAGCACGCCTGCGCCGGCGCGTGGCATGACCAACCGCCCTGCGCTCAGGACGCCGGCTTTTCGCCCGCCGCCTGCAGGAACACCGCGCAGGCGTCGAGCTTGCCAAGCTGCGCTCGCCGCGCCGCGTGATATTGGCTCCTGACCAGCGAGGCGATCGGCACCGGGCGATCGAGCTCCTGTGCCAGTGCGAGAAAGTAGCGCAGGTCCTTTTCCATCAGCTCGAGCTGGAACTGCGCCGAAAAATCGCGCTTGAACATCTTCGGCAGCTTGGTCTTCAGCAGCCGCGAGCCCGCGGCGCCTTCGCCGAGGATCTCGAGCGCCGCCTCGCGATCGATGCCTGCGGCTTCCGCCACCTGCGCCGCTTCTGCGAGCGCCGCGGTGGTGGTGCCGGAGAGCATGTTATTCACCAGCTTGATGGTCGCGCCCGCGCCCGGGCCGCCCATCCTCTTTGCCAGCCGGCCCATCGCCGCGAACAGCGGCTGCGCCCTGGCGCATGCGGCCTGATCGCCGCCGACCATGAATACGAGCTCCTTGCCCTGCGCCTGCGCGAGCGAGCCCGACACCGGGGCATCGAGGTATTGGCAACCCTTTGCCGCTGCGGCCAGCGCCACCTCGCGCGCCATGGCCGGCGTGTTGGTGCTCGAATCGATGAGGATGGTGCCCGCCGCCGCGCCGGCGAGCGCGCCGTGCGGGCCGAGCATCACTGCGCGCGTGGCAGTGTCGTCGGCGACCATGGACAGCACGAACTCGGCGCCTTTCGCCGCCGCCGCCGGCGTGTCGCACACGGCGGCGCCCTTGTCGGCGAGCGTGTTGGTCTTGGCGCGATCGCGGTTGTAGAGCCGCAGCGTGTGCCCCGCCGCAAGCAGGTTCGAGGCCATGCGCGAGCCCATGGCGCCCAGTCCGAGGAAAGCGATCGTGCTCATGTCAGTGGTGAAGGATCCTGGAAAGGAACAATTGTGCACGCTCGGAGCGCGGCGTACCGAAAAATTCGTCCTTTGGCGCGTCTTCCACGATGCGGCCGGCGTCCATGAAGATTACCCTGTGCGCGACCTTGCGCGCGAATCCCATTTCGTGGCTGACCACCATCATGGTCATGCCCTCGCGGGCGAGTTCCACCATCACGTCCAGTACCTCGTTGATCATCTCCGGGTCGAGGGCGGAGGTGGGTTCGTCGAACAGCATGGCGATGGGATCCATGCACAGAGCGCGCGCAATTGCCACGCGTTGCTGCTGGCCGCCGGAGAGCTGGCCCGGGAACTTGTCCCGGTGCGCGGCGAGGCCCACGCGCTCGAGGAGTTTCAGGCCCTTGTCGCGCGCCTGCTCCGCGCTGCGGCCTAGCACCTTTACCTGGGCGAGTGTGAGGTTCGCGGTGACCGACATGTGCGGAAACAGCTCGAAATTCTGAAACACCATGCCGATGCGCGCGCGCAGCTTCGGCAGGTCGGTTGTCGGGTCGCCGACCGAGATGCCATCGACGGTGATTGCGCCCTGCTGGAAGGGTTCGAGCGCGTTCACGCACTTGATCAGGGTCGACTTGCCGCTGCCGGAGGGCCCGCAGACCACCACCACCTCGCCTTTGGCGACCTCGGTGGAGCATTCGGCAAGCACCTGGAAGCTGCCGTACCACTTGCTGACGTTGCGGATCTCGATCATCGGCCGGGAATCCTAGCGCAGCAGGGCGCGTCGCGCCCATGAAGTCCGTGAGCCCCGCCATGTAAACGAGCAGACTAGAATTGGCCTTCATCTGCCCCACGGTCAAGAGGCGGCCATGGCTGCGAGCACCCGAACGGAGCACGACCTGCTGGGCGACCGCGAGATTCCGGCGCACGCGTACTACGGCGTGCACACCCTGCGGGCGCTGGAGAATTTCCCCATTACCGGCACCGCGATCTCGATCTATCCGGAGCTGGTGATTGCCCTGGCCTGCGTGAAGCAGGCTGCGGCCATCGCCAACAGCGAACTCGGCCTGCTGGACGAGAAGCGCGCGCTGGCAATTCGGCTGGCCTGCGAGGAAGTGCGCGCGGGCAGGTTGCTGGAGGAATTCGTGGTGGACGTGATCCAGGGCGGCGCCGGTACCTCCACCAACATGAATGCCAACGAGGTGATCTGCAACCGCGCGCTGGAACTCCTTGGCCACGGCAAGGGCGAATACCGCCATCTGCACCCGCTCGACCACGTCAACATGTCGCAGAGCACCAACGACGTCTATCCGACGGCGGTGAAGCTCGCGCTGCAATTCGGCATCCGGCGGCTGGTCGGCGAGATGCGCGCACTGCGCCTCGCGTTCGAGGCCAAGGCGCAGCAGTTCAACGACGTGCTGAAAGTGGGGCGCACGCAGCTGCAGGACGCAGTGCCGATGACGCTCGGCCAGGAGTTCTCCACCTACGCCGTGATGCTGGGCGAGGACGAAAGCCGGCTGGCGGAAGCCGCGGCGCTGGTGCGCGAGATCAACCTCGGCGCCACCGCCATCGGCACCGGCATCAACGCCCATCCCGACTATGCGGCGCTGGTCACCCAGCGCCTGTCGGAAGTCTCGGGGTTCGAGTTCCAGGTGTCACCCAACCTGGTGGAGGCGACGCAGGACGCGGGCTCGTTCGTGCAGCTCTCGGGGGTGCTGAAAAGGGTCGCGGTGAAGCTGTCGAAGACCTGCAACGACCTGCGCCTGCTTTCCTCCGGGCCCAGGGCGGGCATCGGCGAGATCAACCTGCCGGCGGTGCAGGCCGGCTCGTCCATCATGCCGGGCAAGGTGAACCCGGTGATCCCGGAAGTGGTGAACCAGATCGCCTTCGAGGCGATCGGCAACGACATCACCGTCACCATGGCGGCCGAGGCAGGGCAGCTGCAGCTGAACGCCTTCGAGCCGATCATCGCGCACAGTCTGTTCAAGAGCCTGGCGCACTTGGCCGCCGGCTGCCGTACGCTGGCGGAGCGATGCGTGAACGGGATCACCGCCAACCGCGAGCGGGCACGCCGGCTGCTGGATGATTCCACCGCGCTGGTGACCGCGCTCAACCCGATCATCGGCTACGCGCGAGCGAGCGAGGTGGCGCAGGAGGCGCTCGCCAGCGGGCGCCGCGTCGCCGACCTGGTGCTGGAAAAGGGCTGGATGACGCGCGGGCAACTCGACGAGGCGCTGCGGCCCGAGACCCTGACGCGCCCGCATTACAGCACCGTGCATCGTCCCAAGTCCGAGGGATAATCCGCGCATGCAACCGATGTGGATGCCCTCGGAGGAGGCGATCGAGCAGGCGCAGCTCACCCAGTTCGCGCGCCAAGCGGTGCGCAAGCACAAGCTCGAGCTGAACACCTACCCCGAGTTCTACCAGTGGACGGTGGACAACCCGGAGCTGTTCTGGAACGAGGTCTGGGATTGGTGCGGCGTAAAAGCATCGCGCAAGGGGTCTGCCGTGCTGGTCGACGGCGACAAGATGCCGGGTGCGCACTGGTATCCCGAGGCGCGGCTCAATTTCGCGGAGAACCTGCTGCGCCGTGGCGACCGCGGCGACGCGCTCGTGTTCTGGGATGAGCGCGGCGCGCAGCGGCGCGTCAGCTACTCCGACCTGACCAGTGATGTGTCGCGCGCGGTGCAGGCGCTGCAGCAGCTCGGCCTGCGCGCAGGCGACCGCGCCGCGGCCTTCATCCCCAATCTGCCGGAAACGGCGATGTTCGCCCTCGCCGCGCTGTCGCAGGGCATCGTGTGGTCCTCCTGCTCGCCGGACTTCGGCGTGGACGGGGTCATCGACCGCTTCGGCCAGATCGAGCCCAAGGTGCTGTTCGTCGCCGACGGCTACCTCTATAACGGCAAGCGGCATGGGGTGCTGGAACGCGTGCGCGAGATCGCCGAGCGGCTGCCGAGCCTGCGCAAGGTGGTGGTGGTGCCCTACCTGGAACCGCGCCCGGACATCTCCGACATCCCGAAGGCAGTGCTGCTGGACGAATGGCTGCGCCGGCACACGCCGGGCGACATCGCCTGGGCGCAATTGCCCTTCGACCATCCGGCCTACATCCTCTTCACCTCCGGCACCACCGGCAAGCCCAAGTGCATCGTGCACGGCGCCGGGGGCTCGCTGCTTGCTGGCCTCAAGATGTACAAGCTGCAGATGGACGTGCGCCCGGGGGACCACTTCTTCTACTACACCACCTGCAACTGGGTGATGTGGAACCTGCTGTTTGCCGGCTTGTGCGCCGAGGCGACGATCATGCTCTATGATGGCTCGCCCTTCGCGCGCGACGGCAAGATCCTGTTCGACTACGCGCAGCGCGAGCGCTTCAGCCATTTCGGCACCTCGGCCAAGTTCATCGACGCCATCGCCAAGCGTGGTCTGAAGCCGGGCGAGACGCACCCGATGCCAGGTCTGCGCATGATCGTCTCCACCGGCTCGCCGCTGGTGCCGGAGGGCTACGACTATGTGTACCGCGACGTGAAGGCCGACGTGTGCCTGTCCTCGATCTCGGGCGGCACCGACATCATGGCCGCTTTCGCCGACGCCAACGCTGTCCTGCCCGTGTATCGCGGCGAGCTGCAATGCCGCTCGCTCGGCCTGGCGGTTGAAGTGTTCGACCCGGAGGGCAATGCCATCATCGGCGAGAAGGGCGAGCTGGTGTGCACCCGGCCCTTTCCCTCGATGCCGCTCGGCTTCTGGAACGACCGCGGCGACGAGAAGTACCACGCCGCCTATTTCGCCAAGTACCCGAACGTGTGGTGCCACGGCGACTGGTGCGAGCTGACCGAGCGCGGCAGCATGATCGTCCACGGCCGCTCGGACGCGACGCTCAATCCGGGCGGCGTGCGCATCGGAACCGCCGAGATCTACGGCCAGGTGGAGAAGATTGCCGAGGTGGAGGAGTCTGTGGCCATCGGCCAGCTGTGGCCACCCGCGCAGCCCACCGACACGCGAGTGGTGCTGTTCGTGAAGCTGCGCGAAGGGCTGCACCTGGATGCCGCGCTGGAGGATAGAATCCGGCGCCAGATCGGCGAGCACACCAGCAAGCGCCATGTGCCGGCGAAGATCGTGCAGGTGCCCGACATCCCGCGCACCAAGAACAACAAGGTGGTCGAGCAAGTTTTTTCGGCCTGCCGATATTCCGCGGGCTCGCGCAGCCGTTTGCGGACGTGATCAAGCTGCTGCTCAAGGAAATCATCGTGCCGGGCCGCTCGTCGCGGTTTCTGTTCCTGCTCGCGCCCCTGATCGTCCTTGTGCCCGCGATGGCGACCTGGGCGGTCATGCCGTTTTCGCCGGAGTTCGTCCTCGCGGACATCGACGCCGGCCTGCTCTACGTGCTCGCATTGACCTCACTCGGGGTCTACGGCGTGATCCTCGCGGGCTGGGCGAGCAACTCGAAGTACGCCTTCCTAGGCGCGATGCGCTCGGCGGCGCAGATGGTCGCCTACGAGATCGCGATGGGCTTTGCGCTCGTCGGAGTCCTGATGGCGGCCGGCAGCCTCAATCTCGGCGAGATCGTGCGAGCGCAGCAGGGCGGATTCGGCAGCTGGAACTGGTTCTGGCTGTTCCCGCTATTCATTGTGTATTTCATCTCCGGGCTCGCGGAGACGAACCGCGCGCCGTTCGATGTGGCGGAGGGCGAGTCTGAGATCGTCGCCGGGTTCCACGTCGAGTATTCGGGCGCCGCCTTCGCGTTGCTCTTCGCGCTGCCCGAATACGCGAACATGATCCTGATTTCCGCGCTTT
>JANNTQ010000171.1:0-1655 GCA_031394435.1 Betaproteobacteria bacterium
CCTCGAACTGGGCGCCTATCTGGTGCCGCGCCATGAGCGCGGCGAGCGCTACGCCAAGGTGCTCGATCTGTTTCCGCGGCTCGCGGAACGCCAGGGCCAGCTCGCCAGCACGATGTCGGGCGGCGAGCAGCAGATGCTCGCGGTCGGGCGCGCGCTGATGGGCAAGCCGCGCCTGCTGATGCTGGACGAACCCTCGCTCGGCCTGGCGCCGAAGATGGTGGAGGAACTGCTTTCGATCGTGCAGCGCATCCGCAAGGAAGGCGTGACCGTGCTGCTGGTCGAGCAAAACGTCGCCAAGGCGCTGGCGATCGCCGACGGCGCCTACGTGATCGAGCGCGGCGCGGTGGTGATGAAGGGCTCTGCAGGCAAGCTGCTGCGCTCGGAAAAATTGCGCGAGACCTATCTCGGCGCCGCGGCGAGGCCCGGCGCATTGACCTGGAAAGGAGGGCTTTTCATGACCACGCAACAGATTGCGGCGACGACGATCGCCGCGGAGAACGCCTGGAAGGGCAAGATTTTCACCGGCCGCTGGCAGATGTCCAAGGGCGGCACGCGCGAGGTGATCGAGCCCGCCACCGGCCAGGTGCTGACCGAAGTCGGCATCGCCGACGCGGACGACGTGCGCGAGTCGGCGCAGGCCGCGGCGCTGGCGCAGAAGGAGTGGGCCAACACGCCAGCGGACCAACGCGCGGCGGTGCTGCGGCGCGCGGCGCAACTCCTCGAAGCGCACGCCGATGCGCTGCGCAGCTGGATCGTGCGCGAGACCGGTTGCATCCCGCCGAAAGCGGATTTCGAGCTGCACTTCGACACCAGCAACCTGAACGAAGCGGCGCCGAGCGCGACGCAGCCGCCCGGGGTGATGCTGCCCAGCGGCCCCAAGCGCATGAGTTTTGCGCGGCGCGTGCCGCACGGCGTGGTAGGCGTGATCTCGCCGTTCAATTTTCCGCTGATCCTCTCGACGCGCGCCGTGGCGCCGGCGCTCGCGCTCGGCAACGCGGTGATCCTGAAACCGGATCCGCAGACGCCGGTGACGGGCGGCTTCATCCTCGCGCGCCTGTTCGAGGCCGCGGGTCTGCCCGCGGGCCTGTTGCATGTGCTGCCCGGCGGCGCGCAGACTGGAGAAGCACTGGTCACCGATCCGGAAGTGGCGATGATCTCGTTCACAGGCTCAACCGCAGCAGGCCGGCGCGTCGGCGAACTCGCGAGCAGGCACCTGAAGAAGGTCACGCTCGAATTGGGCGGCAAGAACTCCACCATCGTGCTGGAGGATGCGGACCTCGATGTCGCCGCCTCCTGCGTCGCCTGGAGCGCCTACCTGCACCAGGGACAGATCTGCATGGCGACGGGCAATGTGCTCGCGCACCGCAAGGTCGCGCGCGATCTCATCGAGCGCCTGGTGGACAAGGCGAAGCACCTGCCGGTTGGCGACCCGAACACGGGGCAGGTGGCGCTCGGGCCGCTGATCAACGCGCGGCAACTGGAGCGGGTGGACGGCATCGTCAAGGACGCGCTCGCCAAGGGCGCGGTGCTGCGCGCGGGCGGGACCTACGAGGGCCTGTTCTACAAGCCGACTGTGCTGGAGGACGCGAAACCAGGCATGCGCGTACTGCAGGAGGAAGTGTTCGGCCCGGTCATCGCGGTGGTGCCCTTCGACA
>JANNTQ010000175.1:0-4553 GCA_031394435.1 Betaproteobacteria bacterium
GGCTTGGCGGCGTCGGTCAGCTGCGGGCGATAGCGCTTAGCCGCCAATGTAGGACATCTCGATCTTGCGCTGCTTGGCGGTTTCGGTGGTGCGCAGCTCGGAATAGCGGTCGCCGCGCGCGCGCCACACGGCGGCGATTTCGTTGCGAATCGCCTCGTCCGGCGCGCCCTGGCGCAGCAGGTGTTTAAGCGGATGGCCCTGCTGCGCGAACAGGCAGGTGTAGAGCGAGCCTTCGGCCGACAGGCGAAGCCGATTGCAGGTGCTGCAGAAGGCCTGCGTCACCGAGGAGATGACGCCGATCTCCCCCGCGCCGTCGCGGTAGCGCCAGCGCTCGGCGACTTCGCCGCTGTAGTTGGGATCGGCGGATTCGAGCGGATGGCGCGCGCCGATCAGCTGCACGATCTCGGCGGAAGGCACCACCTCGTCCATGCGCCAGCCGTTGGTGCTGCCGACGTCCATGTACTCGATGAAGCGCACGATGTGGCCGGTGCCGCGCCAGCGCTCCGCCATCGCCAGCACGTGGCCGTCGTTCACGCCGCGCTTCACCACCATGTTGATCTTGATCGGCGCCATGCCTGCCGCTGCCGCCGCCTCGATGCCCTCGATCACCTTCGACACCGGGAAATCGGCGTCGTTGATGGCGCGAAAGGTGGCGTCGTCGAGCGAGTCGAGGCTCACCGTGACGCGCTGCAGGCCGGCGCGCGCCAGCGCCGCCGCCTGCTTCGGCAGCAGCGAGCCGTTGGTGGTGAGCGTCAGGTCGAGACCCGGGATCTGCGCCAGCATCGCCACCAGGCGGTGCAGGTCGCGCCGCACCAGCGGCTCGCCGCCGGTGAGGCGAACTTTCTTCACCCCCAAGCCTGCGAAGATGCGCGCCATGCGCGCGATCTCCTCGAAGGTGAGCACCTCCTCGTGCGCGACGAACTTGAACTCGTGGTCGAACACCTCGCGCGGCATGCAGTACACGCAGCGGAAGTTGCACCGGTCGGTGACCGAGATGCGCAGGTCGCGCAGTCCGCGGCCGAGCGTATCCGCGAGCACCGTTCCGTCGTATGCCGGAGCGGGCGCCGTTGCCGAACGAATGGGAAAAACCTTTTGCATCATGGTGTTTCTCGAGCCTTGGATCATAGCAGGCAGGGGGATATGAGCTATAGTTCTTACGATGGGAAAACCCAGGTTTCCGGTGGCCGTGGTGATGCAGCGACGCCAGCTGGACAACCGCTGGCAGAGCGAAGCCTGGGAGCCGCGCAGCGTGATTCCGAGCATTGAGCCGAAAGGCGAGCCGCGGCTGCTGGTGGACGAAGGCGGCTTGCAGCAGTGGCTGCACCCGGGATTCGAACTCGTGCTGCATCGCGACGAGACGGAGGGCTACTACCTGAACGTTTCAGTGCCGGGGGCGCGCGTGTTCGTGCTCTGGCGCATGGAGGGTGAGCGCGGCCTGCCGCTCGATGTCACCGCAAGCTACAACGAAGGCGGGCGCTGGCTCGACGGCGGACACAGCGTGGACGGGGTCGCCATGCCGGCCGAGGTGTATGCCTGGGTGGGCGAGTACGTCGAGCAGAATTACCGACCGGAGCCGAAGAAGCGCATCAAGCCGCGCTCCTTCGTGCATCCCAAGCACCGCCTCGGCTGATGGCTGCACAGGACAAGGAAGCCTTCCTCTCGCGCTGGTCGCGGCTGAAGCAGGGGCAGGCGACGCCGGAGCCGTTGCCGCAGAAGTCGGAGGAGGCGCCGGCGCCGGTCCTGCCACCGGTGGACACGCTCACCCCGCAATCGGATTTTGCGCCATTCATGCACCCCAAGGTCGGCGACGCGCTGCGCCGCGTGGCGCTGAAAAAGCTGTTCCTCGATCCGCACTTCAACGTACCCGACCCGTACGAGGCCTACTCGGGCGACTGGACGGGCGGCGACCCGATCTCCGAGGAACTGCTGAAGACGCTGAACCAGGCGCGCACGGTGCTGTTCCGGGAGGAAGAGGAGCAGAAGAAAAAACAGGAGGCGGAGCAGGTGGCCGCCACGGAAGAAAAACCAAAGGACGACGATGGGCCTGCAAGGCAAGACGCTTAAAGTCTGCAGCTGCAACAAGACCGTCGCCATCGACGGCCGCGCGCTCGCCGCGGCGCTGAAGGCAGGCGAGCCGATCCAGGTGCACAGCGAACTTTGCCGCAAGGACGCGGCCGCGTACCAGGCAGCGCTCGGCGATCCGGACGTGATCGTCGCCTGCACGCAGGAAGCGTCCCTGTTCAGCGAGATCGCCGACGCCGCGGGCGCGCGTCCCGCGCTCAAGTTCATCAACCTGCGCGAGCAGGCCGGCTGGTCCGGGGAGGGCAGGCAGGCGCTGCCCAAGATCGCCGCACTCATCGCCATGGCGGCGCTGCCCGACCCGGAACCGGTGCCGGCGGTGAGCTTCAAGTCCGGCGGACAGCTGCTGATCATCGGCCCGGCGGCGCCGGCGCTCGATTGGGCGGAGCGCCTTTGCGCGACGCTCGAAGTGAACGTGCTGATCACCGAGACGCGCGGCGGCGAGCTGCCGCTCGAGCGCAGGTACCCGGTGTGGTCCGGCAAGGTCGAGCGGCTGGCCGGCTGGCTGGGCGGCTTCGAGGTCGAATGGCTGCAGGAAAACCCGATCGACCTGGAAACCTGCACGCGCTGCAACGCCTGCATCCGCGCCTGCCCCGAGCAGGCGATCGACTACAGCTACCAGATCGACATGGACAAGTGCAAGGCGCACCGCGCATGCGTGAAGGCCTGCGGGGCGATCGGCGCCATCGACTTTGCGCGCGCGAGTGCGCCGCGCAAGGAGACCTTCGACCTGGTACTCGACCTGTCGCGCCAGCCGCTCATCCGCCTGCACGAGCTGCCGCAGGGATACGCCGCGCCGGGCGGCGATCCGCTCGAGCAGGCGCTCGCGGCGCAGGCGCTGACGGCGCTGGTCGGCGAATTCGAAAAGCCGCGCTTTTTCAACTACGAGCCGCGCATCTGCGCGCACAGCCGCTCAGGGCGCAAGGGGTGCGACCTGTGCCTGGAAGTGTGCTCGAGCGGCGCGATCACCGCCGACGGCGACAAGGTGAAAGTCGAGCCGCACACTTGCACAGGCTGCGGCGGCTGCGCCACCGTATGCCCGTCGGGCGCCATGACCTACGCCACCCCGCGCGTTCCAGACATGGGCGCGCGCCTCAAGGCGCTGCTCAATACTTATCGCGACGCCGGGGGCAAGGACGCCTGCCTGCTGTTCCACGACGCGGGCGAAGGGCGCAAGGCGGTACTCGAGCTCGGCCGGCGCGGCAAGGGCTTGCCGGCGCGCGTGATCCCGATCGAGTGTTTCCACGTCGCCTCGATCGGCATCGACCTGCTGCTCGGCGCGATCGCCTATGGCGCGAGCCAGGTCTGCGTCGTGACCACGCAGAAGACCGCGGACAGCTACGCCGCTGCGCTGAAGCAACAAATGGGATTCGCCAAAGCGATTCTCCATGGTCTCGGTTATCCGGGAGAACACTTCGCGCTTGTTGAGGCAGACGCGCTCGAAGCGCGGCTCTGGGGGATGAAGCCCGCCGCGGCACCGGCGCAGCCCGCGACTTACAACCTGTCGACCGAGAAACGCACTTCGCTCGATTTCGCCATCGACCACCTGAGCAGGCACGCGAAACAGGCGCCGGAAGCGATCGCGCTGCCCGCCGGCGCGCCCTTCGGCGCGCTCGTGGTGAACAAGGACACCTGCACGTTGTGCAAGGCCTGCATCGGGGCTTGCCCGGCAGCTGCCCTGCTCGACGCGCAGGATGCGCCGCAACTGCGCTTCATCGAGCGCAACTGCGTGCAATGCGGCCTGTGCGCCGATACCTGCCCGGAGGACGCGATCCGACTCGTGCCGCGGCTGCTGCTCGGCGCGCAGGCGAAGCAGCCGGTGGTCCTGAACGAGGCAGAGCCCTTCAACTGCGTGCGTTGCGGCAAGCCCTTCGGCACCAAGGCGATGATCGACTCGATGCTCGGCAAGGTCGGCGGCCATTCGATGTTCGCCACCGGAGGCGCGCTCAAGCGCCTACAGATGTGCGCCGACTGCAGGGTGGTGGACATGGTCAGCAACAAGGACGAATCCACCATCCACGACTACCGCAAATGAGCGACGCGATCGCGCTGCAGTTCGTGCCGCCGGTGTCCCCCGAGGACCAGGCGCGCGCCGACCTCTACGGCCTGCTCGCGCGGCTGTTCTACGCGCCGCCGGACGCCAAGCTGATCAGCGAACTGCACCCCGCCGCGCCCCCGCCGGACGATGGCGATGCGCTCACCGCCGAGGGCGAGGCGCTCAAGACGGCCTGGGCCGAACTGGCCGAAGCCTGCGGCAGCGCGTTTCCTGCCCAGCTCGAAGAGGAGCACCTGCAGCTCTTCGTCGGGGTGGGCAAGGCGGAGGTCACGCCCTACCTGTCGGCCTACCTGGTGCGTTCGGAAAGCGACAGCCCGCTCGCGCGCCTGCGCGGCCAACTTACCGAGTGGGGTCTTGCCAAGCGCGAGGAGGCAGTGGAGCCCGAAGACCATGTCTCGGCGCTGTGCGAGACCATGCG
>JANNTQ010000205.1:0-4269 GCA_031394435.1 Betaproteobacteria bacterium
CGACGTGGACATGTACAACAAGCCGGAAGACATCGCGGTGATGAACCCGTACAACCGGCTGCCGGTGCTGGTCGAGCGCGACTTGATCCTGTACGAGTCGAACATCATCAACGAGTACATCGACGAACGCTTCCCGCACCCTCAGCTGATGCCGGCGGACCCGGTGATGCGCGCGCGCGCGCGGCTGATGCTGTACAACATGGAAGTGGAGCTGTTCAGCCAGGTCGAGGGGCTGGAATCGGGCAAGGAGAAGCAGGTGGACAAGGCGCGCGCCCAGGTCACCGACCGCCTGATCGAGCTCTCGCCGCTGTTCACCAAGACCAAGCACATGCTGGGCGACGACTTCACCATGCTAGACGTGGCCATCGCGCCGCTGCTGTGGCGCCTGGACCACTACGGCGTCAAGCTCGGCAAGCCCGCGGCGCCGCTGATGAAATACGCCGAGCGCATCTTCTCGCGGCCCGCGTTCATCGAGGCGCTCACCCCGTCCGAGAAGGTGATGCGCAAGTAGCCTCATGAGCGAGATAGCCACCAAGCCCTACCTGCTGCGTGCACTCTTCGAGTGGTGCGTGGACAACGGCTACACGCCGCACGTGGCGGTGAAAGTGGATTCGAAGACCCAGGTGCCCTCCGAGTACGTGAAGAACGGCGAGATCACGCTCAACATCTCGCCCTCGGCGGTGCACAAGCTGCAGATGGGCAACGAGTTGATCGAGTTCTCGGCGCGCTTCGCCGGCGTGGCGCGGCAGATCTCGGTGCCGATCGCCAACGTTTTCGCCATCTATGCGCGCGAGACCGGGCACGGCATGACCTTTGATGTCGACGCCGCGGCGAAGTCGGTGACGCAGGCGGTGACGGAGGCCGAGCCGCTGGCGCCGAAGGATGCACCGGTGGCGCTGCCGCCGCCGGCCAACTCGACACCGCCGCAACCCTCCAAGCCCGGCGGCGGCAAGCCCAAGCCGCAACTGCGGCGGGTCAAGTAGACTTTCCCCCGGGCCGGCTTAGCTCAGTTGGTAGAGCAGCGGTTTTGTAAACCGAAGGTCGGGAGTTCGAAACTCTCAGCCGGCACCAGCATCCGCCTCCGCTGAAGCTACAGTTTCAGCCGGAACGCGCAACGGCGGTCGCGGTACTCGGCGCAGACGCCCCTGAAGAACGTCGCCAGCGCGGGCGACGGCTCTGCGCCGTGCTCGGCAGCTCCCGACAAGGTGAGGCCCGCGTCGCGCACCCACGAGCCTGCGCCGCTCAGTCGCAGCGGACCCTCGAGAGTGCCAAGTTCGATGTCCACTTTGCTTCCGCCCCCGCGCAAGCGCGCAACGTGCGACCCCAGGTCGAGTCCCTGCGCGCGGGCGAGCCGGATCTGGCGCCACTCGATTTCCGCCAGGCCGAGAATCGAACCATCCTCGAAGCGCAGGTCGTCCGAGCGGATGCGCAAGGTTCCTTCGGGGCCGAACGCCTCGAGCCCGGGGGCGTAGGCTGTCAGGATTTTCGCCGGCAGCTCTAGCTTGAGGCCGCGAATCGCCGCGTGGCCCGGCGACATCTGGAGTTGCATGGCTTCCGCTGCCTCGCCAAGCGTCAGATCCGCGACGAGCTTGCCGGTGAACAAGGCGGACCATGAGGTCTTCCAGCGCAGTGCGCCAAGATCGAGCGGGGAGCCGGATCGCTGATCCGCGTACAGACGCGCGCTTCCCGCCCAAAGGCTGCCGGAGGGCTCGCGCAGCAGGAGCTTATGCGCCGACGCGCGCTCCACGGCGTGCGCAATCCAGGCCGCCGGCACCATCGCCACCAGCGCGATCGCATAAATCGCGCCAGCGGCGGCGCAAACCAGCGCGATGCGCCGGGCATTCACGGCGCGTTCCTGGAAGCCTGGGAGCTGCCCGAGGCGAAGCTCGCTTCCACCCGGACCATGCCGGGTTGTTCCAGCGCGCTGATCCGGCAGGAGTCGAGCCGGATGCCGAGATCGCGCTGCAGGCTTTCCACCCATTGCAGCCATGCGTCGAAACTCACCGGACCGGCCCGCAGCAGCACCATGCCGCTGGCAAGCGAGTCGCTGCGCTCTACCGCCTGGGCGAACGCGGTGCGCGCCGCCGAAGCTTGCAGCAGCACCTTGAGATCGCCGCGGTTAGGCGCGGCCGCAACTTTCTTGCGCAAGGCAAGGACCTCCTTTTGCTGCCTGCGCATGTCGTCGACCTGTGCTCGCAGCCGCGGCAGCGCCGCGGAGAGCGACTTGCGCGCGGCAAGTCCCGGCTCCCAAACGAACGCAACCAGCGCTGCCGCGAGCAGTAGCGCGCCGGCGGCGAGCAGGAAGCCGCGCTCCCTGGCGGAGCGATCGTTCCAGAAGCCGGCCGCGTTTGCCGCGATTCTCATGTCCCTGCTCCCGGCTTCGTGCGCAGGCGCAGCGTGACCCTGCCCGACGATCCCGCGGCCTCGAGCGCAACGTCAAGTCCCCGCGGCGGCGACTTCGAGCGCAGTTCTTCGAGCAGCGCGCCAGCACCCTGCGGGTCCTGCGGCCGCAGCGTCACGCTCAGGGTTCCCTTGTCATAGGCGACGCTCTCGATGCGGTGCCGTTGTGGATTCAGCAGCTGATCGGTTGCCCTTTCCAGCAGCGCGAGAAAATCCGCGGGACCGATCAGGCCCGCTTGCTGGCGCAGCTCGGCCAAGGCGCGGTTCATCTGCAAAGGGGGATCGACCACCACCGCGCGCTCGCCGAATGTCTCGCGATAGATGGCGCTCATTTCCGCGAGCAGCGCCCGGCGCTCCCGGACCTTGGCTCCCCAGTCGGCGGCAATGCCGCAAGAGCCCAGCAGCAGCAGCGCTCCCGCGAGGAGCGCCGGGCGGCGCAGCCGGCGCAGCCACGCGCCGCCCGCCGCGCGCGAGGCAAACTCGCCTTGCAGAAGATCAAGTCCTGACCGGCGCTGAGCATTGGCCCAGTGCCACGCCGGTGCCAACTCGACCGGGATTCCGAGCGCGCCTGACCAGGCCTGCGTGTCCGGCGGAGCGACACCCGCAGCAGTTCGCACGCGAATCGCACGCGGAAGGGCGCTCGCACTGCGCGCGCGTTCGACCGCGAGCCGCAGCGCGACCGGCACGTCCTGCGGATCCGCCCAATCCAGGACAAAGCCTTCGGCTTCCCCGGTGCGCGCAAAGCTGTCGTTGCCGTTCCAGACCACTGTCCAGGTGTGCGGCAGCACTGGCGGCAGCAGGCTCTCAGGGTAGGCGCACTGCGCGATGAGGCCCGCGCCCTCCAGCGCTGAGAGTAATTTCTCTAACCACTGCCGGTCGACAATTGCGAGGTGCAAGCTGCCCTTGTCTGGCGAGGGCGCGGCGACGACGTGCAGCCGTTCAGGGTCGGCGATGGTGCTGTCCTCGACCAGATAGCGCAATGCGGAGGCGAGCCGTTGCTGCTGCGCGACGGGAACGGCGACGCGCTCCAGCAGCACCAGGTCGCTGGCGAGCACGACCTCGCACGCGCCGGCAATCGGCGGTTGGCGCAGGTCGGCGCTCTCCGAGGCGAGCAGCGCGCCATCCTTGCCCAGGGTGACCCACTCGAACGAACCCGAGGCGGGCGTGTCGCGACTGACGCGGATGCGGCACGTTGTCATAGGCGGATGCGGCACGTCGTCATAGCATGCGCTGCCAGACGACGACGGGCAGGGAACCTTTGTCACGCTGCAGCAGGGCCTCCATGCGCACATCGGCCTTGCCCGTTCTCGCGCGGCCCTGGACAAGAAAATATTGGCTTTCCACGGCTATCGAGTCATCGGCCACCGGCAGGTCGCGGCGCGGCAGTCTTTCCCTGAAGTCCTTCAGGTCGCGGAGCGGCGCCGTCGACCTGGCGCGCGTCAGGACCAGGGCCTCCGCCATCGTCAGTCCATTGACCAGCGCGACCAGCACCTCGGGCGGCGCGAGATTCACATTGATCGAGGTGCGGCGCGGCAGCACTGTGGCGACGCGCCGCAGGCGCGCCACTGCGGCTTCATCGAATCCCCGCACGCGAAGCAGGTCCCAGATTTCGGCCATCGGCCGGTTCGCAGTCCGATAGGGGACGGGCAGGCGCAGGTAGTAGCCGTCCTCCGCCCCGCCGGGCGCAAGCGGTTGGTCGTCGGCATCGATCCAGTCGATGATCGCGTCGGCAAGCTCGGCGTGCAGATCGATCGCCCGCAGCAGGCGCTGCAGGATCGCGATGTCCACTGCGCTCGGCTTGCCTTCGAGCAGCAGGTTGTTGAGGTTGAAGAGGCCCTGCTGATCGCTGATGTCGCCCGACACCGTGCC
>JANNTQ010000227.1:0-25588 GCA_031394435.1 Betaproteobacteria bacterium
AGCGCGTGCTCGAGGAGGCCTCGCGCGTCAAGGAGCTCGCCGCGGCCGGCACCGATCCGCTCGCCGGCACCCTGCGCCTGGGCGCGATCTACACCATCGGGCCCTACCTGCTGCCCAGGCTGATTCCCGTCCTGCGCCGAATTGCGCCTTCGATGCAGCTGCTGATCCAGGAAAACTACACGCACAAGCTGGGCGAGGCGCTGAAGCAGGGCGAGGTGGACGTGATCCTGGTGGCGCTGCCGTTCGCCGAACGCGGCGTGGAGACGCGCGCGGCTTACGACGAGCCCTTCCTGGTTGCCGTGCCGCC
Source organism: Betaproteobacteria bacterium (assembly GCA_031394435.1). GTDB lineage: Bacteria > Pseudomonadota > Gammaproteobacteria > Burkholderiales > SG8-39 > JAABQT01. The sequence goes on from JANNTQ010000227.1 coordinate 308, forward strand.
GGGCCACCCGCTGGAGAGGAAGAAACACATCTCGTCGAAGGAGCTGGCCAGGGAGAGCCTGCTGCTGCTCGGTTCCGGGCACTGCTTCCGCGACCAGGTGCTCGACCTGTGCTCGAGCGCGCATCGCGCCAACCGCGGCGCTCTGGCACGCACGCTCGAAGGCGGTTCTCTGGAGACCATCCGGCAGATGGTGGCGAGCGGTGTCGGCGTCACCGTGCTGCCTGCCACCTCGGTGGCGCCGGGCGACAGCGGCGGCGAACTGATCCGCATACGGCCCTTCGCGAGGCCGGTGCCCGAGCGGCGCGTGGTGCTCGCCTGGCGCAAGAGTTTCCCGCGCCCGCAGGCAATCGAGGCGTTGCGCCAGGCGATCCTCGCCTGCGACCTGCCGCAGGTGACGAAGATTGGGTAAAAATGGGGTCAGACCCCTTTTTTTCCTTGCTTTAAACTGCGCACATGAATCTGTCCGCCTGGCGTAACCCGACCTCCGTCCTGGTGGCCGGCTGCATGATCCTGTGCATCGGCCTCGGCGTGCGCTCGGGCTTCGGCCTGTTCCTGCAGCCGATGAGCCTGGAAAACGGTTGGGGTCGCGAGACCTTCTCCATTGCCATGGCGATCCAGAACCTGCTGTGGGGCGTGTTTGGGCCGTTCGCCGGTGGCATTGCCGACCGCTATGGCGCGGGACGAGTGGTGGTGATATGCGGCATTGCCTACGTGCTGGGGCTGGTGATGATGGCGTTCACCGATACGCCCCTCGCATTGCAAGTAGGCTCGGGCTTCTTGATTGGCCTGGCGCTCTCCGGCAGCACCTTCGCCGTGGTACTCGCCGTCATCCAGCGCGTGACCCCGCCGGAAAAGCGCAGCACCGCGCTCGGCATCGCGGTGGCCGCCGGTTCTTTCGGCCAGTTCGCCATCCTGCCGATCACGCAACTGCTGATCTCGAGCTTCGACTGGCGCAACGCGCTGCTCGGCCTGGCGGTGATTGCGGCGTTCATCGTGCCGCTCGCCTTTTTCACCAGCGGCAAGGCCGCGCCGCAGAGCGGGCCGAAGCAATCCTTCGGCGAAGCGCTGCACGAGGCGCTGCGCGAGCGCGGCTTCCACCTGCTGTTCTGGGGTTACTTCGTGTGCGGCTTCCACATCGCCATGCTCACCGTGCACCTGCCGTCCTACGTGACCGACAACGGCCTGAAGCCCGAGCACGGCATGACCGCGCTGGCACTGATCGGGCTGTGCAACATGATCGGCTCGTTCAGCGCCGGCTGGCTGGGCGGGCGCTACAGCAAGAAGTACCTGCTGTCGGGCATCTACACGTTACGCGCGGTCGCGATCGCGCTGCTGATCGCCTTCCCGCTGAGCCAGGTGACGCTGTACAGCTTCGCGATAATCATCGGTTTCCTCTGGCTCTCCACCGTGCCGCTCACCAACGGGCTGGTGGGGCAGATCTTCGGCATGCGCTACGCGGGAATGCTCGCCGGGGTGGTGTTCCTCGGCCACCAGATCGGCAGCTTCATCGGCGTGTGGCTCGCCGGGTACCTGTACGACCAGACCGGCAGCTACTACGGCGCGCTGGTCATCTCCATCGGCCTGGGCGTGTTTGCCGCGATCGTCAACCTGCCGGTGAACGAGCAGCCGCTGGCGGAAAGACGGCCGGTCCCCACTCCCGCCTGATGGACGCCGCAAGCAAGAAGCTGTGGTGGAGGGCGAGCGGCGTCGCGCTGCTCGTCGCGGCCAGCGCTGTCATCTTTTTTTCTTACCTGCGCCCGGACATGGTGGTGTCGTTCGCCAACGCGCTGGTGGCGCTGTGCGGTTTTTAGAACAGGTGAGGGTCAGGCCCTGTTTTTCCGTCGCCGTGCGGCGACAGAGCAGCTTGCGCCGCAGGCTGCCCCGGCCGCATCATGGCAGTTGGTCAATAATGGAGATGCACGGATGAGCGCATGTCGCATGCTGATTTTGGTCGCCGCGGTCGTCGGCCTGGCCGGCTGTGTCCACCCGAGTGGCGTCGACGTCGGCGTGAGGGCGTCTGGCGAAATCGCGCCCGGTGTCTACGGGCGCGTCGACGTGCGCAATCGCCCGCCGCCGCCGGTGGTCTATCCGCAGTCCGTGATCATCGTCAGGCCGGCGGCGCACGTGCTGGCCGCGCCGGTGTACCTGCATGTGCCCCCGGGTCACGCGAGGAACTGGTCAAAGCATTGCCGCAAGTACGACGCCTGCGGCGTGCCAGTGTATTTCGTCAGATCAACGGAGTACGAGCCGGGCTACGTGCGCCCGAAGAAGGATCGTGGTAGGGACAGGGACAGGCACAGGGACAGGGACGACGACGACGACGACGATTGAGTCGCGGGGAGCGGGCATGAACAGGATTCATGCGTTGCTGGCAGCAGCCGGGCTGGCGCTCGCCGTGGGGCCGGTTGCGGCCCAGGACGTCCGCGTCACCATTTCCGGCGAAGTGGCACCGGGTGTGTACGGCCGCGTCGACATCGGCAGCCGCCCGCCGCCGCCGGTGCTGTACCCGCAGGCGGTGGTAATCCTGAAACCGCTGAAGCCGGGGCCGCCGGCGACGCCGATCTACGTGCACGTGCCGCCCGGCCATGCGAAGAACTGGTCCAAGCACTGCAAGAAGTACAACGCCTGCGACCACCCGGTGTATTTCGTGAAGTCGGCGGAGTACGAGCCGGGCTACAAGCATCCCGGCAAGGGACAGGGAAAAGGCAGGGGCAAAGACTAGCGCAATGCCTTGACGCTGTGACGTCATAGCGTCAAAATGGCGCGCATGGACACTGCCAAGCGCGCCACTGTTTACTTTGACGCCGAAGTACATCGCGCCCTGCGCCTCAAGGCCGCGGCGTCCGACCAGTCGATTTCAGACATGGTCAATGACGCGGTGAAGGTCGTACTAGCGGAAGACGCCGAGGATCTGGCAGCGGTTGCGGCGCGCAGGAAGGAGAAAAGCTTCTCCTTCGACAGCTTCGTGCGGAGCCTGCGCCAGCGTGGCCGGATATAGGCTGCTGATCAAGTCATCCGCGACCAAGGAGCTGGCGTCGACGGGGTCCAAGGCTGACCGCCGGCGCATCGTCGCTCGCATCCGGGCGCTCGCGGCGGAGCCACGTCCTGCGGGCGCGGAGAAACTCGCTGGCTACACCGACCAGCTTCGGGTCCGACAGGGAAACTACCGGATAGTCTACAGCGTCAACGAAGAGCGCCGCGAGGTGACGGTATTCAGGATTGGCCACCGCAAAGACGTCTACCGCTAGCCGCTGCCTAGGCGAGCCGCGTCGGGATCCATACCTCCGAGTGCAGGGTGCGGTGCACGGGGCACTTGTTGGCGATCTCCAGCAGCCGCGCGCGCTGCGCATCGTCGAGCTTCCCCTCGAGCGTGAGCGTGCGCTCGATCTTGTCGATCTTTCCCTCCCGGGTCTCGCACTCGGCGCAGTCCGTGGCATGCGTCTTGTCGTGCTTGAGTTCCACGCTGACGCGCTCGAGCGGCCATTTCTTCTGCTCGGCGTACAGGCGCACCGTCATCGAGGTGCACGCGCCTAGCGCCGCAAGCAGCAGGTCGTATGGCCCGGGACCGCTGTCGTCGCCGCCGACGGCCATCGGCTCGTCGGCGCGCAGGCGATGGCGGCCGGCGGAGATCAGCTGCGCGAAGCGGCCCTCGCCGGCTTCCTCGACCCGTACGCCGGGCACCGCTGCGTCGGTGTGCGCCTCTGCTTCCAGGTAGCGCGAGGCCCAGGCGGCGAGCACGGTGGCCGCGTAGCGCGCGTCCTCATGCTCAGTCAGCAGGTGGTCGGCGCGGTCCAGCGACACGAAGCTCTTCGGATGCTTCGCGGCGAGGAAGATCTTCGAGGCGTTGTCGATGTCGACCACCGTGTCGCGCGGCGAATGCAGGATGAGCAGGGGCTTGCGCAGCGCGGCAATCATTTGCGCAGGCTTGTGCCCGGCGAGGTCCTCGAAGAAGCTCTTTTTAACGCGGAACGGCCGGCCGGCGATGCTGACTTCCACCTCTTCGGCGGTCTCCTTGTTGACCGACACCAGGTGCGTCACGTGGGACGGGTCGAACGGCGCACCGATGGTCGCCACCGCGCGCGCCTCGGGAATGCGCGCGGCGGCGGCAAGCACGGCGGCGCCGCCGAGGCTGTGGCCGACGAGGATCTGCGCCGCGCCGCGGTTCCCGCGCAGCCAGGCCGCCGCGGCGACCAGGTCCTCGAGGTTCGAAGCGAACTCCAGGCTGGAGAAATCGAAGCGCAGCGTGGCGATGCCGTGGCCGGCGAGCGCCTGCGACACGTAGGCTGCGGCCTTGCTGTCCTTGGAGCAGGTGAAGCAGTGCGCGAACAGGGCATGGGCGCGCGGCGAGCCGAGGGGCGTGTCGAGGCGGGCGGCGAGTGGCGCGCCCTGCGCGCCGGGGAAGCGGATGGTCTCAGTGGGCATGATTTAGACTCGGCGGGATGATCGGGCACGACATTGTCGCCCCCTCTGCCTGGGTCGTGCGCTGGGCGCCACTCCTGACACGAGGGCCCGTGCTCGATCTCGCCTGCGGCACGGGCCGCCACGCCCGGTTCCTGCTGCAACGCGGCCTCGAGGTCGTCGCCGTGGACCGCGAAGCGCAGTCCATCCCAGGAGTCCGCTTCATCCAGGCCGACCTGGAAGACGGCAGCCCCTGGCCGCTCCCAGGCGAGCGTTTCCAGGGCGTGGTGGTCACCAACTACCTGCACCGGCCGTTGTTTCCAGTGCTGAAGGAATCGCTTGCCCACGGCGGCGTGCTGCTCTACGAGACCTTCATGCTGGGGAACGAACGCTACGGCAAGCCCTCCAACCCTGCGTTCCTGCTGCGCCCCGGAGAACTGTGGCAGGCCTTTGCCGGCCTGCACCTCATCGCCTTCGAGCAGGGTTACGCGGCGCAGCCGAAACCGGCGATGCAGCAGCGGCTGTGCGCAGTGCGGGCATGAAACGGATAAAATCGCGGCCACCTCGCCGCAAGGAGTGCCTCACATGATTAGCGGAAGCCTGGTCGCCATCGTCACGCCGATGTTCGAGGACGAACGCCTCGACATGGCGCGCTTTCGCCAGCTCATCGACTGGCACGTCGCCGAAGGCACCGACGGCATCGTCGTCGTCGGCACCACCGGCGAGTCGCCGACGGTGGATTTCGACGAGCACAAGGAGCTGATCCGCGTCGCGGTGGACCATGCGAAAGGGCGCATACCGATCGTTGCGGGCACCGGGGGCAATTCCACCGCCGAGGCGATCGAGCTGACGGCATCCGCCAGGAAGGCCGGCGCCACCGCCTGCCTGTCCGTCGTGCCGTACTACAACAAGCCGACGCAGGAAGGGCTGTACCGGCATTTTCGCAAGGTGGCCGAGTCGGTGGACCTGCCGATGATCGTCTACAACGTGCCGGGCCGCACGGTCGCCGACCTGCACAACGACACCACGCTTCGCCTCGCTCAGCTGCCGGGCATCATCGGCATCAAGGACGCCACCGCCAATATCGAGCGCGGCACCGACCTGGTGAAACGCCTGCCGCGCGGCTTCGCCATTTACAGCGGCGAGGACTCGACCGCGCTCGCGCTGATCCTGCTCGGCGGGCATGGCGTGATTTCGGTCACCGCCAATGTCGCGCCGCGCCTGATGCACGAGATGTGCGCTGCGGCGCTGGTGGGCGACGTGAAGAAGGCGCGCGAACTCAACCTGCGCCTGCTCGGCCTGCACCAGAAGCTGTTCGTCGAGGCGAACCCGATCCCGGTGAAATGGGCGCTCGGTCAGATGGGCCGCATGGAGCCCGGGCTGCGCCTGCCGCTCACGCCGCTGTCGGAAAAATTCCACGACACGGTGCGCGAGGCGCTGGCCGAGGCCGGCATCACCATCGCAGGATTGCGCGTGGTGGAGAAACGGGCTTGAGGATCCTGCTGGCGCTCGCGGCGCTGGCGCTGCTCGGCGCCTGCAGCAGCACCGAGGGGCTGTTCGAGGGGAAGAAAGCCGACTACAAGAGCGCCGGCAAGCTGGCGCCGCTCGAGGTGCCGCCGGACCTCACGGTGCCTGCGCGCGACGACCGCTACGCGGTGCCGGACGCTGGCCGCAGCGCGACGACGCTGTCCGGCTACCAAGCCGAGCGCTCGCAGCCCCGCGCCGGCGCCGCCACGGTGCTGCCCGCGGCCGAGGGTGCGCGCGTGGAGCGCGACGGCAACCAGCGCTGGCTGGTGTTGGATCAGCCGCCGGAGAAGCTCTGGCCGCTGCTGAAGGAATTCTGGCAGGAAAGCGGCTTCCTGCTGCTGCTGGAGATGCCCGAGGCAGGCATCATGGAAACCGATTGGGCAGAGAACCGCGCCAGGATTCCGGAGAGCTGGCTGCGCCGCACGCTCGGCGGCCTGTTCGAGGGCATGCATTCGACGTCCGAGCGCGACAAGTACCGTACGCGCCTGGAGCGCACGCCGAGCGGTGGCAGCGAGGTCTACATCAGCCATCGCGGCATGATGGAGCTCTATGTGAGCGAGGAGCGGGCGCGGACCGTGTGGCAGCCGCGCCCGGCGGACCCCGAGATGGAAGCCGAATTCCTGCACCGCCTGATGGTGCGCCTGGGCACGCCCGACGGGAAAGCGAAGTCGATGATCGCGGCGGCCGCGCCGCAGCAGCGCGCGGCGCTGAGAAAGGGGCTTGACGGGCAGGAGTTGCTCGAAGTGTTCGAGCCTTTCGACCGCGCCTGGCGCCGGGTGGGCCTGGCGCTGGATCGCGTGGGCTTCACGGTGGAGGACCGCGATCGCCAGAAGGGCGTGTTCTTCGTTCGCTACGCGGATCCCGATGCCGAGATGGAACGCAAAAGCCGTGAAAAGAGCGCGTTCTCCTGGTTGGCGTTCTGGCGCAGCGACGGGCCGAAGGTGAAGGCCGAGCAATACCGCGTCGCGGTCAGCGCGGAAACCGACAACAGCCGCATTTCGGTCCTGGACAAGAACGGCGCCGCGGAGGCTTCGGTCACCTCGCGCCGCATCCTCACGCTGCTGCACGAGCAACTGAAGTAGTGCGCTTCGCCTCGCTGGGCAGTGGCAGCAAGGGCAACTGCCTGGTGGCGGAAGCCGCGGGCAGCCGCGTGCTGCTCGACTGCGGCCTGTCGCCGCGGGAGACCGAGCGGCGCCTTGCGCGGCTGCGGCTCGAACCCGGCGGCATCCACGCCATCCTCGTCACCCACGAGCACGACGACCACGCCGGCCACGCCTATGCCTTTGCTGGGTTGCACGGCATCCCGGTGCACCTCACGCACGGCACGCGGCGCGCGCAGGAGGCGGCGGGCAGGTCCGCCGAGGGCGTCGAGCTGCGGATGATCGAGGGTCGGCAGCCGTTCGCGGTGGGCGCGATCCGCGTCGAACCCTTCACCGTGCCGCACGACGCGCGCGAGCCGGTGCAGTTCGTGCTCGGCGACGGCGCGCGGCGCCTGGGAGTGCTGACCGATCTGGGCGCCGCCACCGCGCACGTGGAGCAGACACTTTCCGGTTGCGACGCGCTGGTGCTGGAAACCAACCACGACCTGGATCTGCTGTGGGCGGGCGACTATCCGAAGTGGCTGAAGGAGCGCATCTCGGGGCCCTTCGGCCACCTCGACAACGGTTCCTCGGAGCGACTGCTCGCGGCCCTCGACCGCTCGCGGCTGCAGCACGTCATCGCCGCGCATCTTTCCCAGCAGAACAATCGCGCCGAACTGGCGCGGGCGGCGCTCGCGCGCGCGCTGGGCTGTGAAGAGGACTGGGTCGGCGTCGCCACCCAGGAAGAAGGCTTCGGCTGGCGGGAACTGAACTGACTTTTGTTACGCGGATGAATCTTTGCTTCTAAATGACCGCCTTCGGCCAAAAGCGGTTGTCCGCCAACGGTAGCTTCCAGCCCAAAACAGGCGCCGTCCGCGCGGATGCTGCGGCGCGTCTAGGCTGGCGCTATCGCGGGTAGGAGATTGCGCGTAGTCTGGACGTGGCTGCGTTCGCCGATCGGCGGACACCCAAACACCGCGAGGAGGACAACATGCACTTCATGAGCATTTACACGTTTCATGCGGAATACAAGAACGCAGCCGTCGCACGCTTCAAGGAAACCGGAGGAGCGCCGCCGACCGGAATCAAGATGCTCGCGCGATGGCACGACGTAGGCGGGCGCAGGGGTTACACGATCTGCGAGGCCGATGATCCGGTGGCGCTTTCAATCTGGTCGAATAAATGGACTGATCTCATGAAGATCGAGGTGTTCCCGGTGGTCAACGACGAGCAACTCGTCAAGGTCCTGAGCTCCTGACCGGGTGGTGTTGAAGCCTCGCCATTGAATCGGCGCGCAAACGCTTCGTCGAGCTTTCGCGAATGACCGCTTCGGGTCGAAAGCGGACGCCAACTTAAAGCCCAAGCGTGGTGCCCGCCACGCCCGGAAACGAAGCCGACCAGATCTCCATGAAACGGGCGCGCATCGCCAGCGCTTCGGTCTCGTCGTACAGGCCGAGCGCGCCGCGGAACTGCTGCGCGACCGGCCGGCGCAGGTAGTGGCTCTGGTCGAGCACCAGGAAGCTGTCCTGCAGGTTGCGGATTTCCTCATGCGTGCAGTTGACCTGAATGGCGTGCGCGAAGCGCGCCAGCAGCTCCATCATGCGCGGGCAGTACTTCGTGAGGTGATCGGGATCGTGCACCGCGACGTACAGGCGGCGCGTGCGCCTGGCGGCGAGGAACTGCCGCAACTGCTCGCATCGCTGCACCGTGTTCAGGCGCAGCGCCGACAGGTCCGGGTCGAAGATGCGCAGTTCGCGTCCCGGCGCGGAGAGCAGGCGGTCGAGGGCGTGCTGGAAATCCGCCTCGGTGTCGAATTGCAGGTACTCCGTCTGCGGCGCTGCCGCGCTCAATTTGCCCGCTCCAGGTGCAGGTACCCCGACCGGTACCAGTCATAGATTAAATCGGCGCACCGCGGGCCGACAAGTGCGCGGCGGCGCTCGGCCAGCGTGCGCAGCGCGCGCGCCGGCTTGAACTCCTCGCCATTGCAGAACAGGCGCGCGCCAAGGGTGAGCATCTGCGTTTTCGGGTCGAGCAGCACGGCGCTGCGTCGCATGCGCCGCCGGAACGCGGCGCGCCCCAGGAACCGCGCTGGCGGCGCGAACACCACGTGCGGCTTGGGGGTCGTGAGGTAGCGGCCGAGGAAACTCTCGACGTCGCCACGGCGCCAGCGAATTCGGCGCAGCGTGTGCGCCGCGTGATCCACCAGCGCACGCGGAATCTCCGCGCTGCGACGCACTGGCCGCAGGCCGGGGTCGCGGTAGCGCGCGCGCGGCAGTCCGCGCTCGTGCAGGTAGTCGAGAAACGCCGCCGCCAGCTCCTCGCCCTGCGGCGCGCGCAGGCCGACCGAGCAGGTGACGCACTCGTCGAGGGCCACGCCGTCGTGACCCCAGCCCGGCGGCAAGTAGAGCAGGTCGCCGGGCTGCGCCACGACCTCTTCGTCGGCAGTGAAGCCGTCGATCAGCTTGAGCGGCGCCCCCTGCACCAGCCGCCAGCGGCGCGGGCGCTGCAGGCGCCATGCGCGCCGGCCCGCGGCCTGCAGCAGGAACACGTCATAGGAATCGAAATGCGGTCCGACGCCGCCGCCCGGTGCGGCCCAACTCACCATCACGTCGTCCAGCCGCGCCTGCGGCAGGAAGGAAAACATCCGCAGCAGGCGATCCGCCGCGGCGAGGTGCAGGTTGACGCCTTGCACCAGCAGGGTCGAGTTGCGCCGCAGAGTGGTGCGCGCCAGCGGCCCGTGCGCCACGCTCCAGCGCGCGCCGTGGCGCCGGATGAGCCGCGACTCCACGTCCGGCCGCGCCGCAAGCGCAAGCAACTGCTCACGCGATGCCACGCCGCGAAATCCCGGCAGCGCGCCGCGCACCAGCAGCGGCTTTTTCTGCCAGTAGCGCAGCAAAAAATTCTGCGGCGACAAGCCCCCTAGTGCGCGCATCTTCATCGCCGGATTATAGGTGTGCGGAAAAAAAAGCGCGCACAGCGCGCGCTTGCCCTGCGGCAAACGATGTGCATTAGAATCGGACGCGACGCATCGAGCCAATCGGACGCGACCAATCGAGCCATGCTGCAGCCGGGACAAACTGCGCCAACGTTCGTGCTGCCCGACGCCGACATGCAGAACGTCAGCCTGTCGGAGTTCAAGGGACGCAAGCGCGTGGTGGTGTATTTTTACCCGCGCGCCGGCACACCGGGCTTCATCCTGGAGGCCGCCGAGTTCTCCGACCACCAGGGGCAGTTCGTCAAGCACGACTGCGTGATCCTCGGCATCTCGCGCGACGACTGCCTGTCGCACGCCGCGTTCCGCGACAAGCACGGCCTGTCCATCGGCCTGCTGTCGGACACCGAGGGCGAGGTGTGCCGCCGCTACGGCGTGCTGCAGGAGAAGGAGACCGAGGGCGTGCGGCGCGAGTGCCTGGTGCGCTCCACCTTCGTCATCGACAAGCAGGGCGTGATCCGGCACGCGCACTACGGCTTGGCGCCGCGCGGCCACGCGGCCGAGATTTACGACATCGTCAGGCGCCTGAAATCCTGACGGGCTATCATCACCGCCAGGGGATGAGGGCCGCGCGATGATGGAAGTGCTTTCCTACGGCATCGGCACGCTGATCGCGCTCGCGGTGTTCCTCGTGCTCGCGTTCATCTTCATTCGCGACATCACGCAGAAGAAGCACGGCGTGCTGCGCAATTACCCGATCGTCGGCCACCTGCGCTACTTCTTCGAGCAGCTGGGCGAGTATTTCCGCCAGTACTTTTTCTCCGGCGACCGCGAGGAGATGCCGTTCAACCGCTCGACGCGCGGCTGGGTTTACCGGCTGGCAAAGAACGAGGGCGGCACCATCGGCTTCGGCTCGACCTACGACCTGCACCAGCCGGGCGCGCTGATCTTCGTCAACCACCCGTTCCCGGTGCTGGAAGAGGAGCGCCTGCCCACGCCGTCGCTCGCACTGGGCGAAGGCCACTGCAAGGAGCCGTTCACCGCGCGCTCCATCGTCAACGTCAGCGCCATGAGCTACGGCGCGATCTCGGCGCCGGCGGTGAAGTCGCTGTCGCGCGGCGCGGCGGTCGCCGGCTGCTGGCTCAACACCGGCGAAGGCGGACTGTCGCCGCATCACCTCGAAGGCGGCTGCGACTTGATCATGGAGATCGGCACCGCCAAGTACGGCGTGCGCGACGCGCAAGGCAACCTCTCGGCGGACCGGCTGATCGAGCTGTCCAAGGTGGTGAAGGCGTTCGAGATCAAGCTCTCGCAGGGCGCCAAGCCCGGCAAGGGCGGCATCCTGCCCGGGAAAAAGGTGACCGCCGAGATTGCGCAGATCCGCGGCATCCCGGAGGGGCGCGATTCGATCAGCCCGAACCGCCACCGCGACATCTCCAACATGAACGAGTTGCTCGACAAGGTGGCCTGGATCCGCGACCTGACCGGCCGGCCGGTGGGCGTAAAGACCGCCATCGGCGGCTGGCGTTTCATGAACGAGCTGAGCGAGTCGGCGAACCGCCGCGGGCTGGAGTTCGCGCCGGACTTCCTGGTGATCGACGGCGGCGAGGGCGGCTCGGGCGCTGCGCCGCAGGCGCTCGCCGACCACATGGGCCTGTCGATCGACGAGGCGCTGCCGCGCGTGGTGGACGCGCTGATCGAGGGCGGCCTGCGCAATCGGGTGCGCGTCGTCGCCTCCGGCAAGATCATCACCTCGGCGCGCGCCGCCTGGGCGCTGTGCGTGGGCGCGGATTTCGTCAACACCGCGCGCGGCTTCATGTTCTCGCTCGGCTGCATCCAGGCGCTGCGCTGCCACCAGAACACCTGCCCGACCGGCGTCACCACGCACAACAAGCGGCTGCAGCGCGCGCTGGTGGTGGAGGAGAAGTACCTGCGCGTGGCCAACTACGCCATGAACATGAACCGCGAGATCGACATGATCGCGCACTCCTGCGGCGCGCGGCACGCGCGTGAGCTGCGACGCGAGCACGTGCGCATCGTGCAGGCCAACCACCAGTCGATCGCGCTCAACATGATGTATCCGTACCCCGAGCCGAAAGCGTGCATCAAGGCGGCGTGAGGCGCTTGCTGATACTGCTGCTGTCGCCGCTGCCGGCGTTTGCGCTCTCGCCCGAGGCGAAGGAGTTCATGGAAATCTCGGCGCAACTCGAGCCGGTGCAGTGCGCAAAGCGCCAGTTGCGGCGGCAGATGGTGATGGCGCAGGCGGACAACCAGGCCGAAGAAATGAAGAAGCTGCGCGCGCGCGTGGACGCATTGAACCGCGAAAGGGAAACGGCGCGCCTGGAGCAGCGCCTGGCGCAGCTGGAAAGGCGAATTTCCGACGGCAGGGGCGGTACGCGCGACCCCGAAGACCTGCAGGCGATCAGTTTCCAGCAGCGCCAGGCGTTTTACCGGTGCGAGTGACAGCGATCATCGGCGGCCTGCTGGCGGCCGCGGCGACGGCAGTGCTGGTGCTGGGCATCTTTGGCGCCGGCAAGGAAGGCGCGCCCGGATTCATCGGGCCGGGGGTTCTGCTCGCCGATGTGAACCTGATCCTGCAGCTCCTGCTGGTCCTGGGCCTGACCTTCGGTTTCTACCTGGCGCGCAAGGGCCGCATCGAAGCGCACCGGGTGAATCAGACGGCCTGGGTGCTGGTGAACACGGCGCTGGTGGTGCTGGTGATGGTCTCGTCGATGCAGGACGTACAGCTCAAGAGCGTCGCCGACTTGGGCGAGGCGCGCGTCGGCGTCACCTGGCTGCACGCGCTCATCGGCACGTTCACCACGGCGGCAGGGCTGTGGCTGGTGCTGCAGATGAATGACATCCTGCCGCAGCGGCTGCACGTCGCGTGGTGGAAAAGCCTGATGCGGCTGACGCTAGCGGGCTACTGGGCGAGCGCGCTGCTGGGGCTCGGGGCCTACTACACCTGGTACGTGGGTTAGCTCCGCTGCTCGAGCCAGCGGTTCCAGATCCTGCGCGCCGGCCCGATCAATTCCGAAGCAGTAAGCCCCACGCCGACGCCGCATTCGTCCGCCGCAAGTCCGTGCAGGTGCACGCCCAGCACCAGCGCCGCTTCGCCCGAAAGTTTCTGCGCCAGCAGCGCGCCGAGGATTCCTGCCAGCACGTCGCCCATGCCTGCCGAGGCCATGCCGGGATTGCCGGTGGTGTTCACGAACCAATGGCCGTCGCGTGCCACCATCACGCTGCCGTTGCCTTTGAGCACCACGTGCGCGTTGAATTCGGCCGACAGGCGCTGAGCCGCGGCCAGACGGTCGTTCTGGATTTCCGCCGTCTTCATTCCGAGCAGGCGCCCGGCTTCCGCCGGATGCGGCGTGAGCAGCGTGTCGGCCCTGCGCTTGGCGCAGGCCGCGCGCAGGCCCGTGTCGTCCGCGACCAGGTTCAGCGCGTCGGCGTCCACCACGCAGGGCATGTCGCTCGCCAGCACTGCGCCGACCAGCGCGTCCGCGCGCTCGCTCTGTCCGAGCCCCGGGCCGACGACGATCGCGTCGAGGTCCTGGCCGAGTGCGTCGTCTGGGTGGCGCAACATCAGCTCCGGTGCGCCGGGATCGAGCGACATTTCCTCCAGCATGCCGACGTAGACGCGCCCGGCACCGAGTTTCAGCGCCGCGCGCCCGGCCAGCAGCGCGGCGCCGGTCATTCCGGCCGCGCCGCCGAGGATCGCCAGCGAGCCGGCCAGGCCCTTGTGGAAATTCTGCGGACGCGTCTTGAGCACGTCGGCGAACAGTTTCGGAGCCGCCGTCCACCCCGTCGGCCGCACCAGCTTGCGCGCGTCCAGGCCCAGATCGGCGACCGTCACTTCGCCGCAGTGGTCGGGCCCGTCCAGCATCAGGAGGCCCGGTTTCAGGGCGATGAATGTGATGGTGTGCGTGGCGCGCACCGCGTGCCCGAGGACGCGCCCGGTGTCGGAAGCAATGCCGCTCGGGATGTCGAGCGCGAGGACCGGGCAGTCCTGGGCGTTGGCGTAGCTCACCAGCTTGGCGAAATCGCCCTCGATGCCGCGCGCCAGGCCGATGCCGAACAGGCCGTCCACCACCAGGCCCCAGCGCCTGTCCACCGGCAGCGTCGCGGCCTCGGCGGCGGTGGCCACCGTGACGCGGAAGAATTTCTGCTTGAGCAAGTCCGCGACGATCTTCGCATCGCCACCGTTGTTACCCGGCCCGGTGAGCACCAACACGTCCTTTGCCGTATCGGCGGCAAGGCGCGCGGCGAGCTCCGCCGCCGCAGCGCCCGCCCGCTGCATCAGCGGCTCTGCCTTCGCCGCCTCTTCGATGCGGCGGATGTCGCGCGTCAGGTAGATTGGGACGGACATGGAAAAGGGGTCTGACCCTATTTTTGCCTGCCGATCAGCCGGTCGGGAAGCCAGGTGGCGATCTCGGGAAACACGGTGATGAGCGCGATGCACAGCACCATCATGCAAAAAAACGGGATCGAGGCGTAGGCGACATAGTTGGAATCGCGACCGCTCATGGTCTGCAGCACGAACAGGTTGAAGCCCAACGGCGGCGTCACTTCAGCAATCTCGACCAGCAGCACGATGAAAATGCCGAACCAGATCAGATCGATGCCCGCTTTCTCGATCATCGGGATCACGATCGAGGTGGTGAGCACGATCATAGAGACGCCGTCCAGTGCGGTGCCGAGCAGGATGTAGATCCCGGCGAGCACTGCGATCAGGGTGTATTTGTTGGGCTCGATCGACGCCACCCAGGCGGCGAGTGCTTTCGGGATGCCGGTGAACGCCATGCAGGAGGAGAGGAACGCTGCGCCGGCCAGGATGAACATGATCATGCACGACAGGCGTGTCGCGCCCATCAGGCTCTGCCAGAAGGTCTCGCGGTTGAGGCCGCCCGACCACCACGCGATCGCCAGCGACCCGAGCACGCCGTAAGCGGCGGATTCGGTGGCGGTTGCCCAGCCGATCACCATCACCCAGACGATAAACACGATCAGCAGCACGCAGGGGATGAGGTGGCGGCTTTTGTAGAGCTTTTCGCCGAAGGAGAGCTGGGTGTCTTCCTTCGGCGTCTTGCCGGGGTTCAGCCAGGCCCAGACGATGATGTAGCCGGAAAACAGCGCCATCAGGAGAAACCCGGGCAGGAACCCCGCCAGGAAGACCTTGAGAATGGACACTTCGGCGGCCACTGCGTAAACCACCATGATGATCGAAGGCGGCAGCAGGATGCCCAGCGTGCCGGCGCCGCACAGCGAGCCTAGTGCGGTCTTTTCGTCGTAACCGCGTTTTACGAGCTCCGGTAGCGCGACCTTGGCGATGGTGGCGCAGGTGGCTGCCGAGGAACCCGACACTGTGCCGAAAATGCCGCAGGCGAGCACGTTGACGTGCATCAGCCGGCCGGGCAGCCAGTTGACCCAGGGCGCCAGGCCCTCGAACACCTCTTCCGAGAGCTTGGTACGGTAGAGGATCTCGCCCATCCAGATGAACAGCGGCAGCGCCGCCAGCGTCCAGGAGGCGGTCGAGCCCCAGAACGACTGGAACAGGTTCACATCGGGCGGCGTGCTGGTGAAGAACTGCAGCCCGAACCACGCCACCGCGGCGAGCGAGATGGCGATCCAAACGCCGGCCGAGAGCAGTACCAGCAACAGCGCGAGCAGGATCAGCGCGATCGTGAGGATGCCCATGCGCTAGGCCATCTCGGAGAAGTCGCCCCGTGCGCGGCGGTCCTCTTCGGCGCGTTGGTAGGCCGGCTTTTGATTTCCTATGACCACCAGCAATTCATCAAGAATCGCAACCAGAAAAATCAACACCCCCAGCACGAAGCACAGTTGCGGGATCCAGACCGGAATCTTCACCAGGCCTTGCGCGACTTCGTTGAATTTCCAGCTTTGGTAGACGAACCTGGTGACCGCCCAAGCCATGTAGCCGACGAACAGGCCGGTGATCGAAAGCGCGACGATCTCGGCGATGCGGCGCGCCCCGGGCGCGAGCATGTCGACGAACAGGCCAACGCGCACCAGTTCGCCATGGCGGAACGTGTGGCCGAGAGCGAAAAACGCGGAGGCGGCGCACAGCCACGCGGTGATGTCGTCGGCGGCGCGGATCAGCAGGCCGAACTCGCGGCCCGCCGCCTGCGCCAGCATCAGCACGCAGATGCTGGCGAGGCAGACCGCCGCCAGCGCGCCGCTCGCCGAGTAGAGGCGGTCGAGGAACCGCCTCAATCCGCTACTTCCGGTAGGCCGTGACGATCGCGTCGCCGTCGGCGCCCGCGGCCCTCAGCCATTCGGTGGCGATGGTGTCGCCGATCCTGCCGAGCGCGCTCATCAGCGGCGCGTCGGGCGTGTGCACCGTCATGCCGTTGTCGGCCAGCATCTTGTTGGCGCTCTGCTCGCGCTGGCGCGAGAGATCCCAACCGCGTTTCTCCGCCGCCGCGGCCGCGTCGGTGAGGGCCTTCTTCTGCGCCTCGGTCAGCCCCTGGTAGGCGCGCATGTTCACCACCACCACGTTTTTCGGGTGCATGGCATTGGTGGCGTAGTAGTTCTTGACGAATTCCCACGATTTGGTCTGCGTGCCGGTGGCCGAGGAGGTGATCATGGCGCTGATGGTGCCGGTGGCGAAGGCCTGCGGCACCTCGGGTACCTGGATCACCGTCGGGCTGGCGCCCAGCAACTCGGCGAAGCGCGCTGTGTAAGCGCTGTAGGTGCGGAATTTGACGCCTTTGAAATCATCAACGCTCTTCAACGCGTTCTTGGTGTACAGGCCCTGGCCGGGCCAGGCGACCGAGTACAGCAGGTGCAGGCCGCGGCCCTCGAGTTTCTTGAGCAGGACCGGCTTCTGCGCCTGGTAGAGCTTCCACGCATTGTCGTAGCCGGCGGCGAGGAACGGCACGTTGTCGGCGTTGAACACCGGCTCCTCGTTGCCGAACTGGCCGAGCAGGAACTCGGCGATGCTCACCTGCCCGGTGGCGACCGCGCGCAGCATGTCCGGATGCTTGATCAGCGAGCCGTTGGAATGCACGTTGATGTCGATCTGGCCGCCGGAGGCTTTCTTCACCTCCTCGGCGAACTTGCGCACGTTGATGGTATGGAACTCCCCGTCGCCGTAAGGCGTGGGCATGTCCCACTTGGTCTGGGCCTGCGCGACGCCGAACGCGGCCGACGCGGCGAGCAGCACTGCGAATCTGGATTTCATGATTTCCCTTTGGGTTGTTCTGGTATTAGCGCCGCCACATGATCGGCCAGCGCGAGCGACGCTGTCAATCCCGGCGACTCGATGCCGTACATCTGCACCAGACCGCGCACGCCGTGCTCGAGTGGTCCCTGCACGATGAAATCCGCCGGCGGCTCGCCGCGGCCGGAGATCTTCGGCCGGATGCCGGCATACCCTGACTGCAGGGCGCCATCGGGCAGTCCTGGCCAGTAGCGCCGGATCGCCGCATAGAAGCGCTCTGCGCGCCGCGGGTCCACGCGGTAGTCGATCCTGTCGACCCATTCCACGTCCGGGCCGAAACGCGCCCGCCCGCCCAGGTCGAGCGTGACGTGCACGCCAAGGCCGCCGGGCTCGGGCACCGGGTATACCAGGCGTGAGAACGGCGCGCGCCTGGCCAGGGTGTAGTAATTGCCTTTGGCATAGAGCTCGGGCGGCGCGAGGCGGGCCGGATAGCCTTCGATGCGCCGCGCGACCCCCGGCGCCGTGAGGCCGGCGCAGTTCACCACGCGAGCGGCGAGGACCGGTTCGGCGCCGGCGACGTGCAGCTCGATGCCGTCGGCGCGCACCACCCCTTTGTGCAGCGGACTCTTCAGCGCGAGCATCGCGCCGGCGTTTTCCGCGTCACCGAGGTAGGCGAGCATCAGCGCGTGGCTGTCGACGATGCCGGTGGAAGGCGAATGCAGCGCCGCGATGCAGGTCAATTCCGGCTCCATCGCGTGCACTTCCCCGCGGCTCACGCGCACCACGTCGGTAACGCCGTTGGCGAGCGCCTTTTGCCGGATCGCCTCCAGCTCGTCGAGCTGCGCCGCGTCGGTCGCGACGATCAGTTTGCCGCAGCGCCGGTGCGGCACGCCGCGCTCGGCGCAGTAGTCGTACAGGCGGCGCCGCCCCGCGACGCAGGTGCGCGCCTTGAGCGAGCCCTGCGGGTAGTAGATGCCGGCGTGGATCACCTCGGAATTGCGCGAGCTGGTGTGCGTGCCGATGGCGTCCTCGGCTTCGAGGATCACCACCTCGCGCCCGGCGAGCGCGAGCGCGCGCGCCACCGCCAGGCCGACCAGCCCGGCGCCAATCACCACGGCTTCAACGCGGTCCACGCGCAAGGAGCGCCCGAATTGCGGAGTCCGATTCCAAGATAGGATGCGATTGTAATGGCACGCCACGACATCGCTGTCCTCGGCGCGGGCATCGTCGGCATCTGCGTCGCGCTGCACCTGCAGAAACGCGCGCGCTCGGTAGTGCTGCTGGACCGCCGCGGTGCGGCCGAAGAAACCTCCTTCGGCAACGCCGGGCTGATCCAGCGCGAAGCCGTCTACCCGTATGGTTTCCCGCACGATTTCGCCGCGCTCGCGCGCTACAGCCTGAACCGGACCATCGATGCGCACTACCACCTGTCTGCGCTGCCGAAGCTCGCACCTTTCCTGTGGCAATACTGGCGGCACTCGCGCCCGGCGCGCCACGCCGAGGTGGCGCGGCGCTACGCGAAGCTGATCGAGCATTGCGTCACCGAGCACGAGGCGCTGATCGCCGAGGCGGGCGCAGGCGAGCTGGTTCGGCGCGGTGGCTGGATGAAGGTGTTCCGCACCACGCGCGAGCGTGACCTGCGCTTCGCCGAGGCCGAACGCTGGCAACGCGAGTTCGACATCAACCACCGGCAGCTCGACGCACGCGCGTTGCAGGAAGCCGAGCCGCACCTCGCGCCGGTGCTCGCCGGCGCGTTGCACTGGACCGATCCGATCAGCGTGCAGGATCCGCAGGCGCTCGCGCTTGCCTACCTGAAGCGCTTCGAAGCCCTGGGGGGCAGTTTCGTGCAGGGCAATGCCGCGACCCTCGAGGCGAATGGCAGCGGCTGGAAGCTGCGCAGCGCGCGCGGCCCGCTCGAGGCCGGCGGAGCCGTCGTGGCGCTCGGCCCCTGGGCGGATGTGCTGACGCGTGCGCTGGGCTACGACCTGCCGCTCGCGGTGAAGCGCGGCTACCACATGCATTACCGGGCGGCGGGCGAGGCGAAGCTGAATCACCCGATCCTAGACGTCGAGCGCGGCTACTTCATGGGCCCGGTGCGCCGCGGCATCCGCCTCACCACCGGCGCGGAGTTCGCGCTGCGCGATGCGAGCCGCACACCGGTGCAGCTGGGGCGCGCGGAGCCCATCGCGAGGGACCTGTTTCCGCTGGCCGAGCGGCTGGACAACGAGCCCTGGATGGGCGCGCGACCCTGCACGCCGGACATGCTGCCGGTGATCGGCGCGGCGCCGAAGCACCGCAAGCTGTGGTTCGCCTTCGGCCATGCGCACCACGGGCTGACGCTGGGGGCGGTGACCGGGAGGATGGTGGCGGAAATGGTGGTGGGCGAGACGCCCTTTGTAGATCCGGCGCCGTACTCCGCCGCACGTTTCGGCGCATGAGCGGCCGCTGGCAATTCTGGATCGACCGCGGCGGGACGTTTACCGACGTCGTTGCCCGGCGACCGGATGGGTCGCTTATCACCCACAAATTGCTTTCGGAGAACCCAGAGCGATACAAGGACGCCGCTCTCGCGGGGATCCGTGAACTTCTTGGCGTGGCCCCCGGCAACGCCATTCCGGTGGAACTGATTGAAGCAGTGAAGATGGGGACTACGGTGGCGACCAATGCGCTTCTTGAGCGCAAGGGGGAACGGACTGTCCTGTTCATTACTCGCGGATTCAAGGATGCGCTAAGGATTGCGTACCAGAACAGGCCGAAAATATTCGAGCGCAACATCGTCCTGCCGGAATTGCTCTATGCGCAGGTCCGTGAGGTCGCGGAACGGATCGGCGCGCGCGGGGACGTCGTAGCTCCGCTGGACGAACGGTTAGCGCGCGCCGATCTCGAAGAAAGCTTCAAGGCGGGGTTTCGGTCGATTGCGATCGTGCTGATGCATGGGTATCGGTATCCGAAGCACGAGGCACGCCTCGAGGAACTCGCAAGGCAAGTCGGCTTCACCCAGATCTCCGTTTCTCACAAGGTAAGCCCGCTGATGAAGCTGATCGGGCGTGGCGACACCACAGTCGTCGACGCTTATCTGTCCCCGATCCTGCGCCGCTACGTCGACCAGGTCGCCGCCGAGCTCAAAGGCGTGCGGCTCTTGTTCATGCAATCCAACGGCGGGCTCGCTGACGCGCGGCGCTTCCAGGGCAAGGACTCGATCCTCTCCGGCCCGGCGGGCGGCATCGTCGGCGCGGTGCGCACCTCGCTGTCCGCAGGCTTCGGCAAGATCATCGGCTTCGACATGGGCGGTACGTCCACCGACGTGTCGCACTACGCGGGCGAGTTCGAGCGCGAGTTCGAGACCCAGGTGGCCGGGGTGCGCATGCGCGCGCCAATGATGAGCATCCATACGGTCGCCGCGGGCGGCGGCTCGATCCTGCATTTCGACGGCGCACGCTACCGCGTGGGGCCGGATTCGGCCGGCGCCAATCCCGGGCCGGCGAGTTACCGGCGCGGCGGGCCGCTGGCGGTGACCGACGCCAATGCGATGCTCGGCAAGATCCAGCCGGAGTACTTTCCGCGCGTCTTCGGCGCGGACGGCAAGCAGGCACTCGATGCCGCAGTGGTGCAGGCGAAATTCGCCGAGTTGGCACAGACCATCGGCGACGGGCGCAAGCCCGAGCAGGTGGCCGAGGGCTTCATCCAGATTGCGGTCGGCAACATGGCGAACGCCATCAAGCACATTTCCGTGCAGCGCGGACACGATGTCACCGAGTACACGCTGTGCTGCTTCGGCGGCGCCGCCGGCCAGCACGCCTGCCTGGTGGCGGATGCGCTCGCCATGACGCGGGTATTCATCCATCCCTTCGCCGGGGTGCTCTCGGCCTACGGCATGGGTCTGGCGGACCAGGCGGCGCTGAAGGAGAAGGCGGTCGAGGCGAACCTCGGGGAAACGAAGTTGGAAGGCGAGCTGGAGGCGCTGGCGCAGGCGGCAAAGCAGGAACTGGTGAGCCAGGGTGTCGAGGAGAAGGGGATACGAGTCCTGCGAAGGGTGCACTTGAAGTACGAGGGAACGGACACGGCACTCATTGTTGCGTTGGGTAGTGCCGGGGAAATGCGCAAGCAATTCGAACTCGCCTATCAAAAGAAATTTTCTTTTTTGATGCCCGGCAAGGCCTTGATCGTCGAAGCCGTTTCCGTAGAAGCCTTGTCTTCGGGGGTTCCCGATCGACCGGTTTCCGTTGTTGGAAACCGGTCGAAACCCAACGCCCGCCCTGCGACCACCGTTCGTATGTTCACCGGCGGCAAGTGGTGCGAGACACCATTGTTCAAGCGAGAGGAACTGGTCCCCGGGCAGAAGGTGGACGGTCCAGCGATTGTTGCGGAGGCAAATGCGACGACGGTGGTTGAACCAGGGTGGAGGGCAATCGTTACGGAGTTGGATCATTTGGTGCTGGACAGAGTGGTGCCCAGAGAGAAGCGGGTCGCGCTGGGCACCCAAGCCGATCCCGTGATGCTCGAGATCTTCAACAACCTGTTCATGTCGATCGCGGAGCAAATGGGCCTGCGCCTGCAGAATACCGCCTACTCGGTCAACATCAAGGAGCGTCTGGACTTTTCCTGCGCGCTGTTCGACGCAGAAGGCAGCCTGATCGCCAACGCGCCGCACATGCCGGTGCACCTGGGCTCGATGGGCGAATCGATCAAGACAGTGATGCGCGAGAACGCCGGCAGGATGAAGCCCGGCAACGTCTACGTGCTGAACGCGCCCTACAACGGCGGCACACACCTGCCCGACGTCACGGTGATCACGCCGGTGTTCGACCAGCAGGGCGAGGGCATATTGTTCTACGTCGGCTCGCGCGGCCACCATGCCGACATCGGCGGCATCACACCGGGCTCGATGCCGCCGGACTCGACGACGGTGGACGAAGAAGGGGTGCTGATCGACAACTTCCTGCTGGTGGAAGAGGGGCGCTTGCGCGAGCAGGAGACCATCGCGCTGCTGCGCTCGGGCAAGTATCCGGTACGCAACGTGCAGCAGAACCTCGCCGACCTGCAGGCGCAGATCGCCGCCAACGAAAAAGGCGTGCAGGCGCTGCGCGAGATGGTGGCGCACTTCGGCTTGCAGGTGGTGCGCGCCTATATGCGCCACGTGCAGGCGAACGCCGAGGAATCCGTGCGCCGCGTGATCGGCGTGCTCAAGGACGGCGAGTTCGAGCTGCCGCTGGACAACGGCGCAGTGATCCGGGTGAAGATCCGCATCGGCGCCGATCGCAGGAGCGCGAAGATCGACTTCAGCGGCAGTTCGGCGCAGCTGCCGAGCAATTTCAACGCGCCCGCCGCCGTCAGCATGGCGGCGGTGCTGTACGTGTTCCGCACCCTGGTGAACGACGAGATTCCGCTCAATGCCGGCTGCCTCAAGCCCCTCGAGGTGGTGATCCCGGAGCGCTCGATGCTCAACCCGCGCTACCCGGCGGCGGTGGTGGCGGGCAACGTCGAGACCTCGCAGTGCGCCACCGACGCACTTTACGGCGCGCTCGGCGTGATGGCCGCTTCGCAGGGCACGATGAACAATTTCACTTTCGGCAACGAGCGCTACCAGTACTACGAGACCATCGCCGGCGGCTCGGGGGCCGGACCCGGCTTCGACGGGACCGACGTGGTGCAGACGCACATGACCAACTCGCGCCTCACCGACCCGGAGGTGCTGGAGTGGCGATTTCCGGTGTTGCTCGAGAGCTTCGAGATTCGCAGGGGCTCGGGCGGCGCCGGCCGGCACCGTGGCGGCCATGGCGCGGTGCGGCGCGTGCAGTTCCTCGAGCCGATGAGCGCCGCGATCCTGTCCAACCACCGCCGGGTGCCGCCCCACGGCATGGCCGGCGGCGAACCCGGAGCGCTGGGCATCAACTATGTCTTGCGCGCAGACGGTACACGCGTGGCGCTTGCGCCCACGGACCGCTGCGAGATGGCGGCGGGCGACGTGTTCGTGATCGAGACCCCGGGCGGCGGCGGCTATGGCGCTTAGTTCTTTATAATAGGCTGCCGTTGATGGTTGCCATGAGATGAATCCCACCTCGATCTACTCGAAGACTGGCAAGGGCGTGCAGGAAGCGTCCGGCAAGACCAGCCAGCTTTCGCGCGGTGACCGGTCGATCCTGTCGGCGATCGACGGCAAGATCAACCTGAAGGAACTGAGCGCCAAGTTCGATCGCGCCCCCGACGACAAGTTTTTCGCGCTGGTGCAGAAGCTGGACACCGATGGCTTCATTCGCGAAGTGAATCCCGGCGTAGCGCAGCGCGGCGCCGCCAACGCGCCCAGGACGGCGGCGTCCGCGCCAGCCAAACCCTGGACACCGGCGGCGGGTGGCGGCGAAGAGCTCGATTTCACGCAGATCTTCAGCGCGCCACCCAAGGCGGAAAAGCCCCCGGCGCCCGCCACGCCCGGTGCGGATCCGATGGCACAGGCGCGCCACGAAGCGGAAATGCGCCAGCGCGCGGAGCGCGAGGCGAAGGTCCGGGCGGACGCTGCGGCGAAGGCCTCGGTGGACAGCACGCAGAAGTTTCGCATTGACGCCGAAGCGCGCGCCAAAGCGGCCCGCGAATTGGCGATGCAGGCGGAGGCCGAAGGCAAGACCAAGGCCGAAATCGAAGCCCGGGCGCGCGCCGAGGCAGAGGCCAGGGTGCGCGCTGCCGAGGACGCCAAGGCGAGAGCGGAGCTGGAAGCACGCGAAAAGCTGGCGGCCGCGGAGAGATCGCGGCGCGATGCGGCGGAGCGCGCGAAACGCGAAGCCGAGGAACTGCGCCGCAAAGTCGAGGACGAGCGCCGGGCGCGCGAGGATGCCGAACGCCGGGCGCGCGCGGAGGCGGAGCGCACCGCGCGCGAGGCCGAAGAGCGGGCGCGGCGCGAAGCCGAGGAGAAGACGGCGCGGCAGGAGGCCGAGGAGCTGCGCCAGAAGCTGGAACAGGAGCGCCAGGCGCGCGAGGAAGCTGAGCGCCGGGGGCGCGAGGAGCGCGAAAAACGCGAGCGCGAGCGGGCGCTCGAGGAAGCGGAGCGCCAGGCGCGCGAGGAAGTCGAGCGCAAGGAGCGCGACGAGCGCGACCGGCGCGAGCAGGAGGAGAACCAGCGCCAGATCCGCCTGGCGCGCGAGGCCGAGGACAAGAAGCGCCGCGACGCCGACGCGCGCAAGAAAAAAGAGGCCGAAGCCAGGCGCTGGGAGCAGGAAGACGCGCGGCGCAAGTCCGACGCCACGTACCGCGTGCGCGCCGAGCAGGAAGACAAGGAGCGCGCCGAGCGCGAGGTAGTGGAGGCAGTAGAGCGGGCGCAAGCCGAGAAAGACGCCGCCGCCGCCGCCGACGCGCTGTCCGGCTCGCTGATGGCCGACCTGGATTCCTTTTCCAAGCGCGAAGAAACCGAGCGCAAGGAAAAAGAGGAACAGGACCGCAAGGATCGCGCCGAGGCGCAGCGCATGGCGAAGGAGGAGGAGGCCAGGCGCGCGCGCGAAGAAGCCGAGCGCAGGGCGCGCAGGGAGGAGGAAAAGCGCCGCAAGGAGGAACTGGAGCGCCAGCAGAAGGAAGAGAAGGAGCGCCTCGAGCGCGAGGCCGAGGCGCAGAAACAGGAAGCGGCAGCCGCGAAAAAGAAGAAGGATAGCGAGGCAGAGGCGCGCAAGGCCGGTGCGGGCGATATCCCGATCTCCAGCTCCGACCTCGGCCGCGACGAAATCTCGGACGACGAGCGCAAGCTCACGCCCGAGGCGCGCAAAGCGCTGCGCGACCGCGAGCGCGAGGTGGTGCGCACGCGCAGCCGCGGCGACCAGCCCTCGGCAAAGGCCGCCAGCGCGTACAAGCGCAAGCAGCCGATCAACTGGGGCAAGCCGGTGGCGCTGGCGCTGTTCTTCCTGCTGGTGGGCGGGGTCGGCGTGCTCAACTTCCTGCCGCTATCCACCAGTGAGTACGAAAAGCTGGCGAGCGATGCCCTGGGCGCCCCGGTGAAGATCGGGTCGGCGCGCATGTGGGTGCTGGCCGGCGTGCAGATGCGCTTCGAGCAGGTCAGCATCGGCGAGTCGGTGAAGATCGCCGAGGTGCGCGCGGTGCCGGAACTGACATCGCTGCTGAACGAGAACAAGTCGTTCAGCCGCATCGAGCTGGACAAGGTGACGCTGGCGCAGGAGGCGCTCGGC
>JANNTQ010000260.1:0-5100 GCA_031394435.1 Betaproteobacteria bacterium
ACTGAATTCGAGGTCGCCGCTCGCGATCATCGGCCGCGGCAGCTTGTGGCGTCCCGGGTGCCCGTGCTCGGCGAGCTTGGACAGCGCTGGCCCGCCGGGATAGCCGAGGCCGAGCAGGTGCGCGGTCTTGTCGAAGGCTTCACCCGCGGCGTCATCCTGCGTCTCGCCGAGCAGCTCGTAGCGCCCGACGCCCTCCACCCGCATCAACTGCGTGTGCCCGCCCGAGACTAGCAGGGCGACGAAGGGGAATTGCGGAGGCCGCGCGGAAAGCAGCGGCGAGAGCAGGTGGCCTTCCAGGTGGTGGATGCCGAGCGCCGGCACGTTTAGGGCCGTGGCGAGCGCGTGGGCGAAGGAAGCACCGACGAGGAGTGCGCCAGCCAGCCCCGGACCTTCGGTGTAGGCGATCGCTTGCAATTCCCCGATCTTGCGGCCCGAGCGCTCGAACAGGCCGCGCGCCAGCGGCACCAGGCGGCGTACGTGGTCGCGCGAGGCGAGCTCCGGCACCACGCCGCCATAAGCCTGGTGCATGTCCACTTGCGAGTGCACGGCGTGGGCGAGCAGCCCCCCCGCGGTGGCGTCGTAAAGCGCCACGCCGGTCTCGTCGCAGGAGGTCTCGATGCCGAGGATCAGCACAGGGAGATTCTGCTACAATTTCGCCCTTTCCGAATTTCGGGGAATTGCATGCCGACCGTACGCGTCAAGGAGAACGAGCCGTTCGAAGTGGCGATGCGCCGGTTCAAGCGCACCGTGGAGAAGACCGGGCTGCTGACCGAGCTGCGCGCCCGCGAGTTCTACGAAAAGCCCACCTCGGAGCGCAAGCGCAAGCACGCGGCGGCGGTGAAGCGGCACTACAAGCGCCTGCGCAGCCAGTTGCTGCCGGCGAAGCTGTACTAGGAACCGATCACAGGATTTCCGGCCAGCGCCCCGGTGCTTCCCACCGGGGCGTTTGCGTTTCTGGAGCGCCCATGACCCTCAAACAACGCGTGACCGAAGACATGAAGGCGGCGATGCGCGCCAAGGACCCGGCGCGGCTATCGGCCGTGCGCCTGCTGCTCGCCGCGATGAAGCAAAAGGAAGTGGACGAGCGCGTAGAGCTGGCCGACGCCGACGTGCTCGGCATCATCGAGAAAATGGTCAAGCAGCGGCGCGAGTCGATTGCCCAGTACGAGAAGGCGGCGCGGGCGGACCTCGCGGCGGTGGAAAAATTCGAGATCGAGGTGCTGCAGGCCTACCTGCCGCAGCAGATGTCGCCGGCCGAAGTGGACCAGGCCATCGCCGCCGCGGTCATCGAGTTCGGCGCGGGCGGCATCAAGGACATGGGAAAGGTGATGGCCCTGCTCAGGCCGAAGCTCGCCGGCCGCGCCGACATGGGCAAGGTGTCGGGGCTGGTGAAAGCGAAGCTGGGAGGGTAGAAAATGGGGTCTGACCCCATTTTTTTGCCTTGATCCCCGAATCCTTCAAGCAGGACCTGCTCAACCGCATCGACATCGTCGAGGTGGTCGGACGCTACGTCCAGCTAAAGAAGGGCGGCGCAAACTTCATGGGGCTGTGCCCCTTCCACACCGAGAAGACGCCGTCGTTCACCGTCAGCCCGGCCAAGCAGTTCTACCACTGCTTTGGCTGCCAGAAGCACGGCAACGCCATCGGCTTCCTGATGGACTACGGCGGCATGGGCTACGTCGACGCGATCAAGGACCTCGCCTCCACGGTTGGCATGCAGGTGCCGGAGTGGCAGCCGCGCACGCCCGAGCAAGCGCAGAATATGGAATGCGTGACCGTCCTGGTGCCTTTGATGGATAAGGCGATGCAGTTCTACCGCGCCGAACTGAAGAAATCGCCGCGCGCGATCGAATACCTCAAAGGGCGCGGCCTGGAGGGCAGGACCGCGGGTCGCTTCGGCATCGGCTACGCGCCCGACGACTGGCAGGCGCTGAAAGGGGCGTTTGCCGCGTACGAGGACCAGGCGCTGGTGGAGTGCGGCCTGGTGATCGACAACGAAGGCAAGCGCTACGACCGATTCCGCGACCGCGTCATGTTCCCGATCTTCAGCTTGCGCGGCGCGGTGATCGGCTTCGGCGGCCGCGTGCTCGGCGCGGGCGAGCCGAAGTACCTGAACTCCCCCGAGACCCCGTTGTTCGAGAAGGGCCGTGAGCTATACGGCTTTGCGCAGGCGAGCGACGCCATCCGCGCCGCCAGGCGCGCGCTGGTGGTCGAAGGCTACATGGACGTGGTGGCGCTCGCGCAATTCGAGGTCGGCTATGCAGTGGCGACGCTGGGCACCGCGACCACGCCGGTGCACGTGTCCAAGCTCCTGCGGGTGGCCGACGAGATCGTCTACTCCTTTGACGGCGACACAGCGGGCCGCAAGGCCGCCTGGCGCGCGCTCGAAGTGAGCCTGCCGCTCGCCTCTGATTCCAAGCCGATGAAGTTCCTGTTCCTGCCGGAAGGCGAAGATCCCGACAGCTACGTGCGCCGCCACGGCAAGGAATCATTCGAGCGCCTGGTACGCGAAGCGCAGACGCTGACGTCGTTCCTGCTGGGCGAGCTGCGTGCGCAATCGGACCTCGACACGGCGGAGGGCCGCTCCAAATTCCAGATGGCGGCCATGCCGCACGTGCAGCGGCTCGCGGCGCCCGCTCTGCGCCTGCAGCTGATACGCGAGATCGCGCGGCTGGCCCAGGTCGATCCGCAGGACGTCGAGCGCTTGTATGCGCCCGAGAGCGCTCCCAACTTCCGCCGCGCGGCTCCTGCGAAATCGCCGGCGCCGCGGGCGCCGGCGTCGGAGGAACAAAACCTCCTGCGCTGCGTGCTGGTCAATCCGGCGCTCGCCGGGGAGCTGGACCAAGGGCTGCTCGATGCGGATGCGCCGGAGTCGGGTGCGCTGCGCAGCATCGCGACCGAGCTGGCCGCGAGCGATGCGCCCAGCGGCGGCATGCTGGTGGACCGCTTCCAGGGCAGCGAGTACGAGCAATTGGTGTTCCGCGCGCAGGCGGCGGCCCTGGATCACAACCTGGATGCCGACGGGGCCGCGCACGAGTTCCGGCAGATGCAGATCGCGCTGCGAATCCGCAGGAAACACCGCGAGATCGAGGCGCTGAAAATGCAGGTGCCCGGCAATCCGGCCTTGAACGCGGAACTCAATCAACGCGTCATAGAGCTGCATCAACTAAAAGCTCAGCGCTCCTGAGAGTCGGATTGGGGTAGAATCGCCCACTTTTTTCCGGCCCGGCGGGTCCAGGGCGAGGACGAGGCGAGAATGGTCAAAGCCAAGCGCAAGTCGAAGGTCAAACAGTCTCGCAAGTCTGGCAAAAAAGCCAAAGCAATCAAGTTGTTAAAGAAAAAGAAGCATCGCCCGGGCGCCAAGGCGCGTCCGGCGTCCAGGAAGCATCGCTCGGCGCGGCCTGCAGCGCGGCGTGCGGCGCGGCCGGCGAAAAAGCCGCTCCACGCCGCCAGGCAGGCCAAGGCGCCGGTCGCGGCCAAGCCACAAGCGAAAGCTGACGACAAGGCAAAGAAACCCACCATCAAGAGCGCCAAGGCGGCGCTCGAGCAACTCGAAGCCAAGCTCGCCGAGGGGCTGAAGGCAAAAGCCGCCCGCGGGCGGCCTGGCCGCAAGACGAAGAAGGAAGAGTGGCTCGCGGCGATGGCCGTGCTGCCCAAGGAGGACGCCGAGACGCGCCGCATGCGCCTCAAGACCCTCATCAAGATGGGCAAGGACCGAGGCTTTCTCACCTACGCCGAAATCAACGACCACCTGCCCGACGACCTGGTGGATGCCGAGCAGATCGAGGCCATCATCTCGACCTTCGGCGACATGGGCATCCAGGTCTACGACCAGGCGCCCGACCAGGAAACCCTGCTGATCACCGCCGAGACGGCGCCGGTCGCCTCCACCGACGAGGACGTCGAGGAGCAGGCCGAAGCGGCGCTTTCCACGGTCGACTCGGAGTTCGGCCGCACTACCGACCCGGTGCGCATGTACATGCGCGAGATGGGCTCGGTGGAGCTGCTCACGCGCGAAGGCGAGATCGAAATCGCCAAGCGCATCGAGGAAGGCCTGCGCCACATGATCCTCGCGATCAGCGCCTGCCCGACCACGGTGCGCGAGATCCTCGACCTGGCCGACAAGGTGGAGAAGGAGGAGGCGAGTATCGACGAGGTGGTGGACGGCCTGATCGACCCGAACGCCAAGGACGACTTCGATCCGAAGAAGGCGGAAGCCGCGAGCGTGGAAGAGGAAGAAGAGCAGATCGAGGAAGAAGAAGGCGAGTCGGAGGAAGACGAAGGCGCCGCGCAATCGGCGAGCTTGCTCGCGCTGCGCGGCGAGGCGCTGGAGAAGTTCGCGCGCATTCGGCGGCTGTTCGAGAAGATGCTGCGCGTGCTGGAGAACAAGGGCTCCAAGGACAAGGATTACCTGCGGGTGCGCGACCAGATCTCCAATGAGCTGATGACCATCCGCTTCACCGCACGCACGGTCGAGCGGCTGTGCGACAGCGTGCGCAGCCTGGTCGACGACATCCGCAGCCACGAGCGCCAGATTCACGACATTTCGGTGCGCAAGGCGCAGATGCCGCGCCAGCACTTCATCAAGGTGTTCGTCGGCACCGAGGGCTCCAAGCGCTGGTTGAGCTCGGAGCTCAACGCGGGGCACCCGTGGAGTGAGGCGCTGGTGCGCCTCGAACCCTCGATCCTCGAGCTGCTGGGCAGGATCCAGGGCGTGCAGCAGAAGATCGGCATCTCGATCCGCGACCTGAAGGAAATCAACAAGCAGATGTCCACCGGCGAGGCCAAGGCACGCCGAGCCAAGCGCGAGATGACCGAGGCCAACCTGCGCCTGGTGATCTCGATCGACAAGAAATACACCAACCGCGGCCTGCAGTTCCTGGACCTGATCCAGGAGGGCAACATCGGCCTGATGAAGGCGGTGGACAAGTTCGAATACCGCCGCGGCTACAAGTTCTCCACCTACGCCACCTGGTGGATCCGCCAGGCGATTACGCGCTCGATCGCCGACCAGGCGCGCACCATCCGCATCCCGGTGCACATGATCGAGACCATCAACAAGATGAACCGCATCTCGCGCCAGATCCTGCAGGAGACCGG
>JANNTQ010000245.1:0-9049 GCA_031394435.1 Betaproteobacteria bacterium
CTCCTGGCCCAAGGAATGGGGCGGCACTGGCTGGAGCGTGGTGCAGCGCTACCTGTTCGAGGAGGAGTGCGGCTACGCCGGCACGCCGCCGCTGATCCCCTTCGGCCTCTCGATGTGCGGCCCGGTGCTGCTGCGCTTTGGTAGCGATGAACAGAAGAAGCGGTTCCTGCCGCGTATCTACCACGGCGAGGATTTCTGGTGCCAGGGCTATTCCGAGCCGGGTTCGGGTTCCGACCTCGACTCTCTGAAGACCAAAGCGGTGCGCAACGGCGATCACTATGTGGTCAACGGCCAGAAGACCTGGACCACGCTTGGGCACTATGCCGACTGGATCTTCTGCCTGGTGCGCACCGACTCCGGCGCGGCCAAGCGGCAAGAAGGCATTTCGTTCCTGCTGATCGACATGAAGACACCCGGCATCAGCGTGCGGCCGCTGATCCTGATGGACGGCGGCCACGAGGTGAACGAGGTGTTCTTCGACGACGTGAAGGTCCCGGTGGAAAACCTCGTGCACAAGGAAGGCGAGGGCTGGACGGTGGCCAAGTACCTGCTCGGCCACGAGCGCATGAATACCGGGCGCATCGGCGCCTCCAAGCGCGAACTCGCCAAACTGAAGGAGTTTGCCGCGCAGCAGCCCGGCAATGGCAAATCGCTGATGGACGATGCGCGCTTCCGCGACAGGCTTTCGCGCCTGGAAGTGGAGCTGATGGCGCTCGAGATCACCAACCTGAGGTTCCTCGACCGCATGCGCCGTACCGGCCAGCCGCCGGGCGCCGACGTGTCGATGCTCAAGATCAAGGGCACCGAGATCCAGCAGGGCCTGACCGAACTCATGATGCAGGCAGTCGGGCCGCTCGCCCAGCCGTTCAAAGCGATCAACGGCGATGCCGGCTTCGACGAGTTCACCGCCGCGATCGCACCGCGCTACTGCAATTTCCGCAAGACCACGATCTACGCCGGATCGAACGAGATCCAGCGCAACATCATCGCCAAGATGACCCTGGGCCTGTAGCCATGAACTTCGACTACAACGAAGAGCAGCAACTCCTCGCCGACTCCGTCCGGCGCTTCATGCAGAAGGACTACGAGTTCGAGGGCCGCAAGAAAATCGTCGCCTCGCCCCAGGGCTACAGTGACACGGTGTGGGCGACTTTCGCCGAGATGGGCCTCACCGGCATCCCGTTCTCGCCGGATTACGGCGGCTTCGGCGGCGGCGCCATCGACTTGTTGAGCGTGATGGAAGCTTTCGGCGAAGGGCTGGTGGTGGAGCCGTTCCTCGCCACCGTCGGCCTCGGCGGGCAACTGGTGGCGCGCGCCGGCAGCGACGCGCAGAAAAAGGCGATCCTGCCCGCAGTCGTGGAGGGCAAGCTGAAGCTCGCCTTCGCCCATTCCGAGAAGGGCGCGCGCTACGACCTGGCGCACGTAAATACCACGGCGAAAAGGTCCGGCAGCGGCTGGACGCTGGACGGCGAGAAGGTCGTGGTCCTCGGCGCGCCGTCCGCGGCAACGCTGGTGGTGTCGGCAAGAACGCCGGCGGGCCTGAGCCTGTTCCTGCTGGAGGCGAAATCGGTGAAGCTCAAGCCCTACCGCACGCTGGACGAGATGCGCGCGGCGGACGTATCGCTTTCGAGCACGCCCGGCGAGCTGCTTGGCGCGGAAGGCAAGGCGCTGCCGGTGGTCGAGGCGGTGGTGGACTTCGCCACCGCGCTGATCTGCGCGGAAGACGTGGGCGCGATGAAATTCTCCTGCGACACCACGCTCGAGTACCTCAAGACGCGCAAGCAGTTCGGCGTGCCGATCGGCACTTTCCAGGCGCTGCAGCACCGCATCGTGGACATGTACGTGGCCTACGAGCAGGCGAAGTCGATGGCGTTCCTCGCCTGCAGCCAGGCGGACTCCTCGGCGGACGCGAAAGAGCGCATGCGCGCCATCTCCGCGGCGAAGATCAAGATCGCGGACAACGCGCGCCTGATCAGCCAGGAGGCGATCCAGCTGCACGGCGGCATGGGCATGAGCGAGGAGCTGAAGGTGAGCCACAGCTTCCGGCGCCTGACCATCATCGCGCAGCAGTTCGGCGACGCCGACCACCACCTGGAGCGCTTCGCGCGCGCAGGCTAGCGGCGCCGTGATGCACTATGATATCATGATATCATATGCATCGATAGCGCGAGGACGTCCATGGCCCAGTTCATCGTTCGCCACCTGGAAGAGGAAGTAAAGACGCGACTCAAGCGCCGCGCCAGGAAGTACGGGCGCAGCATGGAAGACGAGGTGCGCCACATCCTGCGCAACGCCGTGAAGCAGGGCAACCAGCCGGTGCCGAGGCTGGGGTCGCGCATCGCGGCGCGCTTCGCGAAAGCGGGCCTGAGGGCCGACCTGCCGGAGCTGCGCGGCCAGCCAGTTCGCGCCGCGGATTTGGGCAGGTGATCATCCTCGACACCAACGTGCTTTCCGCGTTGATGCGCCAGGTGCCGGAAGCACCAGTGGTGGCGTGGCTCGACCGGCAGTCGGCCGAGTCCGTGTGGATCACGAGCATCACGCTGTTTGAAGCGCGTCTTGGCCTCGCGTTGCTGCCCAAGGGCCGTCGACGGCAGGCGCTGGAATCGGCATTTGCCCGGCTGCTCGAAGAGGACCTCGAGGATCGAGTTCTCTCTTTCGACAGCGCTGCGGCGAGCGAGGCAGCATCTTTGGCTGCGCACAGGCAGAAGGCCGGACGGCCGGTGGACATGCGCGACACTCAAATCGCCGGTATCGCGCTGGCGCGGCGCGCCACGCTCGCGACGCGGAATGTGCGGCACTTTCGCGATCTCAAGGTCCCGGTCATCGATCCCTGGCAGGCCTAGCTGCGCAAGAGGAACCGCGCCGCTTCCTCCGAAATTTCCTCCAGCGACTTGCGTCCGCCGGCCCGGTACCAGCGCGCCGTCCAGTTCAGCACGCCGAAGGTGAACAGGCGCACGAGCTGCGCGTCGCCGCGCATCACTCCTTGCGCCTGCAGTTCGTCGGTCACGCGCTGCCACAGCGCGTCGTAGCGGTCCTTCAGCGCGATCACGCGCCGGCGGTTGGCGGCCGTGAGCGATCTCCAGTCGTAGAGCATCACCGGGATGAAGTCGTGGCCGTCTTCGCAGAGCGTGGCGAGGTGCGCGCGCACCAGCTGCCTGAATTTTTCGTCCGGCGCGAGCTTCAGCGCGGCTACCGCCTCAAGGTGGCGCAGGCCTTCGGTCAGGCCCTGTTCCATCACCGCCAGCAGCATCTCCTGCTTGGTGTTGAAGTGGTAAAACGGGCTGCCGGAGTGCATGCCGGCCGCCTGCGAGATGTCGCGGATCGTGGTGCCGTCGAATCCCTTTTCGCGGAACAGGTGCGCGCAGACGCGCAGCAGGCCCGCGCGACGGTTGCCGTCGTGCGGGCGCCTGTTGCGGGCTTTCTTCAACTGGAGCGCAGCCGGGGCAGGTCGGCCGGCGCCTCGATCTCCATGCGCAGGAGCTGCGCTGCGACCACCTTGCCGAGGTTGTCCATGCGCAGCGACCGCGCCGCGCCGCCCTGCAGCGCGCGGTTCAGCACGATCTTGAGGGCGAGCAGGTTGTCCAGCGGCCAGAGTTCGACCGGCCCCTGGCAAAGCTCGCGGAAATGCGCCGCCACGCGCTCGGGCGTCACTTCGCGCCTGAGCACCGCGTAGGTCGGCGCGTCCCAGGCGAACAGGCCGATGTCGGCGCGGTCCGCCTTGTCGCCGGAACGCGCGTGGGCGATCTTCCATAGCGGCACGCGCATCAGATTTTCTCCACGGCGATCTCGACTCGCGATTCGACCAGTTCGCGCGTCACCAGCGCTGGCCAGATGCCGAGCAACTCCTTCGCTCCCTGCACGCCCTTCATGCTGCCCACGTAGGGCGGGCCCGACAGGCCCAGCCACGGAAACAGCCGCCCATAAGCATCCGCCACCTTGCGCTCCTGCGTGCGGATGGTCATGCGGAGGAAACATTCATTGAGCTGGTCGCGGTAGGTCGGGTCGGCCTGCGCGCCGAGCAGCGAGTTGTAGCCGATGTACTCGATGTTCGTTTCCTCGACCGGCCAGCCGCGCTCGGCGACCAGCGTCTGGATGGTTCTAGAGGCCTGCTCGCATTTGGCGTAGGCCTGCGGCCAGGAAAAGCCGATGATGCCGGCGCCCATCCAGCCGTCGTGGTAGCCGCCCACGATCTTGAGCCTGGCCGGGCGCGCGGCGCCGCTCGCGCCCGTGACCCGCACGCGGTCGTTTCCCTGGTCGTCGAACTTGAGCGTGCCCATGTCGAGCACCACGTCGGGCGAGAGGTAGGCGTGCGGGTTGTGCACCTCGTACAGCAGCTGCTGGCGCAGCGTGTCGAAGGAGACGCGGCCACCGGTGCCGGGCGCCTTGGTAAAGAGGGCGCTCGCGTCCTCGCCCACCTCGGCGATCGGATAGCCGAGGTGGGCGTAGTCGGGGATCTCGGCCCATTCCGTCGCCGAGCCGAAATTGCCGCCCGAGCCCTGGCCCGAGCATTCGAGCAGATGCCCCACGGTGAGGCCGAGCGCGAGCTTGTGCCAGTCGTCCCACTGCCAGCCCAGTTCATGCACCAGGGGAGCGAGCGACAGCGCCGCATCCGCCACGCGGCCGGTGAGCACGATGTCCGCCCCTTGCTCGAGCGCGCGCACGATCGGCTGCGCGCCGAGGTAGGCGTTGGCGAACAGCATGCGGCTGCGCACCGTGTCGAGGCCAGCGCCGGTATCCATGTGCGCGAGCGGCTCGCCCGCGGCGCGCAACTCGTCCAGGCGCTCGATGACCGAGTCACCGCTCACCGTTGCGATGGTGGCGTGCCAGTCCTTGTCGCGGAAGGTGCGCGCGATCGCCTCGCGCGCTCCGTGGGGATTGAGCCCGCCCGCGTTGAGGATGAATTTCACGCCGTGCTTCGCGGCGAGCGGCCACAGCTCGGCGAGCATCGGCAGGCCGTCGCGCGCAAAGCCGGTGGACGGGTCTTTCTGCCGGTCCTTTTGCAGGATCGCCAGCGTCAGTTCGGACAGATGATCCGAGGCGATGTACTGCACGCCGCCGCGCTCGATGGAAGCGCGCACCGGCCGCCAGGAATCGCCATAGAAGCCCAGCCCCGCGCCTACGCGCACCGACTTCATGCGGCGACGGGCATCGCGCGTTCGATCAGCGCGTCGAAAGGCGCGTTCGGCGCCAGCATGCCGAAGGCGCCCGTCCAGTCGGCGCCCAGGCGCGCGGCTACGAAGGACTCGAACACCACGGCAGGGGAGTGGCGCGCGAGCAGGCTCGCTTGCAGCGCGAGCGCGAGGTCCTGGGTCAGGCGCCGCGCGGCGGATTCATGCTCGGCGGCGTCCTGCAGCCGGTCCTTGAGTGCGGCGCAGAATGCGTCGTAGGTGCGGTGCCTGCCCGCCGCCGCGTCCAGTTCCGCCGTCACCGCCTCGATTACATCGGGGGCCTTCCTCAGCGCGCGCAGCACGTCCAGGCACATGACGTTGCCGGCGCCCTCCCAGATGGAATTGAGCGGCATCTCGCGGTAGATGCGCGCCAGCACCGACTCCTCGACGTAGCCGTTGCCGCCGATCGCTTCCATCGCCTCCTGCGCGAAGTGGGCGCCGCGCTTGCACACCCAGAACTTGGCCGCCGGCGTCAGCACGCGCCGAAGCAGCTCCTCGCGTGCGTCGTCTTGCGCGTCGTAGGCGCGCGAAAGGCGCAGCACCAGCGCCGTTGCCGCTTCCGCCTCCAGGGCGAGATCGGCGAGTACGTTCTTCATCAGCGGCTGGTCCTTCAGCAGCTTGCCGAACACCTGGCGCTGCGCGGCGTTCCACAGCGCCTGCGACAGCGCCTGGCGCATGAGCCCCGCCGTGCCGATGGCGCAATCGAGCCGCGTGTACACGCCCATCTCCAGGATCATCGGCACGCCGCGGCCTTCCTCGCCGAGCAGAGTTGCCTGCGCGTCCTCGAACTCGACCTCCGAACTGGCATTGGAGCGGTTGCCGAGCTTGTCTTTTAGGCGCTGGATGCGGATCGCATTGCGCGTGCCAGCGGCGTTCAGGCGCGGCATGAAGAAGCAGGACAGCCCGCCCGGCGCCTGCGCCAGCACGAGGAACGCGTCGCACATCGGCGCGGAGAGGAACCACTTGTGGCCGGTAATGGCATACGCGCCGCCGCCGAGCGGCACTGCCCCGGTGGTGTTGGTGCGCACGTCCGAGCCGCCCTGCTTTTCCGTCAGGCCCATGCCGATGAGCGCCGCGTCTTTGCCGCGCGAGTAGATGCGCTGCAGCCACTCGGCCGCCAGCTTCGCGTTGGCTTTGATCGCCGGCACCGAGCCGTAGGTCATGGTGACCGGGCACTGCGTGCCGCTCTCGAGCTCCGAGTACAGCAGGTAGGCGGCGGCGCGCTCGACGTGCGCGCCGGGGCCGGGCTCGGCCCAGGGGCCGCTGTGCAGGCCATGCTGCAAGGCGAGCGCCGTCAGTTCGTGCCAGGCCGGGTGGAATTCGACTTCGTCGCGGCGCCGGCCCTGGCGGTCGTGCGTCTTCAGTTCGGGCGGGTTGCGGTTGGCGGCATCGGCCAGCGCGAGCGTGTCGCGGGTGCCGAGGGCTGCGCCGAGCGCATCGAGGCGCGCTGCGGCCGGCGCGCGGCGCGCGGCCGGGAGATTGAAAGCGAGGGCGTCGCGCAGCGCCACGTTGGCCGCGTAAAGGTTGTAATCCTCAAGCGGCACGCTCTGGTTGAGGACCTCGTGCGTTGCCGGCATGGCTCGGGCGAGTCTAGTCGCGCCACTTTTGAAAAGCAATTGCTTGGTGATTTCTGCCTGTAGAATTTCGCGGCGAAGGAGGGAGAAGTTGCTGACGCAGCTGCTGCAACTGTTGCTGGCCGGCGTGGCGCAGGGCTGCGTGTATGCGCTGGTCGCGCTCGGCTTCGTGCTGATCTACAAGGCGACCGAGACCGTCAATTTCGCGCAGGGCGACCTGATGATGCTGGGCGCGTTCTTCGCGCTCACCGCCAGCGTGATCCTTGGCTGGCCCTAC
This sequence comes from Betaproteobacteria bacterium, assembly GCA_031394435.1. Lineage (GTDB taxonomy): Bacteria > Pseudomonadota > Gammaproteobacteria > Burkholderiales > SG8-39 > JAABQT01. The sequence continues at coordinate 7,020 of JANNTQ010000245.1, forward strand.
TGGGCGACGATTATCTTCGCGGTGGCGGTGATGGCCGCAGTCGGCATGCTCGCCGAACGGCTGATCCTGCGCCCGGTCCTCGGCCAGCCGGCGTTCACGGTGGTGATGATCACCATCGGCGTCGGCTACGTGGTGCGCGGCGTCGTCACCATGGTGCCGGGCTGGGGCACCGAGACCTACCAGATTCCGACGCCGTTCGTGGACGACGTCTGGAAGCTCGGCGGCGTCATTCTTCCGGTGCAGCAGCTGATGGTGATCGCGATGACCGCGGGCCTGTGCGCGGTGCTTTTCCTGTTTTTCCGCTTCTCGAGGCTGGGCGTCGCGATGCAGGCGAGCTCGCAGAACCAGCTCGCTGCCTACTACATGGGGATCCCGGTACGGCGGGTGAACATGATGATCTGGGGGCTTTCCGCGGGAGTCGCGGCGTTCGCCGGAATCCTGCTGGCGCCGGTCACTTTCGTGCATTCGAACATGGGGTTCATCGGCTTGAAAGCTTTTCCCGCCGCCGTGGTGGGTGGCTTCGGCAGCGTGCCGGGCGCCATCGCCGGCGGGCTGATCATCGGCGTGGTGGAAGCGCTCGCCGGTTTCTACCTGCCCGAGGGATTCAAGGACGTCGCCGCTTACGTGGTGGTGCTGCTGGTGCTGATGGTGAAGCCTTCCGGCATCTTCGGCGAAACCGCGACGAAGAAAGTCTAGTGCGCTTCCTCTTCAAGACTGCCTACGACCAAGACCTGCGGCTGTTCAAGCACGGCGGGCAAGTGTTCTGCTACGGGGTGCTCGGCGTGGTGCTGCTCGCCGCGCCCTGGTGGGCGAGCGAATACGTGCTGTCGCAACTGCAATTCATCGCCATCTACTCGATCGTCGGCTTTGGACTGATGATGCTCACCGGCTTCACCGGCCAGATCTCGCTCGGCCACGCGGCATTCCTCGCGGTGGGCGCCTACACCGAGGCGCTGATGCAGGCCGCAGGCGTGCCGTTCTTCATCTCGATCGCCTGCGCGGCGCTGTTCTCGGCGGCGGTCGGCGTCATCGTCGGGCTGCCTGCGCTGCGCCTCAAGGGAATCTACCTCGCCATCGCGACGCTCGCCTTCAACGTCATCGTCGAGGAGATCATCACGCGCTGGCACGGCCTCACCGGCGGCAACGAGGGCAAGCACCTGAAGCCGGTGGAGATCTTCGGCTGGAAGCTCGAATCGGACGCGGAGTTCTACTACCTGTGCCTGGCGCTGACCGTGCTTTGCTGTCTCGCCTGCATCAATCTGCTGCGCTCGCCGACCGGCCGCGCGTTCGTCGCGATCCGCGATTCGGAGATCTCGGCCTCCTGTCTGGGCGTGAACCTCGCCAAGGTCAAGACCATGTCGTTCGCCTTCTCGGCGGCGCTGACCGGAGTGGGCGGTGCGCTCTACGCGCACAAGCTCGCTTTCATCTCCCCCGAGCAGTTCACGCTGTTCCAGTCGATCGAGCTGATCACCATCGTGATCCTCGGCGGCATCGGCTTCCTGCACGGCGCGGTGCTGGGCGCAGCGTTCATCATCGTGCTGCCGCAGGTGATCTCCATCGCCAAGGACTGGCTGCCCCAGGGCATGGTCCCCACGGGCCTGCAGGCGGTGCTGTTCGGCCTGATCCTGATCCTGTTCATCATCTTCGAGCCGCTCGGCCTGTACGGGCGCTGGCTCAAGATCCGCACCTGGTTCGAGCTGTTCCCGTTCTACCGCAAGGGCATGTTCCGGCGGCAGAAGAGCTACATGAAGTCGGAGCGGCTGCGGTGAAGTTCTTCGGCGTCGAGAACCTGGGCATCCGCTTCGGCGGCGTGGTCGCGGTGGACAAGGTGAGCTTTGAAATAAAGCGCGGCGACGTCTACACGATCATCGGCCCGAATGGTGCGGGCAAGACCACCATCTTCAATCTCATCGGCCTGCTCTATCCCGCGACCTCGGGGAGGATCTTCCTCGAGGACCGGGAGCTGACCCGCTTCTCGCCGCACCAGGTCGCCGACTTCGGCATCGCGCGCACCTTCCAGAACATCGAGC
>JANNTQ010000252.1:0-1535 GCA_031394435.1 Betaproteobacteria bacterium
CGACATCGATGACGATCCCACCTGTGGACGGGAAGCTTTCGAGTTCAGTAGCTTCGAGCCTCATGAACACAGCGGGGAATGACTTCGTGGTTTTGGATTTTTCCGTCATTCCTTTTTCGTTAAGTGCTTCAGAACTGAAAAAAATAGCGGACCGCCATTTCGGAATCGGCTGCGACCAGATTCTCGTCGTCGAGAAACCGACCCAACCCGGCTTCGACTTCCGCTACCGCATCTTCAATGCCGACGGCGGCGAGGTGGAGCAGTGCGGCAACGGTGCGCGCTGCTTCGTCAAGTTCGCGCATGCGAAGGGGCTGACCTCGAAGCGCGAGATCCGCGTCGAGACGCTGGGCGGCCCGATCGTGCCGCGGCTGGAGGATGACGGCGAGGTCAGCGTGAACATGGGTCCGCCAGCTGTTGAGAGTTTGAGGGAGGGGGTTTTGATTTCAGGGGTTTCTTTGGAACTTTCTGTCCTGTCCATGGGAAATCCGCATGCAGTGCAAGTCGTCGCGGATGTGGAAAAGGCTCCCGTCACGACCCAGGGACCCCTTCTTGAGCATCACCCCCGTTTCCCTAACCGGGTCAATGCCGGCTACCTGCAGGTACGCGACCGGCACGGCATCACCCTGCGGGTCTGGGAGCGCGGCGCCGGCGAAACGCTCGCCTGCGGCACCGGCGCCTGCGCGGCGGTGGTCGCCGGCGTCTCGCGCGGCCTCCTGGACTCGCCGGTGCGCGTCGAAACCCGCGGTGGCGCATTGACCGTCTCTTGGGCTGGCGGCGACAATGCCGTCTGGATGAAGGGTCCCGCTCGCAGCGTGTTCGAAGGCCAGATCGAACTATAAAAAGAAGAGAACCCATGGACGCAAACGACGTCGCGCAGTTCCTCAAGGCCAACCCGCAGTTCTTCGACCAGCATCCGCAGCTGCTCGAATCCATCTACGTGCCGCACCCGCATGGCGGGCGCGCCATCCCGCTCACCGAGCGGCAGATCGTGTCGCTGCGCGACAAGCTGCGCGTGCTCGAAGCCAAGCTCGGCGAGTTCGTGCGCTTCGGCGAGGACAACGACGCCATCGGCGAGAAGGTGCACCGCCTCTCGCTCGCGCTGCTGGGCGCCAAGGATTTCGCCTCGACCGCGCATGCGCTGTATTTCCACCTGCGCGAGGATTTCGCAGTGCCGCACGTGGCGCTGCGCGTCTGGGGAAAATCGCTGCTCGACGGCACACTCGAGGGCTCGCCCGTGGAGGCGGAACTGCGCGACAAGGCCGAGACCATGGGCGCCGGCCAGCACCGCGGCCACGAGCTCGTCGCGCCAGCCGCTGCATCGCGCGCCCAGCTCCTCTCGGTCGCGCGCGGACGCTTCCACCGCGGCGGCGAAGCCCACGGCGCCGGCAACGTCCTGCGTGCCGCTGCGCCTCTCGCGCTCCTGCCCGCCGCCGAGCTGCTGCGGCTCGATGGCTACCCCTCCCCGGACCACCAGAGCGCCCGTGCCGACCGGACCCCCGCACTTGTGGGAGGCCAGCGTGATGAGGTCGGCGGTG
>JANNTQ010000266.1:0-12795 GCA_031394435.1 Betaproteobacteria bacterium
TCGGCGGCCTCGGCAGCCTCGAGGGCGCCCTGGTCGGCGCGCTGATCGTGAGCGCGCTCAGGACGATCACCATCCAGTTCTGGGAAGAAATCGAGCTCGCTGCGCTGTACCTGATTGCCGCGATCGTGCTGCTGATCCTGCCGACCGGCCTGTTCGGGAAGAAGGCGTGAGTACGGCGCAAGCGCCTTCGCTCGGCCGCCGGGCCGCGGCTGCCGTGGCGGTGCTCGCCGCGTTGCTCGTTGTTCCCGTCGTCACGAGCACCTATCAGACCCAGCTCCTCACCTACGGCCTGACGCTGGCGATCGCCGCGCTCGGGTTCAATCTGTTGCTCGGCTACACCGGGTTGCTGTCGTTCGGGCATTCCGCCTTCTTTGGCGCGGGCGCCTACGCGGTGGCGCTGATGATGCGCTACCTCGGCGTCACGTCGATGGAACTGTTCATCCTCGGCGGCATCGCATTCTCGGCCGTGCTGGCGGCGCTGCTCGGGGTGGTGTGCGTGCGCCACACGCGGATCTTCTTCGCCATCCTCACGCTCGCGCTCTCGCAGGTGCTGTGGACGCTCGCCTACAAGTTCTTCTGGATCACCGGCGGCACCGACGGGCTGCGCGTGCCGTTCTCCAAGCTGACCTTGCTGGGCGGCCTGGTCGGCTTCCCGGGGTCGGACGCTTTCGCGAAGTTCATCACCGCCTACTATTACTACGTGCTGGCGGCGTTCTGCGTGTGCGTGGCGCTGATGTGGCTGATCGTGCATTCCCCGTTCGGCAAGACGCTGCAGGCGATCCGCGACAACGAGACCCGCGCCCGCTTTCTCGGCGTGCGCATCTGGCGCTACCGCTGGCTCGCGTTCCTGGTGTCGGGGATCTTCACCGGCGTGGCCGGAAGCCTCTGGGTGCCGCTCAACGGACTCACCACCCCCGACGTGTTGTACTGGCCGCAGTCCGGCAAGATCGTGTTCTTCGCCGTGCTCGGCGGGTTCCGCAATTTCACCGGCCCCATCGTCGGCGCCGTGATCTTCAATTACCTCGAGGTCTACGCAGTGGCGGTCACCCAGTACTGGCAGATCACGCTGGGGGTGGTGCTGATCGCCCTGGTGACTTTCCTGCCCTCGGGCGTGGTGGGCTCGGCGGTGCGCCTCGGCGCGTGGCTGAAGCGCAGGCGCCAGGCTTCGCCATGAGCTTGTTGCGCACCGAGCGCCTGACCAAGCATTTCGGCGAAACGCGCGCCGTGGATGGCGTCGATTTCAGCGTCAACGAAGGCGAGTTCCTGTCGCTCGTCGGCACCAACGGCTCGGGCAAGACCACCCTGGTCAACCTGATCAGCGCCTTCCTCTCACCCGACAGCGGCAGGATCTTCATCGCCGACCGTGACATCACCGATGCGTCGGTGGATGAGCGCATCCGGGCGGGGATCGCTCGCAGCTTCCAGCTGGTTAACCTGTTCGACGACCTGTCGGTGCTCGACAACGTGGCGCTCTCGATCTTCGCGCGCGAGGGCAAGACCAGGCGGATTTTTTCGCTCGCGGAGCGGGACACCGCGGTCACGCAGGAGGCAGGCGAGCTGCTCGGCCAGTTCGGTCTCGCCGGCAAGGCGCAGGGGCTGGCGGGAGGGCTGGCGCAGGGCGAGCGCAAGCTGCTCGACGTGGCGGTCGCCTACGCGCTGCGCCCCAAGCTGCTGTTCCTCGACGAGCCGACCAGCGGAGTCAGCACGCGCGACAAGGCGCAGATCATGGACACGGTGTCGTCGGTGGTGCGGGGCGGAGGGATCACGGCGGTGGTCATCGAGCACGACATGGACGTGGTGTTCAAGTATTCCGACCGCGTCGTCGTGATGCACGAAGGCAAGTTCCTCGCCGACGGCCTGCCCGAGGAGATCCGGCAGAACCGGGACGTGGCCACGTATCTGCTCGGGACTGACGTCTGATCATGCTTGAAGTGAAAAACATCGAAACTTTCCGGGGCCCCGCGCACGTGCTGCACGGGGTGTCGCTGAGCGTTCACGAACACGAGGTGGTCTGCCTGGTCGGCCGCAACGGCGCCGGCAAGACCACCACCATGGAAAGCATCATGGGCTTTTTGCCGCTCAGCTCGGGCCAGATCCTGTTCCACGGCGAGGACGTGAGCTCGTTGCCGGTGCATAAGAGGGCGCTGCGCGGCATGGGATACGCGCCCGAAGGCTGCGCGATATTCCCTGAGCTCACTGTGGCGGAAAACATGAGGATCAGCCGCTGGATGTCGGCCAAGGCGAAGCGCAAGCAGGGGGCGCTCGCCAACGGGAACATCGAAGAGCACGTCTACGCGGTGTTCCCCGAGGTGCGCGAACTGCTGCACAGGCAGGGGATGAACCTGAGCGGCGGACAGCGCAAGATGGTTGCCATCGCCCGCGGCATGGCGCTCTCCCCGACGCTGCTGCTGCTGGACGAGGCGTTCGAAGGGCTCGCCCCGATCATCGTCAAGCGTTTCCGCGACGCCGTATTGAAGATCGAGGACCTCGGCATCTCGCTGCTGATCGCCGAGTCCAACCTGGTCAACGCGGCGCGCATCGCCGACCGGCTCTACGCGATCGACCGCGGCGAGATCATCTTCGAGGGCAAGCCGGAGCAGGCGCTCGAAGACGCAAACGTCATGAAGGCGCTGCGCGGCTGAGGGCGGCTCCGCCGCTATGCCTCGAGTTCGCCCTGGCGCGGCGCAAGCCGCTTACCGAGGCGTTTCACCAGCGACTCCCACATCGACCCGGTGTCCTTGCTGAACAGCAGCGCCGCATCGGGGTCGGCCACGTACCACCAGCCGGCCTCGATCTCGGCCGCAAGCTCCTGCGGCTGCCAGCCGACGAATCCGGCAAAGTAGCGCGCGTCGTTCGGCGTCTGCTCGATGATGCGGTCCACGATCCGTGCGTGCGCGGTCACGAAGACGTCGCCGAAAAGCCGCACCGACGGCTCGCCGGGATCGCGCGGCACCACGGCGAAGATCGCGTTGGCCCTCTCGGGACCCCCGAAATAGACCGGGTCGGCAACCTTCGCCGAGGCCCCGTGCTCGGGAAACAGCGTCGCGAGCTTGACGTCGGTGGCACGGTTGAGGATGAAGCCGACGTGCTGGCCGCGCAACGGCAGGACGAGCAGGGCGGTGTGGCTGTACGGGCCCTGCAGATCGGGCGCAGCCACCAGCAGCAGCGGCTTGTCGAGATCCTGCGCGCCCGCCGCGCAGGCGGCGATGAGCAGCCACAAAGCGAGGAGAGCGTTTTTCATGAGATGCCCCTTCACGGCGAGCCGGTCAATGCAAGGTCCGGGCAAAAGTGCGGTCGCGCTGCAGCGCCGTTGCCTCCGGCTGCTCGTCCACCAGCTCGAGGAGCGCCTGCAGGATCTCTTCGACCAGCGTGACAGCCTGCTCGCGGTTCAGCGGCTGATGGCAGGCGACGTCGGCGAGAAAAAGATCGCCCTGCAGATCGTGCGCGATCCTCTCGCGGCTTAGGCTCGAGCCTTGCTGCACCGAGAAGCCGTGCAGCTCCGGGCAGCGCCGGAACAGCGTCTCCAGGCGTGCCGCAAGATCGGACTCCAGCCGGACAAGCTCAGTTCTGTCCTGCAGCGCGTTCATGTCCCGCTCCTTTCGCCTGCGACATTGCGCGCGCGCGGCGCGCGCGGCGAGGAACCAATGCCGTGCTGCTACAGACCCTTACGCGGGGATCCGACGAACGGAGCGCCCGGCCGGACGTGCGGCGCAGCAATCGGGACTCGAAAAGACCGGGTCCATCTTCCAGGATCGGGGCAAACGCGGGCAAAATCCACCATAACGCAAAATGAGTTTTCTTATCTTTCATCTCGCTGCTGATCGCCGAATCCAGTCGGTCAACGCGGCGCGCATCGCCGGCGCGCTCCTCGCGTGCGGACTCCTCGCTGGCAGCGCGGGGGCGCAGGTGCCGCCATCGCCCGCGGAGCTTGCCGCGTACGGCGGGCTGCACGCCGCGGCCGCGCGCGGCGACGCCGCCGAGATCGCTCGGTTGGTCGCGGGCGGGGCGAAAGCGGACGGCCGCGACGCCCACCTGCGCACTCCGCTCCACGTCGCCGCCTACCGGTCGCGGCTCGAAGCCATGCGGGCACTGGCCAGGGCCGGCGCCGATGCGAACGCACTCGAGGCCGACCGCTACGACATCGTCACCATCGCGGCAGTGGCCAACGATCTGCCGGTGCTGCGCCTCGCGCTGGAGCTCGGGGCGAGCGCGCGCAACGTCACCAGCCGCTACGAGGGCACCGCGCTGATCGCCGCGGCGCATCTGGGCCACCACGAAGTGGTCAGCACGCTGATCCGCGCCGGAGCCCCGCTCGACCACGTGAACAACCTCGGCTGGACCGCGCTCATCGAGTCGATCGTGCTCGGTGATGGCGGCCCGCGGCACCTCGCGACCCTGAAGGCGCTGGTCGAAGCGGGCGCGAACCGCGACCTCGGCGATCGCAGTGGCGCGACGCCCCTCGCGCTCGCCCGCAGCCGCGGCTATCGGGAGATGGTGGCGATCCTTGCCGCCGCCGGCGCGCGCTGAGCGTGCGCGTATAGTTGCCGCGTGGCCGGGCATACGTTCCTGTTTCGCGAAGGCACCTGGCGCGCCGCAGGGGAGTATCGCGACGGCGCGGGCACTGTCACTGCGGTGGACGGCGAGACGCGCGTGCGCCACGAGCCGGGCAAGTGGCTGAGCGAGGGCGTGATGCGCGTTAAAAGCAGCCCGCCGAAGGAGCAGCACAACCGCACCGAGATCCTGCCGTTCTCCCCGGGATCGAACGCCACGCACTGGTCCGCCGAGAATCCCGCCATCGGCTCGCTCAATGGCCGGTTCGTGATCGCCGGCGACGCTCTCCTGTCGTTCTACTCAAGCGCCACCGGGCGCTACCGCGGCTTCGAGTGCATGCAGCAAAAAGATGCGAAGCACTACATGGTGCGCGGCACCATGCTCGAGCAAGACAAGGTCATCTCGACCTGGGTGCTCGAGCTGAAGCTCACTTCCTGAGTTTCGCCAGGACCGGCATTACGATCGGCCGCGCCGACTCGTAGGCGCGCGCTGCGCGAAGCACGAGTGCATCCGCGTATTTCGGCCCGACGATGTGCAGCCCTGCCGGAAGTCCCGCCTTGGTCAGGCCGCAGGGAATCGAAGCCGCGGGCTGCTGCGTGAGGTTGAAGGGATAGGAGAAAGGCGACCAGTCGGTCCAGCGCCGCTCTTTCACCACGTCGGCAACTTCCTTTCCCGCGTCGAATGCCGGCAGGAGCACCGAAGGCGTGAGCAGCAGGTCGTATTTCTCGTGAAAGCGATTCATCAGCACGCCGAGCGCGCCGCGCTGCGTCACGCCATCCTGATATTGCTTCATGGTGATCTTCTCGCCCGCACGTGCCACGTCCAGCAGGCCCTTGTCCATGAGCTTGCGCTTCGCGGGCGGGATGCTGCGCACGACGTACGCCGCGCCCGGGAACCAGTGCAGAGTGAATACTTCCTGCTGGTCCTCGAAGCCGGGGTCGACTTCCTCGACTTTCGCGCCGAGGTCTTCGAACACCTTCACCGCTTTCTTCACCAGCGCCGCGATCTCGCGGTCCACCTTGGCGTAGCCCAGGTCGGGCGAATAGGCGATGCGCAAGCCGCGCACGCCGTCGTCGAGCCCCTTCAGGTAGTCTCGCTTGTCGTAAGGCAGCGCGTGCCAGTCGCGCGCATCGGGCAGCGACAAGACGTTCATCATCAGCGCGGCGTCCGCCACCGTGCGCGTCATCGGCCCGACGTGCGCCACGGTGCCGAAGGGCGACAGCGGCCAGGCGGGGACGCGCCCGAAGGAAGGTTTCAAGCCGAATAGCCCGGTAAAGGAGCAAGGGATGCGGATCGACCCGCCGCCATCGGTGCCTACGGTTAGCGGGCCCATGCCGGAGGCGACCGCCGCCGCGCTCCCGCCCGAGGAGCCGCCCGGAGTCTTCTTCGGGTTCCAGGGATTGCGCGTGATGCCAGTGAGCGGGCCATCGGTAACCCCCTTCCAGCCGAATTCGGGCGTGGTGGTTTTCCCGACCAGCACCGCCCCGTGCTCGCGCAGGCGAGCCACCGCCGGCGCGTCGTCGTTCCAGGGGCCTGCCGGGTCGGTGGTTTTCGAGCCGCGGCGCGTCGGCCAGCCGCGCGTCAGGAGGAGATCCTTGATCGATGCCGGCACGCCGTCGAGCGCTCCGATAGGCGCGCCCTTCCTCCAGCGCGCTTCGCTCGAGCGTGCCGACTCCATGGCGGACTTGGCGTCGACGAGGTTGAAGCAGTTGAGCACGGGGTTGAGTTCCGCAATGCGCGCCAGCACCGCGCGCGTCGCTTCTACGGGCGAGAGCGTCTTCGCGCGATAGGCGGCGAGCAGTTCGGTTGCGGAAAGCGAGCACAGGTCCTGGGTCATGACTTCTCCAAGGGAATAAGGTGCCAGGCGCCGCCGAGCGCCGGCGGCAGGTGGACGGCAAGCCGCCGGTTCACTTTGAGGCCGGCCGCCTTGCAGCGGCGCGCGAAGGCCTTTGGGTCCTTGCAGGCGAGAGCATAGCCCGCGATGCCGGGCGATCGCGGTGCGGCGCCAAGCAGCGACTGCAATAACTCACGCGTGCCGATCAGCACCTTGCCGCGGTCCGTCGGCAGCGATATGAGCTTACCCTCGCGCCGTGGCAGGCCGCCCATGAAGCGCGCCCAGCGCGCGGCGGCGCGCGCGGGATCGGCGGCCACCACGTAGACGGTGGCAAGCCCGAGCGCGCCATTGCGGTGGCGCAGGTGCGGCGGGCGCCAGATGGCTTCAGGCGCGAGGTGTTGGACGTATTGCACGCGGCCTTCTGGCATCCTGCCCGGCGCAGCGCGCACCACGCTGAAGCGCGCGGTCATGCCGTCCGCCGCCTTGCGCTTCAGGCGCACCAATGGCTGCGGCGCGAAGCCGTTGCGCTCGAGCCGCGCTCTCTCTTCCGCCGCTGCCGGCGTGCCGAAGCAGGCGAGGTGCACGCCGCGGTAGCGCCGCATCGACTTGCGCATGCGCCGCGCATTCGGCGTATCCGCAGTGGGCGTGAGGAATTCCAGGTAACCGTCGCGCAGCATCACGCAGCGATTGGAGGTGCCGGCCGGCCCGTGCTGCGTCGTCTGCGCCGAGAGGGGCGTGACCGCGAAGCCCAGTTCCTCGAGCAAAGTCCCGGCCGCGCCGAGATCGGGCACGAAATGCGAAACATGATCGAGAAACAGGCTGCCCGGGGGCGGGCGCTGGCGGGCGGCGATGCGCATGTCGCGCTAATATAACTGCATGCACAGGCCGGTCGAAACCCACGCTGCGATCCTGACGGGCGCCGAAGTCGCATGATCGGGCGCGGGCACCACGACATGGGCGGCCTCAAGGCAGGCAAGGTGAAGCGCACTGAGCACGCCTACGACGACTGGGAACTGCGCGTGGACGCCATGATGATGCTGCTCCTCGGCGTGACTGGCGCAAAGAAGCGCATGACCGTGGACGAACTGCGCAAGAACATCGAAGCGCTCCCGCCCGCGGACTACGACAAGATGGGTTACTACGACCGCTGGGTGATCTCGCTCACCCAGACCATGATCCAGCGCGGCGTCATCACCACCGACGAGCTCGCGCGCAAGATGGCGAAAAAGGGGTCAGACCCCATTTTCTGCAAAAATGGGGTCTGAGCCTATTTTTTCACCTGGCGACCGCGTCCGCGTGCGCAGCGGCGCGCCGCTGGGGCACGTGCGCACGCCGTGGTACATCCGTGGCCATGCCGGAGTGGTGGAGCGCGTGTGCGGGGCGTTTCCGAATCCGGAGGAGCTGGCGCAGCAGCGCGACGGGCTGCCGGTGCAGCCGCTGTACCGCGTGCGCTTCCTGCAGAAGGACGTGTGGCCCGGTTACCGCGGCAATGCCGCCGACGTGCTGGAGCTCGAGGTGTTCCAGCATTGGCTGGAGGACAAATGAAGGACCTCGGCAGCTACCGGCCGCTCGATTATTTCCAGTTGATGGAGGTGAGCCTGCGCGAGCTGCTGGTGGAGAAGGGCGTGCTGACCGAGGACGCGATCGCCGGCGCCATGGCGACGATGCGCGCGCGCGGCCCGGAGCGCGGCGCGGCGATGGTGGCGCGCGCCTGGCTCGACCCCGCCTACAAGGGTCGCATGCTCGCCGACGGCAGCCAGGCCGCGGAGGATCTCGGTTTCGAGGTGCCGGGACTGAAGCTGATCGTGGTCGAGAACACGCCCAAGGTGCACAACGTCATCGTGTGCACGCTTTGCTCCTGCTACCCGAGGATGCTGCTCGGCATTCCGCCCGAGTGGTACAAGTCGAGGCCGTATCGCAGCCGCATGGTGCGCGAGCCGCGCAAGGTGCTGGCCGAATTCGGCACGCGGATTCCCGCGAAAGTGAAGGTCCGTGTGCATGATTCCAACGCGGACATGCGTTACATGGTGCTGCCGCAGCGCCCGGCAGGCACCAAAGGCTGGAGCGAACAGCGCCTCGCCGCGACGGTGACGCGCGACTGCCTGATCGGCGTCACCGTTCCCACGCCTCGCAAGATTCCCAAACCCAGGAAGTCCTGATGACCGCCAAGCTTTTCACGCCCATCCAGTTGGGCGGTATCACCCTGCCCAACCGCATCGTCGTCTCGCCGATGTGCCAGTACAGCGCCGCCGACGGCGCGATGAGCGACTGGCACGTCGCGCACCTCGGCAGCCTCGCCTGTTCCGGTGCAGGACTCATGATCATCGAGGCGACAGGAGTAACGCGCGAGGGCCGCATCTCGAACTTCTGCACTGGGCTGTACCACGACCTGAACGAAGCCGCGATGAAGCGGGTTGTGGACGTCTGCCGGGGCATCAGCAAGTCGCCGATCGGCATGCAGCTCGCGCATGCCGGGCGCAAGGCCTCGGCGCAGGCGCCCTGGCTCGGTGGCAAGCCGCTCCCGCCCAGCGAGTCGCCGTGGCTGACTGTCGCGCCCTCGGCCATTCCCTTCGGCGAGGGCTGGCATACGCCGCGCGAGCTTGCGGCGCAAGACATCCGCGGCCTCGCCGACGCGTTTGCGGCCTCGGCGCAACGCGCGCAGCGCATCGGCCTGGATCTGGTCGAACTGCATGCGGCGCACGGCTATCTTCTTCACCAGTTCCTGTCGCCGCATTCCAATCGCCGCACGGACCGCTACGGCGGCAGCCTGGAGAACCGCATGCGCGCGCCGCTTGATGTGGCGCGCGCGCTGCGCGAGGCCTGGCCGCGTGGCAAGGCACTCGGCGCGCGCATCACGGGGAACGACTGGGCGGAGGGCGGCTTCGAGGCACACGACGCGGTAGCGTTCGCGCGCGAGCTGAAGGCCATCGGCTTCGACTACGTCTGCGTCACCAGCGGCGGCGTTGTTTCGCACCAGCACATCAAGGTCGAGCCAGGCTACCAGGTGGGATTCGCGGAGCAGGTCAAGCGCGGCGCCGGGCTGCCGACGATGGCGGTGGGCATGATCGCGGACGCACAGCAGGCCGAGGACATTGTTTCCGGCGGGCGCGCCGACATGGTGGCGCTGGCGCGCGGCCTGCTCGACGACCCGCGCTGGGTGTGGCACGCGGCAGAGCGCTTCGGCGTGAAGCTCGACTATCCGAAGCAGTACGGGCGGGCGCATCCGGACCAGTGGCCGGGTGCGCAGCTGGTGCGGCCCAGGGCGGCGGTGGCGTAGTTCGGCTTGCGCCTCAAGCGCTGATGTAAGCCCGCAACGCCTGCGCCTCCCGCGCGGTTTCCTCGAGTTTCACCTTCACCAGGTCGCCGATCGACACCAGCCCGAGCAGCTTGCCTTCTTCGACCACCGGCAGGTGGCGGAAGCGCCGCTCGGTCATCAACCCCAGCGCCTCATCGACCGACATCGAGAGCAGTCCGACGACCATGCTGCACGTCATGCGCGCCTCGACCGCCAGCGAGTCGAAGTCGCGGTCGCCGTCGGCGTACAGGCGCACCACGTCGCGCTCGGTGAAAATGCCGACCGGACATCCCTCGGCGTCGGGCACCAGCACCGCGCCAACCTTCTCGGCGTGCATCGCGCGGATCGCGTCGGCGACGCTCGACTTCGCCGACACGCTCACCACGCGATGGCCCTTGCCCGCAAGCACGTCCTTGAGATTCATCGCCGCCTCCCTGCACTGTCCGGGTTTGCGGAATCTTACCGCCGCTGCGGGCCAAAGTGGAAGACGCCTGGCACTTCCTCTGCAGGGTGCTGCGCCAGGCGCTGGCGGTCCAGTCTAGTCCAGGGTGCGCTTGTAGAACCCCAGCCCGATCAGGATCACGACCACCGTGAATGCGAGGATCGGCCAGAGGTGCGGCCGCTGATCCTGAAGGAGAACGCGGCGAAACTGCTCAAGCTCTAGAAGCGCAAGCCGAGTTTCAGGCTGTAGGCGGTCACGTCCCCGGTCTTGTCGCCTTCGAGGTTCAAATTGAACAGCGCGAACTTCATGCCCACGCCGGCGAAGCCCTTGTTTAAGGAGAATTCCTCGCTGCGCAGTCCCGCGGTGCCCTTGGGGTCGCTGTAGATCCATACGCGCCCGAATCCGGCGTAAGGCGTGAAAAATGCGAAGCCCTTGGAAATCGACACGTCGAGCCCGCGCGTGCTCAGGGCAAGCTGGTTGACGCCGCTCAACTTGGTGAAGCTGCCGCGCACGCCGATCGCCGGCGACGCAATGCCTCCCCGCAGGATCGCGTAGCGCAGCTCACCGCCCGTGTAGGCGATATTGCTGCCAGGAACCGAGGCGTACATGAGCCCGAGGTCGAAGCCGAAGGGCAGGCCCTTGTGCGCGCGCAGCGTCGGTATGTACAGCGTCGCCTCGACAGTGTCCGAGGTAACCCGCTCCAGGAGCGCGACGCGCCCCAGCTTCGCGGCCGTCACGCCGACGCCCAGATCGAATCCGGCGACGCCGAGCGGCTCGGACGGAACCTGCGCGTGGTAGCTGAGCGCCGCCCCGAGGTCTTCGGAAAGCAGGCGGAACTCGCCTTGCACGATGTTCTGCAGCTGGTCGATCTGCTGGGCCCATGCGGGCGAGGCGGCCAGCAGCGCGGCGACTAAGGCAGGTTTCAAATTGTGCACGAAATTCTCCTCGTTGCTCGGCGATAGAATGTGCCGGTGCCAATCCTGCAAGTTATCCATGAAGGCCTGGTGCCGGTCAAGGCCTACAGCGCAGACATCGAAGCAAGCGCCCGGCAGCAATTGGTCAACCTATCACGGTTGCCAATAGTCCACCACCACGTCGCGGCGATGCCCGACGTGCACCACGGCATCGGCGCCACCGTCGGCTCGGTGATCCCGACGCTGCGCGCCATCATCCCCGCGGCGGTCGGCGTGGACATCGGTTGCGGCATGATCGCGGCGCGCCTTTCCTTGACCGCTTCCGAAATCGATGAGAAATCGTTGAAGAAAGTGTTCGCGCAGATCACGCGCGACGTGCCCGTGGGCTTCGCGCAACACGACGAGCGCGACGCGCGCACCGACGCCGCGCAGCCCTTCAAGCGGCAATTGCACAGCATCCTGGAGAGGCACCCCGGCATCGAGAAGCGCGTGGGGAAGAAATCGAGTTGGGTGCGGCAACTGGGCACGCTGGGCGGCGGCAACCACTTCATCGAGGTCTGCCTGGACGAGGCGCAGCGCGTCTGGGTGATGCTGCACTCGGGCAGCCGCGGCATCGGCAACGCCATCGGCACCTATTTCATCGCACTGGCGAAAAAAGATGCCGAACGCGTCGAGATGCACCTGCCGGATCGCGACCTGGCCTACTTCACCGAGGGCGCGCAGCACTTCGACGATTATGTCGCGGCCGTAGGCTGGGCGCAGGATTACGCGCGCGCCAACCGCGCCGAGATGATGGAGCTGGTACTGGAGGCGCTGCGGCGCCACCTGCCCGCGTTCGAAGTTACTTCGGAGGCGGTCAACTGCCACCACAATTACGTTGAGTGCGAATCGCACTACGGCGAAAGCGTCTGGCTGACGCGCAAGGGCGCGATCCGCGCGCGCGCGGGCGACCTGGGCATCATCCCCGGCAGCATGGGGACGCGCAGCTACATCGTGCGCGGCAAGGGCAGCGCCGAGGCCTTTGACTCTTGTGCCCATGGCGCCGGTCGGCGCATGAGCCGCACTCAAGCGGAAAAGCAGTTCTCGATTGCCGACCTGGTGGCACAGACCGAAGGCGTGGTGTGCCGCAAGGACTTCGGCGTGCTGGACGAGATTCCGGGCGCCTACAAGGACCTCGACCAGGTGATGGCGAACCAAAGCGACCTGGTGGAGGTCGTACACACGCTGAAGCAAGTCCTTTGCGTGAAAGGTTGAACGATGAAGCCGACCCCCCGAATTCCGGACCGTCACCGCCGGCTGCTGCTGCTGGCGACTCCTTTGCTCCTGCTCCCCGGAGCGCTCGCCGCGCAACAGCGCCGCCTGACGCCGCGCATGACGCTGGGGCCGTTCTACCCGGATGTGCTCCCCGTTGATCGCGACGCCGACCTGACTGCCATTGACGGCCAGCCCGGTCGCGCTGCGGGAACCCGGCTGTACGTGACGGGCCGCGTCACCGACATTCGCGGCAAGCCGCTGCCGAAGGCGCGCCTGGAACTCTGGCAGGCCAACGACAAGGGCCGCTATCTGCACAGTGCCGACACGGATGCGTCCGGGCCGCTCGATCCGAACTTCCAGGGCTACGGCGCGTTGCTCACCGACGCCCAGGGCCGCTACCGCATCAAGACCATCAAGCCCGCGCCTTACTCCGGGCGCACGCCGCACCTGCACTTTATTGCCGCCGCGGGCGGCGAGCGGCTGGTGACGCAGATGTTTTTCGAGG
>JANNTQ010000277.1:0-24963 GCA_031394435.1 Betaproteobacteria bacterium
GTCCTGGAACCAGTTCTTGGCCTGCACGAAGCCGGTCACCCTGGGCGAGAGTGCCCGCGGGCCGACGTCGTGCACCACGAACAGGAACGCCGCCTGCTCGACCGCGCGCGCGTGCAGCCGGCCGAGCGCCGCGTCGCGCTCCTTCGGATCGAACGAACTGCGGGCACCCGCGACCAGCTTGTCGAACTCGGGATCCTGGATCCAGCCCCAGTTGACCGACCTGGGCGCGACCATGCGGCTGTCGTAGAAGCGTGCGAAGGCGAAGAACGGGTCCTGCGTGGCGAAGGTGACGTTGATCGCATGCGCGTTGTTCGACCTCGGGTCCTTCGCGCCGATGCGCCAGTTGTTGAACAGGGTCTCCCACACCAGCACGTCGAATTCGACTTCCACCCCCACCTGCTTCAGCTGCTGCTGGATCAGCTCGTTCATCGGCAGCGGCAGCATCTGGCCCGAGCCCGATTGCGAAATCTGCACCTTGATCTTGAGCGGCTTGCCCGGCCCGTAGCCGGCTTCGGCAAGCAGCTTGCGCGCCTGCGCCGGGTCGTAGCGGATGTCGAAATTCGGGTTGCCCCACCACGGATGACCCGGCGGCACTGCGCCTTTGGCCGCCACCGCGAATCCGCCCAGCAGCTTGACGATCGCGTCGCGGTCGACCGCCAGGTTGATCGCCTGGCGCACCTTGACATTGGCAGTCGGGTGCTCCGGCAGGTGCGAGAACTGCCAGGGCCAGGTGTGCGGATAGGGGTTCGAGGTGATCTGCATGCCGCGGCTCTTCAGCTGCGGGATCGCGTCGCCCGGCGCATTCTCGATCCAGTCAAGCTGGCCTGAGAGCAGAGCGTTGACGCGCGTGCTCGCGTCCGGCATCGGCACCAGCACCACGCGGTCGGTCTTCGGGATGCGCTTGGCGTCCCAGTAGCCCGCGTTTTTCTCCAGCTCCAGCCGCTCGCGCGGCACCAGGCGCACGAATTTCCACGGTCCCGAACCGACCGGGTTCTTGGCGAACTCGGCCCAGCTCTTTGTCTTCCCCCAAGCCGTGGGACTCGCAATGAACAGGTTGGTGAGGTTGATCGGCACGAACGCGTCGGGCTCGCTGGTCTGCACCTCGACGGTGAGATCGTCGATCTTGCGCGCCCCGGTGACCGTGGGCATGCGCGGCGTGGTCTGTGCGACCAGGCGCGCGTCGTAGTGCGGCGCGTCCTTCGCCAGAACCTTCTCGAAGTTGAACACGATCGCGTCGGCGTTGACGTCGGTGCCGTCGTGGAACTTCGCGCCCTTGCGCAGCTTGAAGATCCACTTGGTCTTGTCCGTCGGGTGCACCGCATATTCGCTGGCGAGCCCCGGGATCACGACTGAGGGCCTGTCTGCCGAGGACAGGTCCCACTGCGTCAGGCCGTCGAACATCGTGATGCCGGTGAAGCGGTTGCCCTCGAAGCCGGAATCGGGCTGGCTGGTGGTGGCGGGTACGTCGGCGGCGGTCATGCCGATGCGCAGCACCGATTGCGCCATGGCCGCGGTGCCGAGGGTGAACGAAGCGGCGGTCGCGAGTGCCGCGATGCGCCATGTGGGTTTCATGTCGAAAGCTCCTCCGGTTTTCAATGCGCCCCGGCGTGTGCCGGGGACCAAGGCATTCTGCATCCGAATCCGCGCCGCAACAAGACGCTTCGTTGTAGAGATCTGCGCACGGCCTTGCTCCGCGTCCGGGCATTGCAATGCAGCAGTCGGTCTGCCCAGCTCGGCAGCAGGCTCAGCCTGTGAAGGAGATACGACGCAAAATCTGGCGCCCCTGCGCAAGCAGGCCCCGACCTGAAACCGCGCTTCGTAGCTGGCGGCCGGGACCCCGCGTGGCCGGAGACGCCGATCTTCAAGGTCCCGGCGACGCAGGAGGAATTCTGGAAAACGCCGCCGAAACGCGCCACGAACTGCTCGAGCGCCAGGGCGTTGACCTCCGGTAGATTCATGCGCGGCCTAGTATATTCTTGCCGCATGCTCGATCAAAGCCGCATTATGGAACGCTGCGACGCGCTCGCGCGCCACTCGGAACTTGCGGGAGGCCTGACGCGCGTATTCCTTTCCTCCGAGCAGCGCGCCGCAAACGAGCTGGTGCTCGACTGGATGCGGCAGGCCGGCATGAACGCGCGGCTCGACGGCATCGGCAATGTCAGCGGCCGCTACGAGGGGGCGCGGCCCGGGCTCGCGTGCCTGATGCTCGGCTCGCACCTCGACACGGTGCGGGACGCCGGGAAATACGACGGCATGCTCGGCGTGGTGAGTGCGATCGAATGCGTGCACGCGCTGAATGCGGCGCAGCGGCGCCTGCCCTTCGCCATCGAAGTGCTCGGCTTCGGCGATGAAGAGGGCGTGCGATTCGGCACCACGCTTCTGGGCAGCCGCGCGGTGGCCGGAATCTTCGAGGCGGATGCCCTGCACGCCGTCGATTCCCGCGGTCTGTCGATGGCCCAGGCGCTGCGCGAGTTCGGCCTCGATCCGGCGCGTATTCCGCAGGTGGCGCGCAGGAAAGGCGAGGTGCTCGCTTACGCGGAGCTGCACATCGAGCAAGGCCCAGTGCTCGAGGCCGAGGGGCTTGCGGTCGGCGTGGTGACGGCGATCAACGGCTTTTCGCGGCTGGCGGTGACACTGAACGGGCTGGCGGGTCATGCGGGCACCGTGCCGATGCGCCTCAGGCGCGACGCATTGGCAGGCGCCGCGGAATGCGTGCTCGCGGTGGAGCGCACTGCCGCCGGCGACCCGGAGCTTGTCGGCACGGTCGGACGCATCGAGGCGAGCCCGGGCGCGATCAACGTGATTCCCGGTGCAGTGCGCTTCACCGTCGATGTGCGCGCGCCGAAAGACGCATTGCGAGAGTCCGCCATCACAAGCATGCGATCAGAGTTCGAGCGCATCTGCGGCGAGCGCAAGCTAAACATGAAGATCGAGAGCCTGCAGAGCCACGGCGTCACGCATTGCGCCGAGTGGCTGATGGCGCAGATGGATGCCGCGATCGCTGCCGAGGGCCTGCCGCTGCGGCGCCTGCCCTCGGGTGCGGGGCACGACGGCATGGCGCTGCGCGCGATTGC
Source organism: Betaproteobacteria bacterium (assembly GCA_031394435.1). Lineage (GTDB taxonomy): Bacteria > Pseudomonadota > Gammaproteobacteria > Burkholderiales > SG8-39 > JAABQT01. Next base: position 3,075 of record JANNTQ010000277.1, read on the forward strand.
CGACATCTGCATGTTGTTCGTGCGCTGCAAGGACGGCATCAGCCACAACCCGGCCGAGGCGATCAGCGCCGAAGATGCGGCAACGGGAGCGCGGGTGTTGTTGCGCTTCATCGAGAACTTCACCATGCAAGCGCGATGAACGAGCACGCCCGCGGCGCGATTGGCGAATTCCTCGCGCACGAACGCGAAGCGCAGACCCGCTTTCTCGCCGAACTGGTCAGGACCCCTTCCGACAATCCGCCGGGCGATTGCCGGCCCCACGCCGAAAAGGCCGCCGGACTGCTCGAGGGTCTCGGTTTCGCCGTCGAGCGCCATCCCGTCCCCGAAGATCTGGTCAAGGCGAACGGCATGCTGTCCTGCACCAACCTCGTTGTGCGCGAGAGGTTCGGCAGCGGCGGGCCGACGATCGCGCTCAACGCGCACGGCGACGCGGTGCCGCCGGGAGGCGGTTGGAACTGCGACCCCTACGGCGCGGATATCCGCGATGGCCACATGTTCGGCCGCGGCGTCGCGGTGTCGAAATCCGATTTTGCGACCTACGCCTGGGCACTGATGGCGCTCAAGCGCTCGGGCGCGCGGCTGCGCGGCGCGGTGGAGTTGCACTTCACCTACGACGAAGAGGCGGGCGGCGCGATCGGCCCGCAGCGGCTGCTTGCGCAGGGCTTGTCGAAACCCGACTACGCCATCGGCGCCGGGTTCTCCTATGCCGTGACCACGGCGCACAACGGCTGCTTGCACCTGGAGGTCGAGATCCTGGGCAAGTCCGGCCACGCCGCGGAGCCCGACAAGGGCGACGACGCGATGGAGGCGGCGGCGGCGATCCTCGGGGATCTGTATTCCTACCGCAAGGCGCTCACCGCGCTGCCCTCGGCGATCCCGGGCATCGGCTTCCCGACCATGGTGGTGGGGTTGATCTCGGGCGGCATCAATACCAACGTGGTGCCCGACCGGGTGGTGTTTCGCCTCGACCGGCGCATCACGCCCGACGAAATCCCCGGGGCGGCGGAAAAGTTCATCACCGCGCTGATCAGGGAATCGGTGCGCAAGATGCCCGGCATCCGCGTCGAAGTGCGCAGGATCCTGCTCGCCAATCCGTTCGTTCCCCGCCCCGGGCAGGAGCTGCTGGTCGAGGCGCTGCGGGCGCACGCCCGCAAGGTGTTCGGCGTGGAGATCGGGCCGCGCGGGGTGCCGCTCTACACCGATGCGCGCCACTACAGCGAGGCCGGCATTCCGACGGTGCTGTACGGCGCCGGACCGAGGACCCTGGACGAGGCGAACGGCCACCGGGCAGACGAAAATCTGAAACTCGATGATCTTTACAAAGCCACCGAAGTCATCGCACTCTCGCTGCTCGATCTGCTCGGAGCGGTTCATTGAGCGCAACCTACCCTCGCGATCTCGTCGGATACGGCGGCACCCCGCCCAGGGCGAAATGGCCCGGCGGCGCGCGCCTCGCGCTGCAGTTCGTCCTCAACTACGAGGAGGGCGGCGAGAACTCGATCCTGCACGGCGACAAGGCGAGCGAGGCGTTCCTGTCCGAGATCGTGAACGCGCAGCCGCTCGAGGGCGTGCGGCACATGTCGATGGAGTCGCTGTACGAGTACGGCTCCAGGGTAGGGGTATGGCGGCTGCTCGCGCTGTTTCGCAAGTACCACTTGCCGCTCACCGTGTTTGGCGTCGCGATGGCGATGGAGCGCAATCCGAGCGTGGTGGAGGCATTCTGCAAGGCCGGGCACGAGATCGCCAGCCACGGCTGGCGCTGGATCAACTACCAGTACGTTGCCCTCGATGTCGAGCGGGCGCATATGCGGCGCGCCATCGAGATCCAGAAGCGCCTGACGGGCGCGCGGCCGCTCGGCTGGTACACCGGGCGCACCAGCCCCAACACGCGCCAGTTGGTGGTCGAGGACGGCGGCTTCGTCTACGACGCCGACGACTACTCGGACGAGCTGCCCTGGTACGACACGCGCTACGGCAAGCCGCAGCTCGTCGTTCCCTATACGCTGGACGCGAACGACATGCGCTTCGCGACGCCGCAGGGTTTCAACTCCGGCGAGCAGTTCTACAGCTACCTGAAGGATTCGTTCGACATTCTGTACGAGGAGGGCCGGCACGCGCCGCGCATGATGTCGGTCGGGCTGCATTGCCGCCTTGCCGGGCGGCCGGGCCGCGTGAAATCTCTCGAGCGGTTCCTGCAATACGTGCGCGCCAAAAAGGTATGGATCACGCGCCGCATCGACATCGCGCGCCACTGGCTGAAGCAACATCCCCATGGATGAGGCGCTGCAGGACCTGAACCCGGCGCCGCGGCTGCTGATGGGCCCGGGGCCGGTCAACGCCGACCCGCGCGTGTTGCGCGCGATGAGCGCGCCGCTGCTCGGCCAGTTCGATCCCCAGTTCCGCGCGTACATGCGGCAGACCTCCGATCTCTACCGCGGCGTGTTCCAGACCGCGAACCGCTGCACGCTGGTGGTGGACGGGACGGCGCGCTCCGGTACGGAGGCGGCGCTCGTTTCCCTCATCGAGCCCGGCGACCGCGTACTGGTTCCGATCTTCGGCCGCTTCGGTCATTTGAAAGTGGAGATCGCAAGGCGCTGCGGCGCCGAGGTACGGGGCATCGAGATCGAATGGGGGACGGTTTTCACGCCGGAGCAGCTCGAGCGGGAGATCAAGTCGTTCCGGCCAGTGCTGGTCGCCGTGAGCCACGGCGACACTTCCACCACGATGGCGCAGCCGCTCGCGGAGCTGGGGCGCCTGTGCCGCGAGCATGATGCGCTTCTCTATGTGGACGCCACCGCCACCCTCGGCGGCATGAACCTTCCCGCGGATGCCTGGCAACTCGACGTGGTCAGCGCCGGGCTGCAGAAGTGCCTTGGGGGACCTTCGGGCGCCGCGCCGCTGACGCTCAACGCGCGCGCCGAGAAGCGCGTTTTGCGCAGAAGGCATACCGAACAGGGCCTGCGCGCAAGCGACGCCGTGGACGGCGAAGGGCCGGTGATCCGCTCGAACTATTTCGATCTCGCCATGATCATGGATTACTGGTCGGACCAGGCGCTCAACCACCACACCGAGGCGACCTCCATGCTCTACGCCTCCCGCGAGTGCGCGCGCATCCTGATGCAGGAAGGCCTTGCGAACGCCTTTGCGCGCCACGCCAGGGCATGCAGTGCGTTGACGGCGGGTCTGCAGGCCATGGGCCTGGCGCTGTTCGGCGACCAGAGACACAAGATGGCGAACGTCACCGGAGTCTTCGTGCCCCGGGAGGTGGACGGCGAGAAAGTCCGCCGCGCGCTCCTTGGCCACTTCGGGGTCGAGATCGGCACCTCGTTCGGGCCGCTGCACGGCAGGATCTGGCGCATCGGCGCGATGGGCTACAACGCGCGCCAGGACGCGGTGTTGATCACCCTGGGCGCGTTGGAAGCGGTACTTTGCGGCGAAGGATTCAAGCTGCCTCGTGGCGCCGCGGTCGACGCCGCGCTGCGCGCGTTCTCCTAGGTCACGAGGCTCGCCGCGAGTTCCGCGGCCTGCGCGTTCGACGAGGCGACCGTGACGCCGGCCGCGCGCAGCTTGGCGACCTGGCGCGACCATACCTGCGGATCCTGCTCGGTGCCGGTGACCGAAGCGATGATCGCCGGTGCTGCGCTTGCCATCGAAGCAAGCTCGGTAGCGAGCACTCCCGCCGGATCTGCGTGCGCCCCGTAGCCGATCACCACGTCCAGCAGAATGCCTGCGACATCCGGCGCGCGTAGCGCCTCCCGGACATGCTGGTTTCTGATTTCCGGCTCGAGCATCGGGTGGGGGCGGCCGCGCGTGTATTCATCGTCCCCAAGGTCCAGGAACAGGTGTCCTGTACGCGCCGGCTCGCCCGCACCGGGCAGCAGCGCATTGGAACGAACTACGAGGCCGCGGTCGCGGAAAACCAGCTGCGCCTCGGCGCACAAAGTGCCGCCGCAGAATAGGCCGCGCACCCAGGGCGCACCGGCGCGGCGCGCCGGCAGCGCGGGCGCTGCGGCGTCCAATCTGCGCCCGAGAGCGAGCTCGGCCGCCGCGCGCAGCGTGCGCGCGAAGCGCGCATTCGGCGGCAACCCGGCTTCGCGCAGGCCGAGAAAGCACACCACTACCGGCTTGGTGCAGCGTGCAACTTGCTCCAGCACGCGCGCCGCGACCGCAGCAGCCGGCGGCTTGGAGATCAGTACGATGCTGCTCGTGGCGGGATCGCGCTGCAGCGCGTCCAGCGCCACCAGCGTCGCCAAGGCACCGACCCGGGCATCCAGGTCGCGGCTACCCACGCCGATGCCCTGCGACACGCCGCCGCCGGCTCGCGCCATCAGCGTCGAGACTTCCTGCAGCCCGGTGCCCGAGGCCGACACGATGCCGATGGCGCCGCGCGGCACCGCGTTGGCGAACGCGATCGGCGTACCGGCGATCAGCGCCGTGCCGCAGTCCGGCCCCATCATCAACAGGCCCTTGTCGCGCGCCAAGCGCTTCAGCGCGACCTCGGCCTCGAGCGGCACGTTGTCCGAGAACAGCATTACGTGCAGCCCGCGCTCGAGGGCGCGCCGCGCCTCGAGCGCAGCGAAATCTCCCGGCACCGAGATCAGCGCCAGGTTCGCCTGCGCCAGCAGCTCGAGCGCCCCGGCAACGCTGCGGGCGTGCGGCAAGGTCGCTGCGGCGCCGTCGCCTTGATCGGCAAGAAAGCGCAAGGCCGAATCGAGCGCGCCGCGGCCCGCCTGCACATCGGCTGCGCTCACCGCGATGATCAGGTCATTCGGGCCCGCGCCTTCGCCCTCGGCGGCGAGCAGGACGGCATCGCGCAGCAGCGCCTTGTTGGACGGCGTGCCGATCATCAGGGCCGCAGCGCGCACGCCCGGCAGCGCTTCAAGCCGGCGCGACACGCGCATCAGCGCGACGGAATCGAGGTAGCGGCCTTTCTCGACCTGGTTAAAGACCTGCGGCATCGCCAATGGCCAGCAAAGCTTGTTCGAAGCATGCAAGCGGTGCCCGGGCCACGCCCGCGCCGACCTGGCCCACGCCCGCCTTGCGATGTGCGATGCCGGTGTTGATCGCCGGCGCGATGCCGGTCTCGACCACGCGGCGCAGGTCGATGCCGGTGGCCACGCCGGCGAAATCCAGCGCCGGTATGCCCCATCTCGGATTGCGCGCCGCGGTGATTTCCAGCATGGCGCGCGTGGTGCCGAGCGCCTCGCTGAACCCGCCCGCGCCGACGAACCCGGCCACCGCGGGCGCGGCGGCCATGGCGAAGGCGCCCAGGCCGACGGCCTCGAGAATCGCCGAGTCGCCGATGTCCGGATTCGCGTCCGCGGCCGAGAAGCCGGGGAAATACAGACCCTGCGGCATCTCGACCGGCGCGGTGAACCAGCGCTCGCCGGTCGCGGCGACCTGGATGCCGAAATCGGTGCCGTTGCGGCACATCGCGGTAACCACCGTGCTCGGCGCGAGGCCTTTCACCGGATCGAGCATGCTCTTGCCCATCGCCATCGCGACGTTGAGAAAGAACTGGTCGTTGCCGCCCATGAATTCGAAGGCTCTCGCGAGGGCCTGCCGATCTGCGGCGGCCCCTGCCAGCGAGGGCGCCAGCGCCCTGAGCAGAAGGGATGAGCAGGCGACATTGCGCTGGTGCATTTCGTCCCCCATCGCCAGGCCACGCGCGATCAGGGGACCCAGAGCGACCCCGCCGGCTAGGTTCAGCGCCTCATTCAACAACGGACCGAACTCGTCCCGCAGCCAGGCGAGGCGCGCTAGCACCTCGGCGTCGTTGCCGCCGAAGCGCAGCACTTTTCCCAGACCTTCGTTGATGGTGCAGCAGGCGCGGTTGCCTTGCGCGCGGTTCTCGACCACCAGCAACGGCATGCTGCGCGTGGTGATGCCCGTCATCGGCCCGACCGCGCCGTGATGATGGTTGGGCGAGAACTCGATTTCGCCCGAGGCCGCCAGGCGCTCGGCGGCGGCGAGATCGGCAGCCCAACCCTCGAACACGATGGCGCCGCAAGCCGCGCCGCGCAACGGCCCGCACATCCGGTCCCAGGCGATGGGCGGGCCCGCGTGCAGCACCAGGCGCCGCGCATCGAGCGCGGGGATCAGTTCGCCCGCGCGCCTGACCTCGACCAGCACAGGTTCGGCGGCGAGGATGCGCTCGAGAACCGTGCGATTTGCCCGTTCGACGGCGTCCAGCACGGAGTCCAGGCGCTGCAAGGCGGCGAGCAGCGCGGGATTGCCGCCGGCGGGCGGCGCCCAGTCCACCTGGGCAACCTGCGCCCCGGTCGCCGCGAGGGCGCGCGCAAACCCGGCCAGCCCGACATTGATGGCGCGCACCGGACCCGCGAGCAGCGCGTCGATGCGCGCACCGTTGGTCATTGGCGCGATTCGCTAGCGCCGCGCGAGCAGGTTGTCGAGTTTCAAGGCAAGTCTTCGTTGCGGCGATCCGCCGGCGAGCGCGCCGGCAGCGGGCCGAGCCGGTGCTTGGGCGGTACAAGCTTACCGCCGATTCCAGATCGGGAACAAGCGCAGACAAGGGCGCCGCGAGGCGGCGTTTTCCCTTGGGGCGCATATAATCGCCGCCATGGGGAAACTGGAAACGCCGGGCGTAGCCTCCGCCGCCGACCGCCAGGCGCGCATCGACCTCGCGGCGGCATTCCGCATCGCGGTGCGCATGGACCTGCACGAGGGCATGTGCAACCACTTCACGCTCATGCTGCCCGATGGCAAGCGCTTCCTGCTGAACCCCTACGGCTTGCACTGGAGCGAGGTCACCGCGTCCAACCTTCTGTCGCTCGATGCGCAGGGCAATATCCTCGCAGGCGACGGCGAAGCCGAGAAGACGGCGTTCTATATCCACTCGCGCATTCACCTCGCCAACCCGCGAGCCGCCTGCGTGCTGCACACCCACATGCCTTACGCCACCGCGCTCACGCTCACCGAGCCCGGGCGCCTGGAGATGGTGGAGCAGAACGCGCTACGCTTCGCCGACGACATCGCCTACGACGACACCTACAACGGGCCGGTGGTGGACGAAGCCGAGGGCGACCGGCTGGCGCGGGTGCTCGGCTCGAAGCGCGTGCTGTTCCTCGCCAACCACGGCGTGATCGTGGCCGGGCCGACGGTGGCCGAAGCGTACGACCTGCTGTACTACCTCGAGCGCGCGTGCCGTTTGCAGGTGCTGGCGCGCGCCACGGGCCTGCCGTTCAGGAAAGTGCGGCCGGAAGTGGTGTGCGAGACCTACCGCATGATCCTCGCCGACACGCCCAAGTATGCCGGCGCGCACTTCGCCGCGCTCAAGCGCATCCTCGACAGCGAAGAGCCCGGCTATTCCCGCTGAGGTGGAAGTCCGCTCCGCCGCGCAGGGCGATCTCGCTGCGATCCAGAGTATCTACGCGCATCACGTGCTGCACGGGCTCGCCACTTTCGAGGAGGTGCCGCCCGACGTGGAGGAGATGCGCCGCCGCCACCAGGACCTCACCGGCCGCGGCCTGCCCTACCTCGTGGCCGTGGAGCGAAGCGAGATCTTCGGTTACGGCTATTGCGCGCCTTACCGCGCGCGCTCGGCCTACCGCTACGCGCTGGAGGACTCCGTCTACATCAAGGACGGCCACCTGGGCAAAGGCATCGGCAGCCGGGTCCTCGGCGAGCTGGTGCGCATCTGCGAGGGGCTCGATTACCGGCAGGTCATCGCGGTGATCGGCGACAGCGCCAATACGGCGTCCATCGGGCTGCACGCGCGCCACGGCTTCCTGCGCGTGGGTACGCTGCGCTCCTCGGGCTACAAGTTCGGCCGCTGGGTGGACACCGTGCTGATGCAAAGGCCGCTGGGCCCCGGCGACGGAGAGCCGCCGTCTACTTGAGCAGCAGCGCGCAGCCGCTCAGCACCAGCAGGGCAGCAACGATCTTCTCGAACAGCGCCTCGGCGAGGCTGCTAAGCACCGATGCGGATCACGACCTTGCCCTTCGCCTGGCGCGAGGCCAGCAGGTTCATCGCTTCCGCCGCCCTGGCCAGCGGGTAAGTGGCAGACACATGCGGCTTGAGCTTGCCCTCCGCGTACCACCTGGCGAGCTGGCGCGCGCTTTCGGCGAACAGCTTCGGCTCGCGCCGCGTGAAGTCGCCCCAGAACACGCCGACCACCGCGGCGCCCTTGAGCAGCGTGAGGTTGAGCGGCAGCTTCGGGATGTCGCCCGCGGCGAAGCCGATCACCAGGTGCCGGCCGCGCCAGGCGATGGAGCGGAACGCGGGCTCGCTGTAGGGGCCGCCGACCGCGTCATAGATGACGTCCACGCCCTTGCCGCCGGTGAGCGCCTTGATGCGCTCGCGCAGGTCTTCGGAGGCGTAGTTGATGCATTCGTCCGCGCCGTGCTGCCGGCAGACGGCGAGCTTCTCGTCGCTCGAAGCGCAGGCGATGACGCGCGCGCCGAGCGCCTTGCCGATCTCGATCGCAGCTACGCCGACGCCGCCCGCGGCGCCGAGCACCAGCAAGATTTCGCCGGCCTTCATCTGGCCGCGATCGCGCAGCGCGTGGTCGGTGGTGCCGTAGGTGAGGATGAAAGAGGCGCCTTCCTCATAGCTCATGCCCTCGGGCAGCGGCAGCAGGCGCACGGCTTCGGTCTTCACTTCCTCGGCGAAGGCGCCGAAAGCGGTGAAGGCGATGACTTTGTCGCCCGGTTTCACATTCGTCACCCCGGCGCCGGTTTCCTTCACCACGCCGGCGAGCTCGCTGCCGGGCGAGAAGGGCAGCGGCGGCTTGAACTGGTACTTGTTCTGGATGATCAGCACGTCGGGGAAATTGACGCTTGCCGCCTTGATGCTGATCACCACCTCGCCCGCGCCTGCGCTGGGCGAGGGCAGGTCCTCGAGCACCAGCGACTCGGGCGGGCCGAACTGCTTGCACAGCAGAGCCTTCAAGAGAGCCTCCTTGGTTAGAATGTTCCCATGAACGCACCGATCCTGCACCACTATCCCGTCTCGCCTTTCGCCGAAAAGATCCGCGTCATGTTCGGCTACAAAAAGCTGGCGTGGCAGTCGGTGCTGATCCCGATGTTGATGCCCAAGCCCGACGTCGTCGCGCTCACCGGCGGCTACCGCAAGACGCCGATCCTGCAGACCGGCGCCGACATCTGGTGCGACACGGCGCTCATCGCGCGCGTGCTTGAGCGTCTCGCGCCGGCACCCTCGATCTATCCGCAGCGGGACCGCTACGCCGTGCGCGCGGCGGCGTATTTCGCCGACAACGTGCTGTTCAATATCTCGGTGCCAGTTGGCTTCCAGCCCGGCGGCATGATGAAGGAGTTCCTGCCCGACGCCACGCCGGAATACCTCGCGCAGTTCGCCAAGGACCGCGCGGCGCTGCGCCAGGGCGGCACCGTGCGCCGCGGCCCGCTCGCCGAATGCAAGGCCAACCTGCGCCATGCGCTGGCGGGCATCGAGGCGCAGCTGGCGCAGCCCTACCTGTTCGGCGCGCAGCCCTGCGTCGCCGATTTCTCCCTGTATCACGTGCTGTGGCCGGTGTGGCGCGCGACGATCGCGCGGCCGATACTGGATTCGTTTCCGCAGACCACGGCGTACATCGAGCGCATGGCGGCGCTCGGCCACGGCAAATTCACGGAGCTCAGCAGCGCGCAGGCGCTCGAGATCGCGCGCACCTCGAAACCGGCGCCCATCGCAGGCGCGGCGGCCGTGGAAACCGACGGCATTGCCCTCGGCGACACGGTCAACGTGATGCCGGTGGATTCCGGGCTCGACCCGGTGCGAGGCGAGTTGCTGAGCTGCACGGCAGACGAGATCGCCGTTCGCCGCTCCGACCCGCGCGCCGGGACGGTGATGGTGCACTTCCCGCGCTTCGGCTACCAGTTAGCCAAGGCTACGTAGAGCGCGAGGCCAGGCCGCCGTCGATGGAGAGGATGCAACCGGTCGTGTAGGCGGAACGCTCGGAAGCCAGAAACGCCACCGCCCAAGCGATCTCTTCGGGCGACGCCGGCCGCCCAAACGACATCCCGGCGAACAGTTCCGGGTAGCGCTCGGGGTCGCCGAACTTGGCCTCGGCGCGCTGGCGGAACAGGCTCTTCAGGCGGTCGGTCGCCACGGGCCCGGGATTGATCCCGAGGACGCGGATGCCGTCCGCGTGCGAAGCGCCGCCCAGCGTGCGGGTGAAGGCCATCAGGCCGGCATTGGCGGTGCTGCCGGCGATGTAGCTCGCGTCCAGTTTCTCCCCCGCATTGCCCAGGATATTGACGATGACCCCGGCCTTCCTCGCCTTCATGCGCGCATACACCAGGCGCGTGAGATTGATGTAGCCGAACATCTTCAGGTCCCAGGCGCGGCGCCAGGTGTCCTCATCCACGCGCAGCAGGTCGCCGCCGGGGATCGCGCCGGCGTTGTTGACCAGGATGTCCAGCTCGCCCGCCCAGGCCGCCAGCGCCTCGGCCGCGCCGCGCTGCGACAAATCGATGGCCTTGGCATGCGGCCCGGACTGGGGGTTGCGCGCCGCCACCATGACCGAGCAACCCTCGGCGGCGAGCACCTCGGCGCAGGCGCGGCCGATGCCTTTCGAACCGCCGGTCACCAGCGCCCGCTTTCCTTTAAGCTTCAGATCCATTCGCCCGAAGTCTAGCAAGATGCCCCAGATCAAAGCCGGCGACGGCGTGAAAATTCATTTCGAGGAATGCGGCAGCGGCACGCCCGTCGTGTTCGTGCACGAGTTCGCCGGCGACATCCGCAGCTGGGAGCCGCAGCTTGCGCACTTCTCGCGGCGCTACCGCTGCGTCGCCTACAACGCGCGCGGCTACCCGCCTTCCGATGTGCCGGAGAGCTTCGAGCAATACTCGCAGGAGCACGCGCGCGACGACATCGTCGCCGTGATGGACGCGCTAGGCATCCTGCGCGCCTACGTGGTGGGCCTGTCGATGGGCGGTTTCGCTGCCTTGCATTTCGCCATCAAGTACAGCAGCAGGGCGCTCGGCCTGGTGGTCGCGGGCTGCGGCTATGGCGCGGTCCCCTCGCAGAAGGAGGAGTTCCAGCGTGATGCCAGGGCGAATGCCAAGTTGATGCTGGAGGAGGGCATGGCGAAGGCCGCCACCACCTATGGCCACCGGCCCACGCGCCTGCAGCTCAAGGCCAAGGACCCGCGCGGCTTCGAGCTGTTCCTGCGCCGTTTCTCCGAGCATTCGGCGCTCGGCTCCGCCAACACCATGCTCGGCTACCAGGCGCGCCGCCCTTCGCTGTACGACCTCAAAGCCGAGATGGCGAAGATTTCCGCTCCGCTCCTCGTCGTCGCCGGCGACGAGGACGATGCCACGCTCGAGCCAGGATTGCTGATGAAGCGCACCATCCCGCACGCAGGGCTGGTGGTGTTTCCGAGGAGCGGTCACGCGCTCAACCTGGAGGAGCCTGAGCTGTTCAACCGCGTCGTCGAGGATTTCTTCCACCAGGTCGAGGCTGGGCGCTGGTCATGAGCGCGGGACGGCTCACCGTCAAGGCAGTTCGCGTGCGCGCCGTCGCTGCGCCGATGAAACGGCCCCTCGCTACCAGCACTGGCGCGGTGAGCGTCGCAGCGCTGTTGTTGATCGATCTGCAGACCGACGCCGGTATCGTCGGGCGCTCCTACCTGTTCGCCATCGGCCGGCACAACCTGAAACCGATCGCCGCGCTGGTCGAGGCGATGGCCGATATGCTCAAGGGCGATGTGGTGGCGCCCTTCGACATCGAGGCGAAGCTGCGCAAACGCTACACGCTGCTCGGCGTGCACAACATCGTGCTGTTTGCCATGTCGGGGATCGACATGGCCGCATGGGACGCACTGGGGCAGGCGATGCGGCAGCCTTTGGTGCGCCTGCTGGGCGGCGCGCCGCGCCCGGTGCTCGCCTACAACTCCAAGGGCCTGGGCATCATGCCTCTCAAGCCGCTGATGAAGGAGGCCGGCGAGCTCGTTGCGGAAGGCTTTGGCGCCGTGAAGCTGCGCCTTGGCCGCCCGGACGCCAAGGACGACCTCGAGGCCCTGCGCGCCGTGAAGAAGGCGATCGGGCCGAAAATCACACTGATGGTGGATTTCAACCAGGGCCTGACAGTGGCCGAGGCGTTGAAGCGCGGCCGCATGATCGACGCGGAGGGCGGCGTCCACTGGATCGAGGAGCCGGTGCGCGCTGACGATTTCGCCGGCAGCGCGCGCATCGCGCGCGAGGTTGCCACGCCGCTCCAGATCGGCGAGAACATAAAGGGGCCGGAGCAGATGGCGCAGGCGCTCGCTGCCGGCGCCTGTGATTTTGCGATGCCCGATGCGCAGAAGGTCGGCGGCGTCACCGGCTGGATGCGCGCGGCGGCGCTGGCGCAGGGCGCCGGCATGGAGATGTCGAGCCACCTGTTCCCGGAAGTGAGTTGCCACCTGCTGGCGGTGACGCCGACCTGCCATTGGCTGGAGTATGTCGACTGGGCGGACCCGATACTCGAAGAGCCCGCGCGGCTGAAGGACGGCCACGTGCTGATTCCCGACCGGCCCGGCATCGGCATGCAGTGGGATGAGAAAGCGGTGAAGCGCTACGCGCTGTGATGTTCACCCGCCACTACGCCCACTGGCCGCCGGGGGTGCCGAAATCGCTTTCGGTGCCGCGCACCAGCCTGTATTACAACCTCGAAGTGAGCGCGCGGCGCTACCCGGACAAGGGCGCGATCTACTACTACGGCACGACCATCACCTACGCCGAGCTGCAGCGCTCGGCCGAGGCGCTGGCCGGCCATCTGCAGCATGCCTGCGGCGTGCGCCGTGGTGACCGCGTACTGCTCTACGCACAGAACTGCCCGCAGTTCGTCATCGGCTACTACGCCATCCTGCGCGCCGACGCAGTGGTGGTGCCGGTCAACCCGATGAACCGGCGCGACGAGCTCGCGTACTACGTCGCCGACTCCGACGCCCGTGTGATCGTCAGCACGCAGGACCTGTTCAGCGAGATCGAGCCGCACCTGGGCAAGGGACTCGCGCACTGCGTGCTGGGGACCTACGCGGACTATTTGCGCGAAGCCACGGACCTCGACCTGCCGGACTTCGTGCGCGTGCCGCGCCTCGCCGTTGCCTCATGGAACCAGGCGCTGGCGGCCGGGCACGCGCCCAGCCCGCAAACCGCCGGCCCCGGCGATCTCGCGGTGCTGCCCTATACCTCGGGCACCACCGGCCATCCCAAGGGCACCATGCTGACGCACGCGAACCTGCTGGCCACCAGCACGGGAGCCTGCGCCTGGGCCCAGTCTTCGAGCGAGGCGGTGGTGCTCGGCGTGTTGCCGCTGTTCCATCTCACCGGCATGCAGGCCAACATGAACGTGCCGATCCAGCTCGGCGGCACCTCGGTGCTGATGACGCGCTGGGACCGCAAGCTCGCAGCAGAACTCATCCAGCGCTGCCGCGTTACCAGCGTCACGGGGATCACCACCATGATCGTGGATTTCCTCGCCAATCCGGAGTTGTCGAAGGTCGACCTGTCTTCGCTCGTGCGCATCGGCGGCGGTGGCGCCGCGATGCCCGAGGCGGTGGCGGCGAAGCTGCAGGAGCGCGTGGGGCTGGCCTTCATCGAAGGCTACGGGCTCACCGAGACGTCCGCTCCATCGCACTCCAATCCGCCGCATCGGCCGAAGCGCCAGTGCGCAGGCATCCCCTTCTTCGACACCGACTCGCGGGTGATCGACCCGTTGACGTTCAAGGAACTGGGGCCCAACGAAGTCGGCGAGATCATCACCCACGGCCCGCAGGTGTTCCAGGGCTACTGGAAACAGCCCAAGGCCACCGCGGAGGCCTTCATCGAGCACGACGGCAAGCAGTTCTTCCGCACCGGCGACTTGGGCTACTACGACGAAGAGGGCTACTTCTTCATCACCGACCGCCTCAAGCGCATGATCAACGCTTCCGGCTTCAAGGTGTGGCCGGCGGAGGTGGAGGCAATGCTGTACGCGCACCCGGACATCCAGGAGGCCTGCGTCATCGGCACGCGCGATGCGCACCGGGGAGAAACAGTGAAGGCGATGGTGGTGCTGAAAGCCGCTTCGCGCGGACGCGTGCGCGAGGAAGACGTGGTCGCCTGGGCGAAAGAGCACATGGCCGCGTTCAAGTACCCGCGGATCGTCGAGTTCGTCGAGCAACTGCCCAGGACTGCGACCGGGAAGGTGTTCTGGAGAAAGCTGCAGGAAGAGGAGAACAAGCGATGCGCCGCTGGCTGATCCCCTTGTTGTTCTGCGCCCTGCCCGCCTGGGCGCAGGTGAGCGTGTACCAGCCCTGGACGCGCGCCACGCCGCCGGGGTCGAAGGTGGGCGCGGGCTTCATGCAGTTGCGCAACGCAGGCGCCGCCGACCGCGTCATCGGCGCGTCCTCGCCGGTGGCGGGGCGCGTCGAGATGCACGTCACGATTCGCGAGGGAGAGGTGATGAAGATGCGCCAGGTGCAGGCCTTCGAAGTCCCGGCGGGCGGCAGCTTCGAGTTGAAACCGGGAGGGGCCCACCTGATGCTGACGGACCTCAAACGCGCGCTACAAAAGGGCGAAAAGCTACCGCTGACGCTAAAGCTGGAAAAGGGCGGTGAGCTGAAACTCGAGCTCTCGGTCGAGGAGGCCGGCGCGCGCCAGCCGGCGCACCGGCACTAGAAGAGCTGCCGCCCCAGCCACCAGGCGATGGCGGCGATGAAGGCGGATCGGTGCTCCCTAGTCGGCGAATCCCAGGCCGGCGGAGCGCAGCCGGCGGATGTCTGCATCCGCGAATCCCCATTCGGCGAGCGCCGCGCGCCCACCCGCGCCGCGCTCCGGCGGATCGCGCCGCACGGCGGCGGCTGTGGCGGAAAATCGCGGCGCTGGCGCTGGCTGCTCTACTTTCGCCACGTTCACGTATCCCTTGCGCGCGAGATTGTGCGGGTGGCGCTTCGCTTCCGAAAACGTCAGCACCGGCGCGAAGCAGGCGTCCGAGCCCTCGAACACCGCACACCACTCGTCGCGCGTCTTCGATTTGAACTTGCGGGCGAAAGTTTCGCGCATTTCCGGCCAGCGCGCGCGCTCGTTCTGCGGCGGCAGGCCGCGCAACCGCAGGCGCTGCACCAGCTCCTCGAAGAACTTGGCTTCGATGGCGCCGATGGCGACGTACTTTCCGTCACTGGTCTCGTAGCAGTCGTACCAGGGGGCGCCGGTGTCGAGCATGTTGGCGCCGCGTTCTTCTGTCCAGCCGCCGGCGGCGAGGAAGCCAGAAAACATCGCCGCCAGCAGCGCCGCACCTTCCACCATCGCGGCGTCCACTACCTGGCCCTGGCCGGACTTTTGCGCGTGCAGCAGCGCGCAGGCGATGCCGAAGCCGAGCAGCATGCCGCCGCCGCCGAAGTCGCCCACCAGGTTCAGCGGCGGCACCGGCGCCTGCCCCTTGCGGCCGAAGGCGTGCAGCACGCCTGCGAGCGCGATGTAGTTGATATCGTGCCCGGCGCGCGCCGCGAGCGGCCCGTCCTGGCCCCAGCCGGTCATGCGGCCGTAGACCAACTTCGGGTTGCGCTTCAAGCAAGCATCCGGGCCGAGGCCAAGGCGCTCCATCACCCCTGGCCTGAAACCCTCGATCAGCGCGTCGGCGCGCGAGGCGAGCTCCAGCGCGGCGGCGGCGGCGTCCTTCGCTTTGAGGTCCAGCGTCACCGAGCGCCGGCCGCGCAGCATGACGTCCATCCAGCGCTCGCGCTTCAGGCCGAGACCGGAAGACGCAGGGCGGTCCACCAGCAGCACGTCCGCGCCCATGTCGGCGAGCAGCATGCCGGCGAAAGGCCCCGGGCCGATCGCTTCGAATTCGAGGACTTTGATGCCGGAAAGCGGGCCCGGCATTTACTGGTCGAGCTTTACGCCGACCTCGCGGATCACCGCGCTCCATCGCTGGTCGAGCTCGCGCGCGACGCGCGCCATTTCCGCCGGGGGCATGCCCGACGCCTCCGAGCCGCCCTTGGCGAACAGTTCCTTCACATCCGGGTGCAGGATCGCCTTGGCGAGATGCTGGTACACCGCGTCCACCGTGGCGGCGCGCATGCCGCCCGGGCCCCAGAACCAGAGGTAGCCCCACATGCCGACGTCGTATCCCAGTTCGCGCAGGGTCGGCAGGTTTGGCAGTGCGGCGTAGCGCGTCTCCGCGGCCGCGGCGAGCATTTTCACCCGCCCGGTACCGGCATTGGCGATGGCGGTGGTCGGGCCATCGAAGAAGATCTGCGTCACGCCGGACAGGTGTCCCTGCATCGCGTCGCCGCTGCCTTTGTAGGGCACGTGCACGATGTCGATGCCCGCGAGCCGCTTGAACAGCTCGCCGTTCAGGTGCGAGGTGGAACCGGCGCCGAAGGAGGCGTAGTTGAGCTTGCCCGGGTTGGCCTTGGCGTAGGCCACCAGACCGCGGATCGAATCGTAGGGCTGCGACACATGCGCCGTGAGGATGGTCGCCGACTTGGCGCCGGCGGTGATCGGGGTGAAGTCCCGGAATGCGTCCCAGGGCGCCTCCTTGTACAGGTGCGGAATTTGCACGTGGGTGGCGATGGTATAGAGCAGCGTATGGCCGTCGGGCGCCGCCTTCTGCACTTCGCGCGCGCCAATGATGGTTGAGGCGCCGGGCTTGTTCTCCACCACCACGGCGGCACCGAGCGATTCGCCGAACTTCTGCGCGATGGCGCGCGCCTGGATGTCGGTCTGCCCGCCGGGCGCGAACGGCACCACAATGCGCACCGGCTTGCCGGGCTGCGGGAACTGCTGGGCGTGGAGCGGAAGCGCCGCGAGCGACGCGGCGAGAATTGCAGCAACTGTTTTCATGGCCCCTCCTCCGTGAGGATGCGGGGCCTATCGTAGCAGCCTGCGGCTGCGCTCAGTGCATGCCGAGCGAGGCCTCGATGTTGCGCACCATCGCCACCAGGCGCGGGCCGATGTCGTCCTCGAGCTGGCCCTTTTTCAGGATGAACGCGGGCACCGTGCAGTTGAAGGCCATCACCTCGCCGTCCACCGTGCGCCGCATCGGCGCGCCGACCGCGTGCACCTCGCGCCGGATCTCGCCCAGCGACACGCAGAAGCCGCGGCCGCGGATGTCCTCCAGCGCCTTGTCGATCTGCGGCCGGTACTTGCGGTGCATTTCCGGCTCCTTGACCTTCATCTGGTTGAGCACCGCTTCGCGCTCCGGCGGCGTGCAGGAGGCGACGAAGGCGCGGCCGATCACCGACTGCGCCATCGGCACCGCGGTGCCGATGTCGGGCAGCGTGGCGATGCCGTTGCCGCTGCGGCAGGACTCCACGTACACCATGCTCAGGCGGTCGCGCATGCCCATCGACACCGAGCCGTTGCAGTAGTCGGCCAGCTCCTTCATCAGCGGGCGCGCGATCTGGCGCACGCTCATCGAGGCGAGCAGCGGGTAGCCGATCGACAGCACCGCGGAGCCGAGCTGGTATTTTCCCAGGCGCATGTTGTGGCGCAGGTAGCCCAGCTTGGTGAGCGTGTAGGTGAGGCGCGATACGGTCGGCTTGGGCAGGCCGGTGCGCATCGAGATCTCCTTGTTGCCGAGCAGCGGCTCGAGCGGCGTGAAACAGCGCAAAACTTCCAGGCCGCGCGCCAAAGTGGTGGCAAACTGGCGGTCACCTTCGTGCTCGTAGCTGAAGTGCGGCTCGGCGGGGGAAAGCGGTGCGGTCGACTCGGGCGCGCCCATGGCGGCTCCTCTCTTCGTTGTCACTGCGGCGGGGGTGCAGCAGAATGTTTCGCATTTCGATATTCGGTCGGCGACAGCCGGCTGTCAACTTAGCCGGCTCATATTTCGCATAGCGGAATTTCGAGAGGAATCAAGGTGAAATCCCCATTTGACCTGAGCGGCAAAGTCGCGCTGATCACCGGCTCGACGCGCGGCATCGGCAAGTCCATCGCCGAGGAAATGGCGCGCGCCGGCGCCAAAGTGACGGTCTCCAGCCGCAAGGCGGAGGCCTGCGAGCAGGTGCGGGCCGAATTCGACAAGCAGGGCTACCAAGTCCTGGCGCAGCCCTGCAATGTGTCCCGGAAAGAGGAGCTGCAGGCGCTGGTGGACGCGACGCTGAAGCGCTGGGGCCGGATCG
Organism: Betaproteobacteria bacterium; assembly: GCA_031394435.1. GTDB lineage: Bacteria > Pseudomonadota > Gammaproteobacteria > Burkholderiales > SG8-39 > JAABQT01. The sequence continues at coordinate 21,140 of JANNTQ010000277.1, forward strand.
ACATCGCAGTTTCAAACGCGGCCTCCAATCCCTATTACGGGCCGCTCGCCGCGATTCCGGACGATGCGTTCGACAAGATATTCAACAACAACGTGAAGAGCGTGCTGTGGCTTGCGGCGATGACGCTGCCCGGCATGGCCGAGCGCGGCGGCGGCAGCTACATCACCGTGGGCTCGATCGGCGGCATCATCGCCAACACCGTGATCGGTGCCTACGGCATGTCCAAAGCCGCCGACCACATGCTGGTGAAGAATCTGGCCGCCGAGTGGGGGCCGAAGAACGTGCGCGTGAATGCCATCGCCCCAGGGTTGATCAAGACGGATTTCGCCAAGGCCCTGTGGGAGGACCCGGTGCGGCGCAAGGAGCGCGAGGCCGCAACTCCCCTGCGGCGCCTGGGCGAGCCGCGGGACATTGGCGGCATCGCCGCATTCCTCGCTTCGGAGGCCGCCGCTTTCATCACCGGCCAGGTGATCGTTGCGGACGGCGGCGTGACCATCGTTTGAAGTGGCAGTGATTCACTTGCGGAGGAATGTCGCATGAGCGGCAAGGCGGGTTTCAAGGTTTGGGTCGAAGCGCAGCGCTGCCAGGGACACAACCGCTGCTACGCCATCGCACCCGAATTGTTCGAAGTCGACGATTACGGCAATGCCAGGGCCAAGGGCGATGGCTCGGTGCCTCCGGCTCTGGAGGAGAAGGCGCGCCTCGCGGTGAAGAACTGCCCCGAGCACGCCGTGCGCATGAGCGGCAAGGACTGAGGAGATACTACCGATGAGCACCCGACCGCCCGTCAAGGACTGGGCAATCGATTTCGACCACATCGATCCGCGCTGGATCGAGAATCCGTTTCCGATCTGGGACGGGCTGCGACAGCGCTGCCCGATCGCGCACAGCGAGCGCTTCGAGGGCGGGGCGTACTTTCCGTCCCGCTACCAGGACGTGCGCGATATCGCCTACGACACCGAACACTTCTCCTCGCGGCGGGTCGTCGTGCGCGACAAGAAGCTCGAGGTGCTACTGCCGAGCCCACCGATCACCTCCGATCCCCCCGAGCACCGCGCGGACCGCATGCCGCTCCTGCCGCCCTTCAATGCCAAGGCCGTGGAAAAGCTCACGCCAGGCACGCAGGCCCTGTGCGCCCGGTTGATCGACCGCTTCATCGGCGAGGGCCGCTGCGACGCCGCGACCGCCTACGCGCAACACATCCCGACGCGCGTCATCGCGCACATGCTCGGCGTGCCCGAGGAGGACGGCGACCGGTTCCGCCACTGGATCAAGATGGCGCTCGAGGTGGGCATCTACGATCCTCAAAAAGCGATGGAAGCGATCAAGGAGATGAGCGTCTATTTCAAGGATCAGATGGCTCGCCGCGGCACGCAGCGCGGTGACGACCTGGTCAGCTACGTGATGGACCTGCAGCATGAGGGCAAGCCGGTCGCGGAGGAAAAGCGCATCGGCGCCCTGCGCCTGATCCTGATCGCCGGCATCGACACTACCTGGAGCGCGATTGGCGCCAGCCTGTGGCACCTGGCGACCCACGCGCAGGACCGCCGGCGCCTGGTCGCCGATCCTTCGCTGATGGACACAGCGGTCGAGGAGTTGCTGCGCGCTTACGCGCCGGTCACCATGGCGCGCGAGGTGGTCAAGGAAGTGACGATCAACGGTTGCGCGATGAAGCCGGGAGGCATGGTGCTGCTGTCTTTCCCCTCAGCGAACCGCGACCCCGCGATGTTCCCCGATGCGGACAAAGTGCTGATCGACCGCAAGGAGAACCGGCACGCGGCCTTCGGCCTGGGGATCCACCGCTGCATCGGCTCGAATCTCGCGCGCATGGAACTGCGCGTTGCGCTCGAAGAGTGGCTCAAGCGCATCCCGGAGTTCCACCTGGCCGAGGGCGAGAAAGTAACCTGGTCGGAAGGCACGGTGCGCGGCCCGCGCCAGCTGCCGGTGGTGTTCGGCGCCTGAGCGGCCGACTAGGCTGCGTTGCGCAAGGCAGGATTCGAAAATTGCAGCACGCCGTCCTCGAGCGCGCCGCTGCGGATCATCTTCTTGTCGCGGCCGTAGTTCTGCGGATTGATCCAGGGCTCGCGATCGCCCTGCCGGGGAAACAAGTGCATCGCCCGCTGCATGTAGCCGGAGGAAAAACCGTCGATCCACGGACGCCCGGGCATGCCTGCATCGCCGGAGCGCAGGCGCGGCGTGGCCTGCCTCGCGCCGCGCCGGTGCATGTGATTGAGCAGCCGGCAGACATACTCCGCCGTCAGGTCGGCCCTGAGAGTCCAAGACGCGTTGATGTAGCCAAAGGTCGAGACCAGGTTCGGCACGCCGGAAATCATCAGTCCCTTGTAGGTCCAGGTCTTGGCTAAATCGACCGGCTTGCCGTCCACGCAGAACTGCAACTCGCCCAGCTGCACCAGGTTCAATCCCGTGGCCGTGACGATGATGTCGGCTTCGAGCTCCTTGCCGGACTGCAGCAGCACGCCCTTCTCCGTGAAGGACTCCACCTGGTCGGTCACGACGGAGGCTTTGCCTGACCGGATCGCCTCGAACAGGTCGCTGTCCGGGATCAGGCACAGGCGCTGGTCCCAGGGGTTGTAGCGCGGCGTGAAATGCGTCTCGATGTCGAAATCAGGCCCGAGCTCCTTGCGCACCATGTCGAGCAGTACCTTCTTCACCAGGTGCGGATGGGTCCGCGTGCGCCGGTACACGCGCTGCTGGAACGCGACGTTTTTCCAGCGCGTGACCGCGTACGCCCAGCGCTCGGGCAGGACCCTGCGCAGGAAATTCGCGATCGCGTCCCGCTCCGGCCGGGAGACGACATAGGTTGGCGAGCGCTGCAGCAGCGCGACATGGCCGGCGGCTTTCGCCATGGAGGGCACCAGGGTCATTGCCGTGGCGCCCGAGCCAATCACCAGCACGCGCTTGCCGGCGTAGTCGAGGTCGCCCGGCCACTCCTGCGGATGGACGACCAGCCCCTTGAACCGCTCGCGGCCGGCAAACTCGGGGGTGTGGCCCTGCCGGTAACTGTAGTAGCCCGCGCACAGGTAGAGGAAGTTGCAGGTGAAGCGGACCTTCTCGCCCGACTCCCCGCGCTCGGCCTCTACCTGCCACGCCGCGTCTTTGCTGGACCAGGCAGCCTTTTTGACCCTGTGTCGGTACCTGATGTGGCGCTCGACATCGTGCTCGCGCGCCGCCTCCTTCACGTATTCGAGGATCGAAGGGCCGTCGGCGATCGACTTTGCTTCGCGCCACGGCTTGAAGCTGTAGCCAAGCGTGTGCATGTCGCTGTCGGCGCGCACTCCGGGATAGCGGAACAGATCCCAGGTGCCGCCGATGCAGTCGCGACCTTCGAGGATGACCCAAGATTTGTCCGGACACTTCCGGCGCAGGTGCACACAGGCCCCCACTCCGGACAGGCCGGCGCCTACGATCACCACGTCGAATTGTTCGATGCGCATCTTGGCTATCGATCCCCGCGGATCATACAATGGCGCCATTCACCGGAGGGCGAGCATGGACCTCAACTATTCGCAGGAAGAACTGGCGTTCCGCGACCAGGTGCGCGGCTGGTTGAAGGCCAACCTGCCGGCCGACCTGCGCGAGAAGATCGCGAACTACGACGAACTGACGCGCGAGGACCTGCTGCGCTGGCACAGGATCCTCGCCAAGCAGGGCTGGGTGGCGCCCTCCTGGCCCAAGGAATGGGGCGGCACTGGCTGGAGCGTGGTGCAGCGCTACCTGTTCGAGGAGGAGTGCGGCTACGCCGGCACGCCGCCGCTGATCCCCTTCGGCCTCTCGATGTGCGGCCCGGTGCTGCTGCGCTTTGG